>CAZEWK010000023.1:0-10545 GCA_964515905.1 uncultured Rhodospirillaceae bacterium | reverse complement strand
GTGTTCAACGCCGGGTGCCACGGGGGCAGAAGTGAGCTCAAAATTGGGGGAAATCGCTTTGAAACGATACGAGCGTGGTGGGATTTATAAAAATGATAGAATAAAATTCCGTATAATCCACCCAATGGATACAGGGTTTGTGCTAGGTGAAGACGGGGAATCGGTTCCCGCCTACTACATCGACAGAATTAGTATCCACGATGAATCCGGCCTTTTAGTGGAATTTGATACACAGGCAGCTATGTCTACTGATCCGATTGTTACAATCGATGTACCGGAACTTAAACAAAATATTCGAATAACAGCCCAAGATAGTAAAGGACTGCATTTCGAGACTGTTGAGCCTATGAAAGTGCAATAATGACTAAATGCGGACTTCTCTTCTCCGCCATGGCCACAGTCTCATCGTTTCTATTGTTCTGGTCTATTAATGCGTGTGCTGGATACGGTCGGTATTCCCTAACACCCAGCCAAGTCGCCGAAGATGTTTACGTTTTATGGGGAAAGCAAGAACCCCTTACCTGGGAGAACGGTGGTAACATAGTTAACACAGGTTTTATCATAGGTAGTGATTCCGTTTTAGTAATCGATACAGGGCCAACGCAGCTGTACGCAGCAGAAATGATCAATACCATACGGAGCTTGACCAATGTCCCCATCCGCTACGCTATCGTCACTCACCACCACCCAGATCACTCGTTTGGAATCCAAGAATTTAAAAAAAACAATATAAACGTATATATGCACCAGCTATCCAAGAAACTGCTTAAGATGGAAGGACCTACTCTTCTTGGTTTCATGGAATCCTTAATCGGTTCAAACTGGGTCACCGGAACCCATATCGACAAACCAACACATACTATCCGAAGTGCACGAATACTAGACATCGGCGACAGAAAAATTACGATATTGCCGTTCAGTAACGGGCACACCCCAGGTGACCTTGCTGTCTTCGATCACAAAACTAGAACACTCTTTAGTGGAGACCTAGTTTTTTATGGCCGAGCGGCAAGTGTGCCGCACGCGAATGTTTCAGTTTGGCAGGATCATCTTCAAAAACTATCGGAAATGAAATGGAATAAACTTATACCAGGGCATGGACCAATAGTAACAAATCCAGAACCTCTAAAAAAGCTAAGCGACTACCTAAGCTTTCTTCAACGCTCTACGGCAGAAGCTGTCGCGCGAGGAGATTCTCTAGCAGAAGTACTACAAACGAAAATCCCAGGTCGATTTAGCAACCTTGCTTTGGTGCGTTCTGAGTTTCAAAGATCAATGGCATCGCTTTTCCGAAAGTTAGAATCTGAAGAGTTTAATTCCACTATACCCTCCTACTAAGGCCCCCATACACCCTACGACAGCGAGCAAAAAATTTATGAAAATAGCATTCCGCAGTTTTTATCTAAGCGCACTATCACTGCTTTACCAAAATTCTAGTCTGGCACATCATGTAATGGACGGGAATACTGCAGTTACAATCACAGAAGGGTTTATCTCTGGTCTTGGACATCCGATTATCGAAATCGACCACTTCGCTTTCGTCTGCGCGGTGGGTTTACTTTGTGCACTCTGTAGGAAGTCATACCAGCTACCATTTTTTTTCATCATTGGCACAATTTTGGGAGTGTCAGCTTATTTATATTTTCCAGATACCCAAGTGCCAGAAATAACCCTAGCTGCCTCATTGATACTGTTCTCAGCTATGATGTTTCGAATAAAAAGCATATCGGTTCATGTAGTGGTTCCAGCACTTCTAGCCTGTGGAACTCTTCACGGCTTCGCTTATGGCGAAGGCATTCTCGGTGCCGAACAGGGTCCCATCATTAGCTACCTAGTCGGTCTGTTCGCCATTCAATTAGGGATTGCTAGCCTACTCGTATGGATTTTTCACCTTGCTAAGGTGGCTGAAAATAATCCTGCAGCCACTTACTTCCTCGCAGGTATTTTTGGTCTTCTAGGAATAGGATTAGCAACCCAAAATGTCGCCGGTATCATTCTCTAGTTCTATATTTTAACCCTCTACGAACTCACTATTTCTAGATAAATCTTGCCGACTAGACGGAATCAAGACACTTAAAAGTACGAACACAACGATGTTGGCTGCCAAACCTAAAAGACCGGCATGCAGATCAAAAGGTTTTCCATCAGCAATTAATTGATAATAAAAATTTACCAATACGCCGATGATAAGCCCACAGATGGCTCCAAGCCGCGTCCCACGTCGCCAAAACAAGGCCCCATAGACGGAAGGCGCAAATTGGACGATGGCCCCATATGCCCCTAGTAATAACTGTATAAGTCCTTGAGCACCAAAAATTGCAAGATAGTAGGCGGCCCCTCCCACTAATACCACAGCTATCCGCATAACCAGTAGTTGTGCCCGATCACTCAAACTGGGTTTCAGAGGGACCACAACGTCACGCCCAGCAGATACAGAGGCTCCGTGCGTTATGGCATCGGCAGAGGACATCGCAGCAGCTAACGCCCCCGCCCCGATCAACCCGTATATCAATCCAGAACTGCCAAGCTCATGGGTGATCAAATACGGAAGCACCTGGTCTGGACTGTCCAGAACATCGGGTGGTACAACTCCAACCGCAGAAAAACCGATAAACAAAACAGGGACTAGGAAGAGCGCAAACAGTGGATATGCGATTACTGTCAATTTTATTCGTCGTTCGCTTGTGGTATATGATTTTGTAAATAAATGCGGCCACATCATAAAACCAATCATTGAAACCACAATCGCACTAGAATACGCCGTCGCAGACATTGCCGAGTCGACACCACCAATTATTAAAAAATCTCGTGGTTTTTCCCGAGCTACAGACTCAAACATTGCCCCGACCCCACCGTGCAAATGACTAACCAAATAAAAGGCCAAGACCCATGCAACAATCAACATCAGAATTGCCTGCAATACGTCACTCCAAGCCGCCCCTCTAACCCCGCTAGTAATCACATACACAACCACAATTCCGTAAGCGATTAACGCACCTAACCAGATTGGTATATGTCCTTCAGTCAGTACATTAAAAACATATGCCATCCCTTTTATTTGTATCGTTAAATACTGAATAAATGCCAAGACCGAAACGATACCTACCAACACAACTAAGGCTCTAGATTGATATCTATCGCCTAGTAAATCCCCCATGGTAAAATAATTATGGCGTGCTCCCAGACGAGCTACTTTCGGGCCAATTACATACCAAGGAAGCAACCCCAAAGCAGCATACGCGAGAATGTAAAAAGACGCAGCCCCTTTAGAATAGGCCCACCCGGGTCCCCCCAAGAACGCAAATGCAGAAAAGATAGTCCCTCCCATGAGAAACCACATAACAAACAGCCCTAATCCCCGATCTGCGACTGCGTACTCTGAAACGGAAAAAAAAGATCTTCCCCGCCCCGCAAGGAGACCAAGGGCAAAAGCAAAAACAAGGTAAGCACTCATGGCAGTGATGGCGACAATCCACGGCTCCATTTAACTTCCCTCCCCGCCATGTTCATAGAGGAAGAAAGCTATCACTCCAAAAAATTCTACAACGATCCAAAAGATTACCCAAAACATCGAGAAAGGTAGCCCAAAGACATACGGCTCTACCCTATTTCCAAAACCATAAACCGGGAAAATCATCACCAAGAGAATACCAACAGTAAATAGCACAAAGTAACTTGTTCGGATTCTACGATCTTTCTTCTTGCTTTCGATAACTTCCGCTTCAGACATATTTCCCTCAAATCCAATCAATTTGTGAATGTTCAATACTACTTCGCCACATAGATATTGGCCAATTGAATAAACTCCAAATTGAACGACTCATTGTTCGTTCATAGTTTCTTCCAAGAGTATCAATGCTTCCTTCGAAAATTTCCACATGTTAGCCTGGCGATCCGTAATTTCCGTTTCGATAGTCCTCAATTTCTCAGTTAACCCAGAAACGGCTATACAGGAATGCCCTGGTGAATCTCCATATCTGTTGCCAGATGGTCCAGATGCCCCCGTTTCCGCCAATCCCCAAGTTGTACCGAGATGCTGTCTGACACTGCGCGCCAACCATAAAGCATATGGCTCAGAGGCTGAACGAACTCCCTCCAACGCGTCGCCTGGGTCTGGCAATAGGGCTCTTCTGGCTGCAAGAGTATATATGATACCGCCAGCTACAAAATAATTTGACGCCCCACCAATAGATAGGAGGGAAGCTGAAATTAATCCGCCCGCAGAGGACTCTGCTACCGCTATTGTCTCGCCCCGTCCCTTAAGTAACGTAGCCACAGATCCAGAGATTTCACTTAAATCATACATGCTAGCTGTCCATTATTAAATAACCTCAAAAACACTACATAACTACAATGTGTCATCAAAAGCCGAAAGAAAATACAAGAAAATTAGAATCCGTTATTTTCTTGAACTGACAAATGTGGCACACCTAATCTCTTTGTGTTGTTGTAGTAACTTTACAATAGGGAGGTTTCATTGGCGATATACGAGCTACGCACCTATACCTTAGCAGTAGGCAAACTTAATGAAGCAATAACGTTATATAACGAACTTGGATGGCCCGCACTTGAACCCTATCAAGACTACCTGATTGGATATTTTACAGGAGATATTGGGGCCTTAAACCAAATTGTGCATATGTGGAAATTCGAAAACGATGCTGACCGCCGTTCATTGTGGGCTAAAATATATGCTGATGAAGGGTTTATGGCCTTTGCGGCCAAATTCAGGCCACTGATCCAAACACAAGAAAACAAACTGTTATTGGCGTCGCCTTGGGGACCTCACCCATAAGGTCACGCTTATTGGGGAATATCGGCCCTCATCTGACGTGGCAAATAAATAGACCTGTGCTTAATACGACAAATTGGATAGGTATCTTGCGCCAAGATAGAGATATCCAAATCTACAAACCGATGCCCCTTTCGCTCAAAATTGTCTGTTACCAGTGCTCGAGTGGTAATCGATTCTTCCACACTCAAGCTCCGTAGATTCCAAATCCAACTTTCCACATGAATCCATGGACCTAAAAGGACATTCTCTCGCAACACAAGATTGGCTCTACGCAGAAGGTAACCTGGATGCACAGCTTGTTTCTCTTCAAAAATAGACAATTTTTCATGAATTGACACCAGGTATTCCGCATGTACCGACACCGACGGCGGATCGTATCGAGCACCCAATGTCGCTCCAATGTTCAACGAGCTTTGATCAGCTGGCGGCCTTTCACCTAGTGCAGGCAGATCAGCATTGCGAATGACCTTATTTGACGGTTCGCACGGAGCATTTAATGAAGCCAACCCTTCACCACATAACCCTTCACTAGTGGCAGCGGAAACGGACAGTTTTTCATCCTCATTTAGCACGCCTCTTACGATGGTTTCGTCTCCATCATAAACAGGTTTCACTAATCGTACATGCATATAACCATGTTCCAACCAATCGTAACCCCAACGGAATAAGGGTGCATGGACCATGTATGCGTAGACGTCTACACCAGGAACCAGTGCCCCAGTAAATCCGAACCGTCGAGCAACGGAATCATCATGAATTTTATTATCAGATCCGTGTCCTGTGTTAGCAGCAATGACACTATAGTCCGGAATTTCGCCCTGGCTCATCATAAATTACTGATCTTGCGAAAATAAAATATTGTCGGTTTCAAATTGCTCTATTTCATCTTTTAAATAACCAGCTTCAGAAAGTATTTCTGAATTGTTTGCCCCAAGATATGGAGCCAAAGAGGCAACCTTGGCGGGGGTACGATCAAACCGAACAGCAGGCCTCGGCTGTCGTACTGAGCCCAAAGTCGGATGTTCGTGAACCTCAATCATTTTATTTTCTATTACTTGTTCATCTTCTAGAAGAGACCATCGATCAAGAATCCGAGCACATGGAACATCCTGCTTTGTCAATCGATCGAGAATATTCGCACTTTTCCATTTTAATAATTCATCCGTGATCATTTGTCGCCGCTCGGCCTGATTTTTTGATCGATCTGCCGGGGTTTTATAACGAGGATCTTCTATTAACTCATCACGTTTCAGGGCTCTGCAAAGGCCTGCCCACTCCGCATCCGCTACCGCAGCCGCCGTGATATGGCCATCAAGGGTTTCAAAAACTAAGTCGAGACCCATTTGGGCACGCGCCGGATCAGTTTCGTTCCCAACATAATTTAAACCCGACATACCTTCCGGCCATAAGAAAGCAATCATTGTATCCAACATCGAAAGCCTTACATGTTGCCCTTCCCCTGTTCGTTCTCGATGAAGAAGGGCCGCAGTAATAGCTTGTGCGGCGGTTATAGAAGTCGTTTTGTCTGGAATGATAGTCCGAACCATTTTTGGTTGCCCGGTTTCGCGATCTCGTTGAATATCTGCGAGACCAGAAACAGCCTGAATAATAGGATCATATACTCTCTGTTTAGAATAGGGGCCCGACTCTCCAAAACCGCTAATGGACACAAATATGATCTCTGGTTGAATTTTCCGTACTACGTTCTCCCCTAATCCCATGCGTTCTATGGCGCCTGGTCGAAAGTTCTGAACAAGAACATCTGTTTTCGCTAAAAGTTTCTTAATAGCCTCCAGTCCCTTCGACCTTTTCAAATCTATGGACAAAGATCGTTTGTTGCGGTTACAGGACAGAAACCCAGACGGCATTCCTTTGTGTTTCACTCCAGCTTTTCGCATATATTCACCCCCGGGCGGCTCTATCTTGATGACGTCTGCCCCCTGATCCGCCAACATCATCGTGGCTACTGGTCCAGAAACCATAGAAGTGAAATCAAGAACCCGATATCCTCTAAGCGGGCCGGTCATGTTTACATCCTTACTTTACTAATCTATGAATTGCTCTTCGAGCCGCTCCTGCTATCGATTGGGAGCCCATTCGGGTAGTTTACCTCAAATGCTGTCCGGTAAGCCGGTCGTTTGGTTATGCGGGTTTGATAAGCCCGAACAACATCCGGCACGTCGATATGATAGTGAATAGCCCAACCGATACAAGAGGACAGTAGAATATCTGCCACAGAGATCTTATCCCCAAACAAATATTCATCGACCAATTCTAGCCGCTTTATAACGGCCCCCATCTGCCAAATAAAATATTTCTCTGCCGAAGATACTGCACTAGGCGCTTCGCCATAGATCTCTTTCAGTCCATCGTGTCGCCGGATCAGGTAAAGAGTATGTGCGTCAAGTTCCATACAAATAAAAAAGCACCATTGGTTTACCTGAGCCCTCTCCGCTGAATTAGTCGGTAGATAAAACTTCGACGAGGTGGCGAATACGTCCCATAAATAGTTAATGATGGCGGCACTTTCAGACAGAGTTAAGGAACCATGTTGTAAAACTGGTATTTTCTGCTTTGGATTTAATTCTTTAAAAGTATCCGTCTCTGTTTCCCCCGAACGGGAGAGAATTGGAAATACTTGATAGTCTAGTCCAAGTTCATGAGCAGCCCAGTGCACTCGCATACACCGACCGGATCCAATTCCCCACACTTTTATAGGCTCAGAATTTGCTTGCTCCATTGTTGCTCCGGATCGTTCCTAGGTAAATAATATTACGTCATAGGTATAGACATAACATGTAGCTCGTAAGGCGGACGTTGACGAAGTTGTTCAAACCAACGATCCACATTCTTTTGCTCTCCCGTTCGTTCCTCAGGCTGGACCAAACTGTACCAACGCCACGCAAGAGCTCCCATCGAAATTTCAGCCAACGTAAAGCTATTACCCATGATCCACTGTTGGTCTTCTAAACGATTATCTAAAATAGCCCATATGCCCTCTGCTTTCAGGATCGCCTTGGAAATTTCATCCGACGATATTTCATGGGGAGTCCGAACTCGTCCCCAAAAAATAGTCGTCAATGGTGATAACAAGGTAGTTTGCTGCCAATCCATCCACCTCTCTACGTCAGCACGTACATCTAATTCAGGTGGATATAGTTCCTCTGGTCCATACTTTGACGATAAATAACGTAAAATCACATTGCTTTCCCAAAGGGTAAACCCACCATCCTCAATCGTGGGTACCACCGCATTCGGGTTTCTTGCTAGCATATCGGGATCTCTAGTACGCCCGTATTCTCCGCCCGCATCCTCATGTTCGTATTTCAGATCGATTTCCTCGCACAACCAAAGAACTTTTTGGACATTGTTAGAGTTTCTTCGGCCCCAGATTGTTAACATTTGATGCCTCCCCTATTCTTCCTCTCCGCTGGCTATTCTTTTCTCCCAAGCAGCATAGTCAAAATTGGGTTCATGCACCTCACGAATGCGAGCCTGCTCTCGTCCTTTCAATAGAGACACTAGGGACTCGTTAAACGGGGTTGCAATGCCAAGCTGCTTTGCCTCGTTCAACAAGGCTCCATTTATTGCATCTATTTCTGTTTTTCTTCCACCATCCACGTGCTGCAACATGGAAGGACGATTAAACCTTTTGGGTAAATTTTTCTTTAACTCTACCAACACATTTGGATCCGGCAAAGCAATGCCCTTAGCATCGAGTACTTGCAACACCTCTTTGATTATTTTGTCTTGAAAGGCGGCCACCGCAGGAACACGACGAATTTCTCCAGTACGCAATCCAGTGGTAGCGGCAATCGCGTTCCCCGCACAATTAACGAGAAACTTCTGCCAAATCTGCCCCATTATTTGTCCTGTGACTTCAACTTTAAAACCAGCACGCGACAAGGCTTCAGCTAACATTTCCACCCTGGGAGTGACTGTTCCATTCAATTCTCCCAAAGACGTTTTCCCCATGTGAGTAAGGGATACATGCCCAGGACCCAAATTTGCCGCACTACACATGCTGGATCCAGCCAATGTACGTTCCGATCCCACGGTTTCTACCAAGGCTTCGACATTGCCGATTCCATTTTGGAATGTAATGGCGAAACCTTTGTTTCCCACCAATTTTGCAATTGTTTTGGAAGCTTCCTTGGTATTGTTCGTGTCACAGAACATAATCGCTACATCAGCAATTTCTCCGTTCCGAGGCTTCGTACTAGCGTCTAGGTCAACACACTTTACTCCCAACACACCTTCAACCATAAGACCTTTTTTATTTATGGCATCAACATGAGTTTCGTCGGTATCTATAATTCGCACTTCATGCCCAGATAAAGCGAGCAACCCAGCGAATGATCCTCCCATCGCACCCGCTCCAACAACCATAATTTTCATGGAAAACTCCCTTACTCAAGACTTCAATACGATATCCGACTTGAAAAGTATGAATTAGTCAAATACTGAAGGTATCATATTCGCGTTTGAACCACCGACCCACATAGATGAGAGGAACAACAATGCATTTCGGCGTAATGATGTTTGTCACTGATTACTCAATGTCTGCCTCAGACCTAGCAGTCGCTGCTGAAGAACGTGGATTTGAGTCAATGTGGATCCCAGAACATACTCATATCCCAACCTCCCGCAGATCACCATTCCCTGGAGGTGGAGATCTTCCAAAAATGTATTACGACGTAATGGATCCATTCGTTGCGTTGGCAGCCGCATCCTCGGTAACAAAGACCATCAAACTTGCTACTGGCATTTGCCTAGTAATTCAGCGCGATCCTCTCCAGACGGCCAAGGAAGTTGCAACATTAGATCAGATTTCGGGAGGACGATTCATATTCGGTGTCGGCGCAGGGTGGAACTTGGAAGAAATGTCAGACCATGGGACAGATCCCAGAACTCGTGGTCAGTTATTGAACGAACGTATTGAAGCAATGAAAATCATATGGACGAACGACAAAGCAGAATATCACGGCAAATTTGTCGATTTCGACGAAATGATGACTTGGCCAAAACCATTGCAAAAACCACATCCACCAATTGTTGTTGGGGGCGGCTTCCCGCATGGAGCGAGAAGAGCTATAGCTTTAGGGGATGAATGGATGCCCGTCGGGGGTCGAGATGCTGACGTTGTCGATATCAAATCACAATTCCGTCAGATGGCTGCCGAAGCCGGAAGAGAACCAGATGAACTGGGATTAAGTGTGTACGGGGCACCCCCCGATGTCGATGGGAATAAACGCCTTGCTGATAATGGGATTACAAGATCAGTCTTTCGGATGCCGTCTGAAAAAAGCGACACCGTTCTTCCAATGCTCGACAAAGCAGCCGCAATTATGAACGAAGTTAATAGCTGATCAAAATAGCATTGCCACGCATCTATGTAGGGGCGTTTTTTCCCATTTCGTGGCATTGGAGGCAGTGACAGTGCTCAGCCCTGATTCAGTAGCAGCAGGGAGTATTTGTATCGCCGCCCCTCCACGGTTTGCTATGAAAAGTGGTTTATGGCCCAGTATTGACTCCGATAATTGGATTCAAAAGAATTAGAAAAATTAGTAACGAACTAATAGCCTAAAAGACGTATTGTTCTTCCATCTCTGGAAAAATTGCTTCAGCATCGTATGGATTGGCTTCCGCAACTTCTTCGTCCAGCTCAACCCCCAACCCCGGCGCGGTAGGAGGAATAATATAGCCATCCTGCCATTCTAGCGGTTTCTTCAATATTTCCGCGTGGAAAT
>CAZEWK010000022.1:0-6403 GCA_964515905.1 uncultured Rhodospirillaceae bacterium | reverse complement strand
AAACCAACAATAGAGATCATGGCCGCACTACCCAGTGTGGTACTTGGGTTTTTCGCTGCTCTGGTGATCGCTCCTCAGGTGGAAACATTTTTGCCTGGAATCATGATAATGCCAATCATAATTATAGCTTTGATAGTAATTTCTTTGCTTTTTTACGAGACCTTTCCCAGACTCCAGTTTTTAGCAAGAAATGGCAGGGAAATCTATTTGCTGATTTTCATTACTCTCTTAGGTGGATCTCTTTCTTTCTATGGAGGAACTTTGATTGAGGCTTCACTCTTGTTGGGTGATCACCGGGTATGGCTTAAACAGGTTCTTGAGGTGACTTATGATCAAAGAAACGCTTTGGTTGTGGGACTTGCCATGGGGTTTGCAGTCATCCCGATCATATTCACCATTGCCGAAGACTCTCTATCTAATGTTCCGGAACATCTTAAAGCCTCTTCGCTTGCGCTCGGGGCCACCCCCTGGCAAACTGCGCTCAACGTAATTCTCCCGACTGCCAGTCCAGGAATATTTTCAGCAATCATGATTGGATTCGGACGCGCCATCGGCGAAACCATGATTGTACTCATGGCCACAGGAAATACTCCGATCATGGAGTGGAGCATATTCAATGGTTTTCGTGCATTGTCCGCAAACATTGCCGTAGAACTTCCAGAAGCGCCGGAAGGTGGAACTCTTTTCCGGATTCTTTTTCTTGCAGCGTTCCTCTTGTTTGTCATGACTTTTGTTATTAACACAATAGCCGAGCTGGTGCGTTTGAGATTACGCAAACGTTATCAGGGACTTTAAGAATGATCGTTAATATATTAAAAAAAACCTGGAGACGAGGAGACCTGTGCATATGGTTAACAGGAGCCGGCCTGGCATTATCTCTAATCCTAACCACTGCTCTGCTAGTTGCTATTGTCGTCAACGCCATGGGTTCTTTCTGGCCGGGAGAAATACAGATCTTTAATCTCAATGATGGGTCAAAGGTTCTGGGAAATCAAATGAACCGGGAAATCATTCCCCGTTATGGAGCTCAAGATGAGCGACAAAAAACCTTTCGAGTACAAATTAAAAAGGGAAACCGGGATATTTATAATTCCGATTTCGTTTGGATTGATGAAAATAAAATCAAAACTGTTCGGTTTCCAGAAGAAGTAGTGGCTGTAGCGCGCAGGGAGTGGGGATTCTTCTTTGGATACATTAAAGAAGTTCTGGATGGAGATCAGGTCATCGCAAGAGGAACTCATGAAAGCTTAAAAGTTGTTCAAAGTCTTTTGCCAAAGGTAATTGCAAATAATAAAAAAATAGAAAAAATCGAGAAAAAAGAAATTGGCGCTATTAACTATAAGCTGGAACGGGTTCGCTTAAAATTGAAAAAACTTAACCTTAAAGGAATTTCTGAGGGAGCGGTTGTTGATGATTTGAATCAGAAAATCCCGGGCCTAAAAATGAAATACAATGATCTAGAAAAAAAACTTTTTGGGCTTCGTAACTCACAAAATACCAAATTAACCCTACAAACTGTGGAGGGACGGGAAAAAACTTTACCTCTTGCACAAGTTTTGGATATTTATAACCCCAACTCTTTTTCTCTGCTGGATAAACTAGGCTATTTTTTCAAAAGTATAAATGATTTTTTATGGGATGATCCACGTGAGGCAAATACCGAGGGAGGTGTTTTCCCCGCTATTTTTGGTACTGCCTTCATGGTGATGATTATGAGCGTTCTAGCGACTCCGCTGGGTGTGCTGGCCGCCTTTTATCTTCGTGAATATGCCAGGCAGGGTACTATGGTCAGCATTGTGCGGATTGCTGTAAATAATCTGGCAGGAGTTCCAGCCATTGTATTTGGTGTGTTTGGTGTTGGTTTTTTTATTTATTTCATCGGAGGTACCATTGATCAGCTATTTTTCCCTGAGGCACTTCCAACCCCGACTTTTGGAACCGGTGGAATTTTATGGGCTTCGCTGACCATGGCTTTGCTCACCGTGCCGGTTGTCATTGTATCTACTGAAGAAGGCCTGGCGGCAGTACCTAAAGGTACTCGGGAAGCCTCTCTTGCTTTGGGTGCTACAAAATTTGAAACCTCATGGCGTGTGGTACTCCCCGCGGTTATGCCTTCTATTTTGACTGGGCTAATTCTAGCCATGGCACGAGCTGCAGGAGAAGTTGCCCCGCTTATGATCACTGGGGTGGTCAAGCTAGCTCCTTCACTACCTGTAGATGGGTTGTGGCCTTTCATTCATCTGGAACGAAAATTTATGCATCTTGGGTTCCATATTTATGATGTCGGCTTCCAGTCGCCCAATGTTGATGCGGCTCGACCCATGGTTTTTGCTACAACATTACTCTTGATCCTGATGGTCATTTTTTTAAATATGGCGGCCATTTATTTGCGAAATCGCCTGCGCAAACAACTTTCCGCGTCAGCGGTTTAAAACTAGGTAATAAGAAATGCTTGTAACAACGTTAAAAAAAGAATCCTTAAAACAAGATATACAACCCTCTAATGGCTTGACAATGAAAACTCCAGGTTTCCAGCACGATCCAGATCTGATGATAAGAATCAACGATGTTAATTTTTACTATGGCGAAACCCAGGCCCTTAAAAATATCAATATGATTCTTCCTGAAAAAAAGATCACCTCTTTTATTGGCCCATCTGGGTGCGGCAAGTCCACCTTGCTTCGATGTCTCAACCGTATGAATGATCTGGTCGAAGGAACCCGTATGGAGGGGGATATATTGATTGGCGGAATGAATACTAACGATCCGGCTCTGGATGTCAGTGAGCTGAGAAAAAATATCGGTATGGTTTTCCAAAAGTTCAACCCGTTTCCCAAGACTATTTTTGAGAATATCGCCTATGGTCCCCGGATTCATGGAATGAAAGATAAAAAAAAATTAACTGAAATTGTTGAAAAAAGTTTAAAGTCTGTTGCCCTTTGGGATGAGGTCAAGGATAGGCTCAACTCCACTGCACTGGCTCTATCCGGTGGCCAACAACAAAGACTTTGCATTGCCCGCGCCATAGCCGTGGAGCCAGAAGTTCTCCTTATGGATGAACCCTGTTCGGCTCTTGACCCTATCGCCACAACTCGAATAGAGGAACTAATGGTCGAACTGAAAGAACATTACACGATTGTAATCGTGACTCATAACATGCAACAAGCGGCAAGAGTGGCAGATTTAACCGGGTTTCTATTACTCGGCGAGTTAGTAGAGTTTGGTCCGACAGAAAAACTATTCACCAATCCTTCCGTACCTAAAACGGAAGACTACATAACCGGTCGATTCGGTTAAGGGGAAAAGATGTCTCGACATGCAATACACCTTGAAAAAGCAATCGATGAACTCAAACGACTCATCCTTCATTTGGGAATAGATGTAGAGGAAAGCGTTAAACTTGCTGTCCAATCCCTGACTGAAAGAAAATTAGAGCAGGCAAAACAAGTCATTGATGCAGATTATGAAATTGACCAGCGGGAAGTGTTTGTGGAAGAAGAATGCCTTAAAATTCTTGCTTTACACCAACCCGTTGCCAACGATCTGCGGTTGATTATCGCTATCTTAAAAATTAATAACGATTTGGAGCGTATCGGCGACCTATCGGTCAACATTGCAGAAAGAGCCCTTTATCTTTCCGACAAGGCTAAAGTTGCACTGCCTTTTGACCTACAGAATATGGCCGAGAAAGTTCGGACCATGTTAAGGCAGTCTCTGGATGCTCTGGTTAACCGGGACGGTAATCTGGCAAGACAGGTTTGTGAAGCGGATGACGCCGTAGATGATTTGAATCGCGAAATGTATTCATGCGTTGAACAAGCCATAAAAAACGACCCGGATAATTTAAACAGTTACATCCAGCTACTTTCTGCGTCCCGTTATCTCGAACGCATAGCCGACCATGCCACCAATATAGCCGAAGACGTGATCTATCTAATCACGGGAGAAATTATTAGACATGGTAGTAAATCTGATGACACGGTATTCTGAAATGCTGGATACCTCTTTCAGGCAAGTTGTTTGCTGGTCCGATTACTGGGCCCTCAATGAACCCAGCTCGTTAGTTCGGGCCAGCATTGGTCAGCGGAAATTTGCAATATATTTTGGATATATTTAACAGCTCCAGTTCTAGGAGCTATTTTAGTCTGTCCCATTTGTAGACTCATAAAAGGAAATGAATGCTTCCCAATAATCGAACAAGATCCATGGTCCCTAACCAATTTCTAACAATCCCTAAATATTTCCCTAACATTCAATTATTAGACTGTGCTCGTTAAATTAAAGCTTAGTTAAAAATAATGGAGAATCTTATGAAGCGGAATTTCCTATTTGTCGGACTAATTTGTTCATTGGTGCTTTCTATTGGGATTAAAAAAGCATTTGCTATGTCTGACCAAGAATTGAGAATTCGAGCGCTGGAAGAAAAAATAGAGGCGTTGCAACCAAAAGTATTAGATGCAGCGGCTTATAATGCTCATGGTGTAAAAAAACAAAGTGCAAAGAAACCGTACTTTTATAAAAAAGGTTTTCATTTTGAATCTGAAGATGGCTTGTTTTCTACAAACCTGCAGTGGAGAGCACAGATGAGGCTTGCTAATCCAGGTGATGGTGATCCTCTAGAGCCAGCCGATTTTCAAACTGATGTGGATACAACTAACTTTGAGTTACGTCGTGTTCGTATGAAAATTGGTGGGCATGGCTATCAGCCTTGGGTTAGGTATTACTTTGAAATTGATTTGCAACCATCAAAAACTTTTAGTTCTGCTTCTGCTAACGCTTCAGCACGTGTAATTGATTGGAGGATTGACGTCCAGCCCTATAAATGGTTTGGCTTTCGTGTGGGGCAATGGAAAATCAATTTTAATAGAGAGCGCGTTGACTCATCTGGTAGACAACAGTTTGTCGAGCGCTCTATTGTGAATTCTATTTTTACTATAGATAGACAAGTTGGTGCAATGCTCAAGGGACGATTAAACAAAGGTACACTTTTTGACATGAGATATTACGCGGGTCTCTTTAATGGCGAAGGACGGGCGAGTGACAATGCTAATTCGAATATGATGAAAATGCTCAGGCTTCAATGGAATTTTTTGGGTAGAGATTTGAAATGGAGGCAGTCAGATGTCAAGCGACATAAGAAGCCTGCTGGGCAATTTGCTGTTGGTTATGCAGGTGCTAAAAGCCCATGTACTAAGTGGAGCTCTTCTGGTTGTGGGGCATTGAAAGGCTTTTCTGTGTCTAGCAATGGTTCTGAATTTGATGTTGAACAGTATGTTGCTGAGTTTGCCTACAAATATCAAGGGTTATCAATTCAGTCTGAATATCATTGGAAAGAAATTTATCAAAGTGCAGCTGGAACAGATTACGGTTTTGAAGGTAGTTATGCTCAAGCGGGCTACTTCTTAAATGAGTTGATTCCATCTGTTCCAGAAGAGTTAGAACTGGCTTTTAGATACGCATTTGTGGATGAGCCTGATTCAAGCAGTATAAGAGAGGTTAATAATAGAGAAGAATATACATTCGCTGCCAATTACTTCATTGCTGGACATAGTAATAAAATTACTTTGGATTACTCTTATCTGACATTAGATGATGCATCAGATAAGCGTTCATATAATGACAATCGTGTCCGCCTGCAATGGGATATTTCTTTCTAATTCATATGGAATCATGAAATAAACAAGAATCATAAGTGACTGGAAAGTAGTGCTTTTGCTATTTGGAAACCTGGCACAATAGAAGGACATTGTGAAACCTGTTGAATTCTTGTAGGAGATATGGGTGAACGTCATGAAAAGAGTTGAATTATCAACGATTATAGCGTGCAGATAAGTTAACACTTTTATCTAATATCATAACTACTCAGAAACCAACAGATTGTGGTTAAATCAGTAACTATTTGCAAATACTAGGCTTAATTTGTTTTGTCTATTTTGGCTCGGTTCTTGCTTTTTCTACTATGACATTAATAGTAGGTAAAAACCTTCATTTCCATTACATATGTTTTCATTAAAAAACGGAGGAATTATGTTAAAAAAACACAGCGCCAAGTCATGCCTATTAATTGCCGGATTAGCTACTGTTCTATTTTTACCGGTCACGGCCGACGCTGATAAAGCAGCGGATCGAGCTATGAAGAAAGATGGTTTTGGATTAGAAAGCACTCGAGGTAATAATTCAGTTGCTGAAAGTTTAAGAAAGGCTGATGGACACCCCGTAGGTGCTCCTGCTGGAATGCCTGCTGGAACGATGGCTCCCGGAATGCATCCAGGTACGATGGCTCCAGGAACGCATCCAGGAAAAAAGTCACCAGCTACAGAGGCTACAGGAAAGCATCCAGGAGAAGTGTCACAAACAACTAATGAAAGATGAACAACTGCTGAATATCAAAATCGATATAATA
>CAZEWK010000021.1:0-51111 GCA_964515905.1 uncultured Rhodospirillaceae bacterium | reverse complement strand
GAATGTTTACTGAGCCCAACTAATTTAGCAACTAAATGGGAGGTCGTTGTGTGGTCTTTAGAACAAACAAAAGACCTGATTGTTTAGACTAACTACAAATTAAATAATTAATCTTATATATTATAGATAGGATATAACTATTTATATTACCGTCATAAAAACTACGGTGCCAATTTAATTAGCATAAGCCTCACGAATTATATAGCGCCCACCCTCCCGACGAGTAAAATAATCACCCACCCGGGGATGTGAGACCGGTTGATCTGTCTCATCCACCAAAAGGTTTTGTTCCGATACGTAGGCTATGTAAGTCACCTGATCATTTTCAGCCAAAAGATGGTAAAATGGCTGGTCTTTCCGCGGTCTAACATCCTCGGGTATTGACTGCCACCATTCGTCCGTGTTGGCAAATTCGACATCAACATCAAAAATGACCCCACGAAAGGGGTAAACCCGATGACGCACGATATCGCCAATTTGGAATTTAGCAGTTCTGATCGTCATGAACTTGTTCTAATCAAGAAGTCTTGATATCTGATTGGTTTACCTTTTCAACGGAGGCTACCGAATTTTCTAACTTCACCGCTGGTTGATAACTAAAATTAGTATCTTGCTTTCTTCCGGTGACCCTGACCATCACATTTTCACCAGGGGTTACATCAAGGGCGATAACCGTTGAACCATTCCCTTGAACGTCCCCAAAAAGCATTTCGTCTACTGTCATTTGGTATTCCCGAGCTAAAGATAATGCCTGGCTAATTGATGGTTCCGTTTCATTTCTCTCCCAACGTCTATACGCACCCGCTTTTACACCACACACCTCTGAAAGACGTTCCGCACTAAATCGATTTTTTTTTCTCAATAATCTCAACCGTTCGCCTAAAACCACGCGGGCACCTCCTTTTCTACTGGTGGCCAATATTTCATCTTGTCTGCAAGAACTGGATGACAGTACTCATATACTAACGGAGCCATTGTATCTAACAACCATACAACCTGCTCTATAATCCGGTACAATAGGATACGACTTGGCACAATCCTGCTTTGGTTTATAATCTCAATTAATCCATGCTCAGCTAGGCCTCCTAGCACTTTGTTAAGATCTGTATCAGGCAACAGATCTGCTAGTAATGACCAACTAATTGTCCGATTAAATAGCCATCCCCCAACCACTATATTACAAACTCGAAGCTCCCAAGGACCCCACTTATAACGAATTTCGTCAACTCTCTCTGTAATTTCAGTTGCTGGCGCTCTTATAAAATAACATGGCGCCTTTAAACCTAACTCTCCTGCTTCTAAATCTGTTAATCTTGAAATAGCTTTCCGATGATTTGCATAACACTCAAGTTCTGTTCCATAAATAACAGCAACACCAGATTTAAAATAATTTCGTAAAATATCTAACAACTCCGTATCATAAAGAGGGTCATAACCTTTTTGGAATCGATCGGCTATTCGAACCACATTTGAAGTACCAGGAGACGAGTTACCCGCACCTAACACCGCAGCTCCATCGAATCCTGATTTAAATGGGTCTTCGTTATCCAAAAAACATTCCCCAACGGGTATTCTTAATCTGAATTATACGTTAAAACTTTTCTCAAATAATTCCAACACAATACTAACCAGTTTAGGGTTTGAATGAATCTGATATGAGACCACAACAGATAAAGTGATAAAAGTTATCACAGAAAGAGAAATAATTGAGCACTTTACCCTCATATACTGATATTTCCGTTGAGTTCCAAAATCATGTAGCTCTGGTAGAAATTTGTCGCCCTCCTCATAATTTTTTCGATCATAGCTTAATTCAACAACTTGCAGATTCTATGGAGAGGCTGGATAAAATAGTTGATTGCCGATCAATAGTCTTAACTTCGCAGGGTCGATCATTCTGTGCTGGTGCACAATTTACAGCAGATTCTGAGGGGAAAGCACAATATCAATTGGGCAGTCCTGCCCCACTTTATGTTGAAGCCGTGCGTCTTTTTAAAGCAAAAAAACCTATTGTTGCCGCTATAAATGGTGCCGCTGTGGGCGGTGGATTGGGACTCTCTTTAGTTGCGGATTTTCGAGTTGGCTCACCCGAATCAAGGTTTGTTGCAAACTTTACTAAGCTAGGGTTTCATCCAGGTTTTGGACTTACGTATACTCTACCCAGATTAATTGGTGAAAATAATGCTGCTATGATGTTCTATACTAGTCGACGAATAAAAGGAGCAGAAGCACTCGAAATGGGACTTATTGACAAGCTAGTCCCCCAAGAAAATCTGAGAATCTCTGCCATAGAACTGGCCGAAGAGATTGCAGAGTGCTCACCACTGGGACTTTTAGCCACTCGCGCAACGGTCCGGGGTAACTTGGGTGATAGGGTTGAGGCAGCAACAAAATTAGAGTTAAAAGAGCAGTTAAGACTCCGAGAAACCAAAGATTTTGAAGAAGGTGTTAAAGCCGTATCCGAGCGGCGAATAGCAAACTTTATTGGGCAATGAAACCAGATCCTTTAATAATACAGACCACACAACGTATTTTCTCGGACTTAGCTAATCCCCAAAACGTTTTAAATACGTCTCGAGATTGGCAAATCCCCCTTTGCAAAGCCCTATCTGATGCAGGTCTACTAACCGCTTGGTGCTCTGAAGACATGGGCGGTTCTGGAGCATCATTGCTAGACGGATTCGCCATCCAGCAGGTAACCGGCCAATTTTGTACTCCTATTCCTCTTGCTGAGACGCTATTAGCCAGTTGGCTTCTTGAACAGTCGGGTATTACGCCAAAAAAAGAATTGATGACAGTAGCAACTCCAACCAAAGCACAAAATCTAACCTTAGGTAAAGACAATCTACTACACGGCACACTGGAGGATATTCCTTTTGCTAGTCAAGTAAATAGCATTGTTGCTTTCACGACCGATCCAGAACCCAATATCGTTGTCATACCCACCGCAGAGTGTGGAATTGTCCCTATTAGAAATGCAGCCGAGGAACCCCGGGACCGCATTTCCTGCAATTCGATAACACCACTCAATTCTTCGAGCAATTTAGCAAATTTTAAAAATAAGGCTGGGCCAGAGAAACTACTTTTAATGGGTGCGTTAATGCGCTCTTTGCAGATCACCGGCGCAATACAAACACTATTAAATATGTCCATTGACTACTCCCAAGACCGATCGGCTTTCGGCAGACCGATCGGAAAATTTCAAGTCATCCAACATAATTTAGCCATCATGGCTGGCGAACTATCCGCAGCGCTTGCTGCAACTGGCGCCGCAACAAATTCTGTACTGGGCGATCCTATTCTAGGACCAGATCCTTATTTTAATATTGCGTCCGCTAAAATTCGGGTTGGCGAGGCTGCCAATCAAGTGGCAGCGATTGCCCATCAAATTCACGGTGCTATAGGCTTTACGCAAGAACATACACTGCATTCTTTTACCCACCGTCTATGGTGTTGGAGGGATGATTTTGGGAATGAGACCGAGTGGTCCGTCAAACTGGGTGATCAAGTAGCCGCGGCAGGTCATGACGCTTTATGGCCGATGATAACATCAGGGTAGTATCCGAAATTCATGAGGGTCATAAGAGAAAATGCTTGATAAAATTTCGTTTGATTTTGCTTCCCTACCCAACGAGACAAAGGATCTACGTTCCGAAGTACGTGAGTTCTTAGAAACAGAAGTGACCATAGGAACTTTTCGGCCTCACGAAGGCGATGGTTTTGATCTGGATTTCAGTAAGAGGGTCGGCAAAAAAGGCTGGATTGGTATGACCTGGCCGAAAAAATACGGCGGACATGAACGCTCTCACATGGAACGCTATGTAGTTACAGAAGAGTTCCTATTTGCGGGCGCACCTACAAAGGCTCATTTTACCGCGGATCGCCAAAGTGGGCCTGTACTGCTAAAGTTCGCCAATGAGAAAATAAAATCTTCGATCCTACCACGTATCGCTCGCGGGGAGTGCACTTTTTCGATTGGCATGAGTGAACCAGAGTCCGGATCAGACCTATTTGCTGCTAAAACAAAGGCTGCAAAGTGCAGAGACGGCTGGAGAATAAATGGAAAAAAAATATGGACTAGTTTTGCACATCGGGCAGATTATATGATTGCCTTGTTCAGAACATCCCCAGCCGACGCACAAAACCGACGACATGGTCTCACACAATTTTTAGTAGACATGAATAGTCCTGGCATAATAGTGAGTCCAATTGTCAACTCAGCAGGTCAGCACGACTTTAACGAAGTTACTTTTGATGATGTGATTTTACCTGAAGATCATATTCTAGGCGAAACTGATATGGCTTGGAAACAAGCCACGTCAGAATTAGCATTTGAACGAAGCGGCCCTGAGCGTTTTCTTGAAAATATCTACGTTCTATCAGAACTAATTCGTGTACTCGGGCCGAAACCGGATCGCCGCGAATCTGATGGATTGGGTCGTTTGGTTGCCGAACTACATACGTTACGTCAAATGTCGATATCTGTTGCAAGCATGCTAAGTAATGGTAAGGAACCTGCTGTCGAAGCTGCTGTAGTTAAAGACTTGGGGACGAATTGGGAGCAAGCTCTCCCAAATCGGGCACGGAATCTAGCTGCCTTTATCACCGACGACGGAACAAATCAGATGCGTTTTCGGGAACTAATTTCAAACGCCACAGTAATATCACCAAAATATACGATTCAGGGCGGCACCAGAGAGATCCTAAGAGGCATTATTGCTCGAGGTTTAGGCGTAAGATAAAACGAAAATTTTGAAATTAGTGGTGTTAGGATCAATTAGTGCCTAATATTCGGCATAATTGGATCTTTGAGGGAGGGCCCTGATATGATTAAGCTCATGAAGTTTAGGTTATGTTCCCTAGTTGCCGTGACCGTATGCACACTTACTCTTATTAGTGACCATCACATAAAACAAGCGTATGCGGAAGATCCAATCAAAATTGGGTTTAGTATGGCTTTAACGGGAGCTTTAGCTGGCGCCGGAAAAGCTGCCTTATTATCGATGCAAATATGGGCCGACGATGTAAATTCGGCAGGCGGACTTCTCGGCCGACCGGTGGAATTAATCTACTACGACGACCAAACAAACCCCAGTATGGTCCCGGGTATTTACACTAAACTGATCAACCTTGATCGCGTTGATTTAGTTGTATCCGGGTATGGCACAGCCACGATAGCACCCGCTATGCCAATAGTTATGAACTACAATAAACTGTTTCTTTCATTATTTGGACTCGCTGCCAATGAAGATTTTAAGTATGAACGATATTTTCAGATATTACCCGCCGGACCAGATCCAAGAGTTTCCTGGTCCAGAGGTTTCTTTGAGGTGGCAATGCGGCAAGATCCTCCTCCAAAGACCGTAGCATTGATTGGTGCGGATGCCGAGTTCCCACGTAATGCCATGATTGGAGCAAGGCACAATGCAGAAACTGCTGGACTTGCAGTGGTTTATGATAAGACATATCCCCCCAATACTGTTGATTACACACCAGTTATGAGGGCCATTCAAGCAGCAAAACCGGACCTTGTTTATGTAGCTTCTTATCCACCCGATTCAGTTGGTATCGTGAGGGCAATAAACGAAATAAATTTGCAAGTCTCACAATTTGGTGGCGGGATGGTTGGCCTACAGTATGCCTCTATTCTCGAGTCCTTGGGGGACCAGTTAAATGGTATCGTAAACTACGACTTTTGGGTGCCGGAACCCACATTACAGTTTACGGGTATCGACGATTTCTTGGCTAAATATCAACCTAAAGCAGAAGACGCGGGCGTTGATCCCCTAGGCTATTATTTGCCTCCATATGCTTATGCATATCTCCAAATATTGGGACAAGCGGTAGAAGACACAGGGAGTTTAGACCAAGATGTACTTGCCAACCATATTCGTACTAGTGAGTTTGATACGGTTGTGGGCACTGTAGCTTTTGGATCCGATGGCGAATGGAGAAAAACGCGAGTACTCATGATACAATTTCAAAACCTTCAAGGCAAAAACCTAGAGCAATTTACAAAATCCGGTACCCGTGTTGTACTTTATCCTTCTGAGTGGTCATCAGGTGAAGCGAGTTATCCCTACCACGCAGGGGCAAAGTAACGCCATACTAGTTTCTCTAAAAGTTTTTTGTACGTGAACAAAACAGAGGAATAGCAATGATTACCGCAATTGTTCAATTCGATCTACCAGATAACGTTGATCGTCAAAAAGCGCAGCAGATTTTTAATAGTATCGCTCCTCTTTATAGAGAAATGGACGGGTTGATACATAAATATTTTTGTTTCAGTGAAGAAGGCAAAGGAGCGGGGATTTATCTTTGGAAGTCCCGTGCTTCAGCTGAAAAAGTATATTCGGGCGTTTGGAAAGAGCGCATTAAAGAACTTTACGGAGTCTCGCCCGAAATCCAATTCTACGAACCTCTAGTAATAGTGGACAACGATGCAGGAGAAATTCGCACCGCTGCCTGATTTTTTAAAAAATTATTTGTGTTTTTGATGAATTTAAAAATATCTTAGATTCACGCCTGAATTGAAAACCCACCGTCAACTGTAATCGCGGCACCTGTTATAAAATTTGAAGCCTGGGAAGAAAGAAACACTGCTACACCTTTGTGATCATCGGGAACTCCCCATCTACCCGCTGGAGTACGTTCTAAGACTCGCTCGTGGAGGCCTTGCACTTCTTTTCTAGCTCGTTGAGTCAGCTCCGTATCAATCCAGCCAGGAAGGACAGCATTTACTTGTATATTGTCTCCAGCCCAAGCGGTGGCTAAAGCCTTGGTATACTGTACAATACCCCCCTTGCTTGCTGCATAAGCTGCCGCAAATGGTGCTCCAAATATAGACATCATTGAGCCAATATTAATGATTTTTCCTTTTCCACCTTTAACCATAATTGGGTGAGCGAATTGGCTACACAACATGGCACTGGTGAGATTTGTATTAAGCACGGTGTGCCATTCCTCTAAAGTGTAATCCTGCGGTTGCTTTCGAATATTAGTACCTGCATTATTTACAAGGATATCAAGTCTACCAAATAGTTTAACTGTCTCATCTATCATATTTTGGCATGAATGCGGATCCGTAACATCCGTTTCAATCGCAAAAACTTCGACACCAAATTTTTTTAGATCAGCGACCGCAGTTGTGTTTTTTTCTTTGTTTCTTCCGGCGACGATCAGGGAAGCACCCGCCTCACCTAATCCACGCGCCATGCCAAGTCCAATCCCACCATTACCACCGGTCACTATGGCGACACACCCATTCAAATCAAATAAATTCTTTTTCATATCCGAACCCAAAACCAATTATCCTAGTCTCTTTGAGTTACTTACAAGCTAGACATAAATATTCCAATAGATTAACTCATATACTCAAGCAATCACTAAATACAGCAGTGTATATGATATCCGACAGATAAAAACTATTAACTCTTTAAAACGTCGTTGATATCAGTAAAGATTAGAACCTGATTTTTAGTTATATATATAAAACTGTCTTTTATCCTACTCAGAACTATTTTTTTTCATAACTTTATTCATTGCGATATGACCGGTCCCACATCTCATAATTTTTATTCTCAAAGACTAAAACTTCATTATGTCGACTGGGGAAACCCAACTGCCCCCCCGCTACTGTTGGTCCATGGAGGTCGAGACCACTGCCGTAGTTGGGATTGGGTCGCCGAATCACTATGTGACCAATACCACATCATAGCTCCGGACCTTCGTGGTCACGGAGATTCCCAATGGCTTGTTGGAGGTAGTTACGTCTTACCCGATTATGTCTACGATCTAGCCCAGTTGGTACATCAAGCTAATTTGGCGCCCGTATCAATTATCAGTCACTCCTTAGGTGGAATGATCTGCCTTCAGTATGCCGGATTGTATCCAAAGAATGTTCGACAAATAGTCGCAATAGAAGGACTGGGCATGCCGCCGAAAAAGATGGCTGAGGAACTACAACAATCGATCGATAGCCGTCTTTTAAAATGGGTCGACTATCTCCGAAAACTCTCCGGTAGGAATCCCCATAAATACAAAACTATCGAAGATGCCGTGAACCGAATGCAGGAAGCAAATCAGCATTTAACTCCAGAGCAAGCACACCATTTAACTATTCACGGCATCGACCAAAACGAAGATGGAACTTTTAGCTGGAAATTCGATAACTACGTTCGCGTTTTCCCTCCATACGGGTTAAGTGATCTGGAAAGACAGTCGCTTTGGTCTCGAATTTGTTGTCCGACCTTGCTTATACGGGGAACGGAAAGCTGGGATACAAACCCCGAAATAGACGGAAGGGCCAACTACTTTAACATGGCCAAAACCCTAGAGATGGAAGGTGCAGGACACTGGGTGCACCATGACAAGCTCGAAGAATTGCTTTCAATTATTAACGACTTTTTCACCCATTAACCAAATATAAATTTTTTTGTACTATGATAATAAATAAATCTTAAAACCATTGAACCGTGCTAAAATAGCAATATTAACCTTAACTCCAGTGCCAACATGCCAAAACAAAGTACGATTTTATCTAACTCGGATTTGATGTCCCGATATATAGATATAGAGACCGTTCCATGGGAGCCCACGACCAGTCCAGGAATCGATATCAAAATTCTTTATGAAGACAAAAATAGAGGTCTAATGACCGCTCTTTTTCGTTGGGCCCCGGGCTCCCGTTTGACCCTTCATGAACATACCGACATAGAACAGACATACGTTATTGAAGGCAGTCTTGCTGACGATGAAGGAGAAGCAACCCAAGGCAATTTTGTATGGCGACCAACAGGGAGTCGTCATGAAGCCTGGTCCCCGAATGGAGCAATTACCCTATCCATTTTCCTAGCACCCAATAAATTTGATGGACCCACGAATAACAAGCCAAAATCTGTAAACCAATTATAATCCTCCAGGAATACGATACACAGGGAGGTTAAACACTAATATCGGAATAAACTTCGATGTAGAAAACTGTGTTGGAAAAATTATCGTAGATAAAGAAACCACGAGATAGCCATTAAGGACTTATAGTCATTCAACTCAGTAAAACACTTTTATTATATATATTCCTTGTTTTTAGCATTTTTATATCTTGCACGAGACCCTCATACACGTCATCGCAGGCGGCGACTAATGTTCTTTCAGAACGACAATTTGTTCTAAAAATTAACAAAGGTGTAGTTCTTGGCGATTTAAATTTGCTTAAAGTAATACAGGGAGAAACAGTGCGATTAACCTGGGAGACAGATGAACCCATCACGCTGCATATTCATGGTTACGACATAGAGGGGAAAATTTTACCAAATGCTCGGTTTGATATGGTTTTCAACGCACACTCAACTGGGCGTTTTCCTATAACTTCTCATGGCTTAGAAAATTCTGGCGAAACCACTGAAACGCACGAACTGACACTGCTTTATCTTGAAATACATCCCAAATAACTTGTGGGGCTATCGGTGCTGATACGGTACACGGTTCTGACGCTGGTTATGCTATCTATTTCTTCTAATCCCACATTAGCACATGGTTTCGCCTTCCGTTATGACCTTCCTCTCCCCTTAAACCTTTACTTGGGCGCCGCCGCAGCCACTGTAGTCCTATCATTTGTTATTTTGGTCTGCACTTACCGGTCTACAGTGCATTCTAATTCACGCATCCTTCCGCTAAAAACATGGAACCCAAAACTCTCAGTACTTCGCGCACTTAGAGTTGTACTAGGCTGTTTCTCTATAGGGGTGTTAACATTGCTCGTAAGCGCCGGTTTATGGGGCGACCAAAGTCCACTAAAAAATATTACACCAGTAACGGTTTGGGTCATTTGGTGGGTCGGGTTTGTTTATTTTACAGCCTTAATCGGTAATCTTTGGCCACTAATAAATCCGTGGAATGCAATGGGTTGGGGAATAGAACGATTTATAAAAAGAAAAATGGGAATTCTAACTTTTCCTTCGTCCCTTGATTGCTGGCCGGCTTTAGTTCTTTTTCTTACCTTTGCCTGGTTGGAACTAATTTGGTCCGGCGGAGAAAAACCAAAGCTTCTTGCAATAATAATACTTTCGTACAGCCTCTTCTGTTTAGCCGGAATGCTGGTGTATGGACGGGATTCCTGGCGTCAAAAAATAGAAATTTTCTCAATAATTTTTAATATTTTTGGTCGCTTTGCACCAATCAATATGTGTTTCAGAAACGGGGAATTACATCTTCGTAGGTACGGGGAAGGATTGTTCTCGCGGAAACCACTAAGTTTTTCGATGATGATATTTGTTTTAACGTTACTAGCCACCGTGTCCTTCGATGGGTTTATGGAAACGCCCACATGGTCCACAATAAATCATTTAATTTTTTCAACTTCAGAATTATCTTTTATTTTATTGCCACTAAACAAAATTTTTGGTGATCTGGAACCGGTAATCGAGACTGTTGGTCTACTTATATTTCCTTCTTTCTTTACCCTAATTTATTTAATTACCTGCTCCATAACGTCTTGGTTCTATCAACGATCCAATATAGTGGCCGATCACACAAAATCCCCATTTATATTGGCTCGCTGGTTGGTATTATCTTTGGTGCCAATCGCCGTGGCATACCACATCGCCCATTATCTATCTTATTTTCTAATAGCGGGTCAGCTTTTTATTGCTTTAATTTCTGATCCCTTCGGAATTGGTTGGAACCTGTTTAATACTGCAAACCGAAAGATTAATATCGGAATTATTAATGCAAAAGCAGTTTGGCATATATCAATTTTTGTAATTGTTGTGGGGCACGTAATTGCCGTGTATCTGTCTCATCGAATTTTAGTTCGATTATTTCCGAATCAGAGAAATGCGTGGTTACCACATATTCCTATGACCACTTTAATGGCTATATATACGTCGCTCAGCCTATGGATTTTAGCACAACCCATCGTAACAAACTGACAAACAATTTTATTGATTAGTATCGTCCATTGTTGAAATGCCCTGCGGGATGATACCACTCTGGAAGCATAGTAATTGAATTTGGGGTTAAACCCTTTTCTTTAAACGTTTCTAAAGTTTCTATCGCCTTCATCTCCATAAGATCAATTACAGTAATTGAACCATCATTGAGTCCTGGGAGATTTAACAAAGAATTTTGAACATACGCTATCTTCTCATCCGGCGTAATAGCGACATGGTGAGCACCACCTGCTGTTACAATCGACTCAATCAAATTCGGTGATAGTGGATCTTCCGAAATGTCAAAAATATGAAACATTCCCGGATCGGCCGTAGTGATAAATAGTCTATCTACTGATCTGTTAAAATAAATTTCTAGCGGCATGCGAGCCCCAATATTTTCAAAATCATAAATTTCTTGGGCGATGAAGGTTTCCTCCGTCGAGTTCCACTCTGCTGCCCACAAGGTGTTTGACATCATATTTGTCACATATGCTATCGGTGGATCACTTTCCGGTACAAACACTGTTTCAACAGGGGCAGACCCTTTTTTATCTGATATCGGGATCGAACCAAGATACTCCTCTGTACTCACCTTAATAACTTCTATGGTATGGCCCGTACCTCCAAAGCCTGGATCAACACAACTAGCCACAATCATCCTATCAATACCTTCATGTAGGGCTATGCCATGTGGATAAGATCCAGGAATCTTGATTTCCTTTATAACCTGGTCGGCGACAGCATCACCAACTATAACACTTTCTGAGCCCATACACGTCAAATACCACTTCTTATTATCATCAGAAAAAATTATATTTTCCTGAACCTTGCATCCAGGGACAGGTATTGGAACTAGCCTATAAGGGAACTTCTGCAGATCTATTACGTGCAATATCTCTACCCTCAAGGCAGTTACATAGGCTTTCGTTGCATCTTGATTATAAAAAATATGATGAAAAACAAAATCGGGTGATGTGGGGATATCCATCACTATTTTACCATAATCGTAGGACGATTCGTCCAACTCTACGACCGCTATTCCCTCTCGTCTTGGACCGTCTCCCCCCTGAAGTTGGAGAGATTCAAGAGACTCGTCCGACTTACTCTCATAATTTAAAATCGCCAACATCTCCGCCAAAACAGGCGTCGAGCCTGTGCACAAAAAACTCAGACAAAGCATAAAACTAAGAATATTGTATTTAATAAAACCCATTGCCTTATTTTTCCGACAAAAAAACGAGAATATTATCTAAAAATATTTCGATACCATGTTTTACCAAACCAAAGTAGTCTCATCTAACCCCTGACCATCAGCCACCTAATCTGCTTAACATTACTAACACCTGTTTCTATATTTAATTTCCACCAATGTTATTCGTAATTTAACGTAATAAAACCATAGATATTAATTCTGGCCCTGAGAAACCTATTTATCCGCAAAATTTAAATATTGCTTACCATCTGATTTTACTTACGGGTTTGATAATACAAAGTTCCGATTCAGGAGTAATATAATGCGCGATTTAACAGAAAATAACTTGACCGATGCGGTCATTGAAAAATTAGCGAATACACCCGATCCCCGTTTAAAATTAATTATGAGTAAACTAATTGCAAATCTACACAAATTTATTCAAGAAGTAGAACCATCAGATCAAGAATGGGCAGAGGCGATTAAATTTTTAACTGAAGTAGGCCAAAAGTGTAATGATAAACGACAAGAATTTATTTTAATGTCGGACACATTAGGTGCAAGTATGCTAGTGGATGCTATAAATAATAGGAAAGTAGAGGCGGCAACAGAGTCTAGTGTGCTCGGTCCATATTATCGTCCATCCGCACCAAAAATAAATTATGGTGACTCAATAAATATCTCCGACAAAGAAGATAAACTGACTGTCTCTGGACATGTTTTCACTACTGACGACACACCAATTGAAGGAGCAATCCTTGACATTTGGCAAACTGCCCCCAATGGGAAGTATGACGTACAAGACACTGCACAACCGGATATGAATTTGAGAGGAAGACTAGCTACAGATGAATCGGGTCAATATGCGTTTCGTACTGTTCAACCAGCAAGTTATCCCATTCCAACGGACGGACCTGTTGGCAAAATGCTATCAGCCTTACATTGGCATCCAAATAGGCCCGCACATATACATTTTATTATATCTGCTGAGGGCTACAAAACAGTAACAACACAGCTATTTTTAGAGGGGGACCCCTTCCTTGATTCAGATGCAGTATTTGCAGTCAAAGGATCATTGGTAACTGAAATAAAAAACAGCAATGTAGGAGCTAAAACAAGCTCAGACGGGAACCAGGACGTCTATTATGATTTCCGATTAGAGAAATTAGACAATTTACCTTAGGACGATAGACATACAAAGAGGACTTCTAAATGAAAATTGCAATAGTTGGTGCGGGGGCCATGGGGTCCGTGTATGCAGGTCTTTTGGGCGACGCTGGAAACGAAGTGTGGGCCATAGATGTCTGGAGGGACCATATAGATGCAATACGTAAAAATGGAATACGTGTTGAAGGGAAAAGTGGTGATAGGATTGTTCGGATAAATGCATCACAGAACCCCGAAGAAGTTGGGGTTTGCGACTTAGTAGTCATAGCTACCAAAGCAATGCATGTAGAAGTAGCGGCTCAGTCTATTGAACCACTTATTGGTAATCACACATCAGTACTTACGATCCAGAATGGATTAGGAAGTTTTGATAAAGTGGCAAAAATTGTAGGCCAAGATCTGGTCACAATTGGAGTTGCTGGTGGCTTTGGTGCTTCTATCAAAAATCCTGGGCACGTATACCATAACGGGATGGAACTCATACGTCTCGGAGAACTCAGCGGACCTGTCACCGATCGGCTAAGAGAAATAGAGAACGTTTGGTCAAATGCTGGATTCAATGTAAAGGCATACGATGATATAAAACGTATGGTTTGGGAAAAGCTTATTTGCAATGTCTGCTTCAGCGGAATTTGCACTGTCTCCGACTCTAGAATAGGACAAGTTCTAAAAGACAAAAATCTGTGGGAAATTGCAAAAAATTGCGCCACCGAAGCTTATGAGATCTCTGTAGCAAAAGGCATCCAACTTTCTTTCAAAGAACCAGTCCCGTATGTGGTAGCGTTTGGAGAGAAGATGCCTGATGCCCGCCCTTCCATGTTATTAGATCATATAGCGGGAAGGAAATCGGAGATCCAAGCAATTAATGGAGCCATTGTTAGTGAAGGCTTGGAAATTAAGGTTCCTACACCCGTTAACTCAGTCGTAACGTCACTGATTTTAGCAAAAGAATCTCGATTGCAACTCTAACGAATTAAAGATTTATAAATCTATTATAAAAACTAACTAATACCGTATCACGTCACCATGAATTTTAACCTTCAAAAAAGATTTTAAGGTTAAATCTATAGATTTAAGTATTAAGGATTTTAATAATGGCAAAACTTCGGAACAAAGTGGATCTAATCACAGGAGGCGGGACTGGGATCGGAAAAACAACGGCGAAACTATTTGCAAATGAAGGTGCAAGAATTGCCATTATAGACTGGGCAGAAGAAGCCGGAGAAAGGTCCGCAAAGGAAATAAATATGTTGGGAGGAGAAGCGTATTTTTTTAAGGCAGACGTAAGCGAACCTGAACAGATGGAAGGTGCTTTCAATAAGGCTTTCAAAAAGCTGGGTAAAATAAACATATTACATAATAATGCTGGTGGTTCGACAGCTAGAGACGGCACAGCTAGCCAACTGCCAATCGACGAATGGTGGAGAACAATCAAAATTGATCTATTTGGTACGTTTCTTGGATGTCGGTTTGGTATACCACTTATTGCAAACTCAGGAGGTGGTTCGATTATAAACATGACCTCAGTTAGGGCTATTGTTGGATCCAGAGGTGCCGCTGCGTATTCAACGGCAAAGGGTGGTATTGTTTCCCTAACCAAAGCACTAGTATCTGAATGTGCAAGTGAAAATATTCGGATAAACGCGATCGCACCGGGAGTGATACAAACCGAACGAGTCAAAAAATTATTGGATAACGCTGAAGCGACAGGAAACGATCAGATTGCCGCGAGACACCTCCTAGGTCTTGGGGAACCCGAGGATGTAGCGAACCTGGCTTTATTTCTTGCGTCCGATAACGCAAGGCTCATTACTGGAGCAATTGTTCCTGTGGATAGCGGTACTAGCGCAACTTAGTCTACTAAATTGAACGCGATTGCCAACAGTTGGGGGCTAGAACCGGAACTACCCCGCGCACTAATTATCCCTGGACCAGATCCCACCGTACCGAGGACTGTTATCAAAGATCTACTTTAAAATTCAGTCATTGTTAGCAGTAACTATCCAAGTGCCAAACTTGAGATAAACACCCCCAGGTTCTTCATATGGTGTCAATGCACCTTTAATTGCATCAAGGCATTTCTGCTTTATGTCCTTATCAGCCTTTGAAAAAGGCTCCGACATTGGACCCATATGAGATATAAAATCTGCGGCATCCTTCACGTCGGCACCAAGGCTATGACGAATGTTAAATGGTTCTATCTTAATACTGGACCATCCCGACTCTTTTAAAATTTCTTCAATACGGGCTTCCCTTTCCATTGCGAACTGGCCTGGTGCATCCATTTCAGGAGGAGGAGCTATGTCCAAGAATTCTCTAGCAGCTCCCGTAGGAAGGCGAATCCAAGGATTATCCTTTCTATCAGACCAACAGACATAGGCCAACCTTCCCCCCGGCTTAACGGCCTTTCGAAGGTTTTTAAATGCCATAATTGGGTCATCGAAAAACATAACGCCGAACCGACTAAATACAGCATTAAAATATAAATTGTCGAAGTTATAGACTTGGGCATCTCCTTCAATAAACATTGTATTGTCTGAAGACACTAAATCTGCTCGTTGTCGCGCCAAGTCCAGCATTGGTTTTGAAATATCGACCGCAACAACTTCACCTGAAGGCCTCACATATTCAGCCAACCTAAATGCCATAGTACCGGTGCCACAACCAACGTCCAGAACCTTTTCGCCACCTTCTGGGCCCAGAGCCGTAACCACCTTCTCACCGAATGGCTGAAACATTTCGTCTATTCGCGGCTGCAAGTCCACCCAAAGTTGACCCTTTATATCATTCCAAAATTCCTTTTGATCTGAATTAGTGACTGGGTATCCAGACATCGAGCTCAATACCTCCCAAATTTCCTCTTCTTTGATCACAATAAAATGGGGCGAGTGAGCGGATTTGAACCGCCGACTTCTAGATCCACAATCTAGCGCTCTAACCAACTGAGCTACACTCGCCACTTATTACGTTCTCTACCGGTGGCAGGGCGTGTTCGTCAAGTTCCGGGCAACCACATTGCACCCTCGAAACCCTAATATTTATCATGGAGGATCTGCATTTTATAGATTTTTGGACCTAAATACAGGCAAAACCTGTGGTAATCCTCTGTTGGGCACTAAAATACTTGAGTTGTGCTGTTGGCACACCTGCTCTGTTGCGATACACATTACCAGGAATTTTTAACTAGGGTCCTGGGTAATGAAAAAAATTGAAGCGATTATTAAACCGTTTAAACTGGACGAAGTGAAGGAAGCACTCCACGAGATTGGGCTGCAAGGCATGACTGTGACAGAAGCTAAGGGCTTTGGCCGGCAAAAAGGACACACAGAGCTTTATCGAGGCGCTGAGTACGTCGTGGACTTTCTTCCAAAAATAAAACTTGAAATAGTAATCGAAGATGAGTTAGCGGAGCGTGCAATAGAGGCAATCCAAAAGGCAGCACATACAGGAAGAATTGGGGATGGAAAAATATTCGTTAGCACGTTGGATGAGGCTCTTCGTATCCGAACCGGTGAAACAGGATCTGAAGCACTTTGATTATATCTTACTACAATAAAATAATATTGGATTCGTTGGTAAAAAATAGCTTCAGAAATACCAGGAGGGTTTTGAGATAGTCATGTGAGTCGTCTCTTACGAAAGTACTAAAGCAGTACTTGGTGATAAACTATTTTTGATACGAGAATGCAAATAAAATAAAGAGCTAAGGGAAGGTGGTAGCACGGTATGGCCGACGCAGCTAACAAAGTTATTCAAATGATCAAAGACAACGACATTGCGTTTGTTGACTTTCGATTTACTGATCCAAGAGGAAAATGGCAACACACAGCACAAACGGTTGGTACCGTTGGTGAAGAAGTATTTGAAGATGGTATTATGTTTGATGGATCTTCCATCGCCGGTTGGCGTGGGATTCAGGAATCTGACATGACCCTGGTTCCAGATCCGGCTACGGCTACGCTAGACCCATTCACAGCACAGCCTTCCTTAGTGCTATTCTGCGATGTCCGAGAACCTGTCTCGGGGCAGGCATACAGTAGAGACCCAAGATCTACTGCGAGAAAAGGCGAGGCATATCTGAACTCTACCGGCCTAGGGGACACAGCATTTTTTGGCCCTGAACTAGAGTTTTTTGTATTTGACGATGTCCGTTGGGACGTTTCAATGAACCATTCTTTTTATCGTATTGACTCAGAGGAAGGTCCATATAATACGGGCAGTCAGCTAGACGGAGGGAATCCTGGTCATCGCCCCGCTGTCAAAGGTGGATATTTTCCCGTACCACCTGTGGATACACTAACAGACTTGAGAGCAGAGATGGTAAGCACTCTTATCGAAGTGGGTGTGGACATGGAGAAACATCATCACGAAGTCGCCCCCTCACAAAACGAGCTTGGAATAAAATTTGCAAGCTTAGTTCGGTGTGCAGACAACGTGCAATTGTATAAATATGTGGTACACCAAGTTGCTCATTCCTATGGGAAAACAGCAACATTTTTGCCGAAACCAGTTATAGATGACAACGGGTCGGGGATGCATGTTCACCAATCAATTTTTAAAGACAACAAATCTATTTTTGCCGGAAATGGGTATGCCGACTTGTCGGAAAATGCGTTGTTTTATATTGGTGGAATTATTAAACACGCTCGGGCAATTAACGCGTTCACTAATCCAACAACCAACAGTTACAAGCGACTGATTCCAGGGTTTGAAGCTCCGGTATTACTTGCCTACTCTGCTCGCAATCGATCGGCAAGCTGCAGAATTCCATACGCAATTAGTCCAAATGGAAAAAGAGTCGAAGTGCGTTTCCCTGATCCTTCTTCCAATCCATATTTGGCCTTCACAGCCATGCTTATGGCAGGATTGGACGGTATCCAAAATAAAATTCACCCTGGAGACGCTATGGATAAAAATCTGTACGATCTACCTCCAGAGGAACTCAAAGATATCCCAACTGTATGTTCAAGCTTACGCGAGGCCGTAAATGCACTGGATGAAGACAGGGAATTCTTATTAAAAGGCGACGTATTCACTGATGAGCAAATCTCAGCATATAGCGAACTAAAATGGGAAGAAATTTATCGTTTTGAACATACACCGCATCCGGTCGAGTTTGATATGTATTACAGCGTCTAAACGAATAGTAACGTGGCGATCCCCTTATTCCACAATTTATTATTTGGTGGAATCGGGGGTAGCCATACACAGTCCTAGGGCGCATGCATAGAGAATTATGTATGTATTTACATTAGCTTTCACTAGTTTATTAAAGTTAATTCTAAATTCTGGACTGCTAAGCCTTCCCCATAAGTACGGTAATCCCGTTTTTTTTCTAAAAGGCAACTCAAAGTAGTATCCCACCATTTATTACATCGAGCTCCACTCATACCCTGTGAGTCGAAGCACTTTATAGCGGCGGATGTTACATCGAACAGATCAGAAAAACTCCTACATTACTATTGGGTACTATAATTAGTATTTTAGATTGCTGGGTGGTACCATATATATTCCGCTTCCCCCCCGATAGGTGTTATATAACCATAATGAATAACTTATTTAACTCTAGTATACAGTCTAAAAAAAACGAATATACCGCCAAGGACATCGAAGTTCTTGAGGGACTGGAACCCGTTCGCCGGCGACCCGCAATGTATATTGGAGGAACGGACGAACGTGCACTCCACCACTTGGTTGCTGAATTACTCGACAATGCAATGGATGAAGCAGTAGCCGGCCACGCCACTTTTATTGATCTCGAAATAACAGATGATGGATCGGTGATGGTTCGTGATAATGGGCGAGGGATACCAGTTGACCCTCATCCCAAAAATAAAAAGAAGTCCGCATTAGAGGTAATACTCACAACACTTCATGCTGGCGGGAAATTTTCTGATAAAGTTTACACCACAGCGGGTGGTCTCCATGGGGTGGGGCTCTCTGTAGTAAACGCACTATCGGAAAAACTAATTGTCGAAGTAGCTCGCAACAAAAAACTCTGGCAACAGTCATATAAGTTTGGGAAACCAACCGGAAAATTGAAACAATTAAAAGGTGTGAAAAACCGTCGTGGGACGTCTATTAGATTTTATCCTGATCCAAAAATCTTTAACGGATCAACAACTTTTCACCCAGGCTACTTATATCGCATGGCCCGATCTAAGGCCTATCTATTTCGAGGAATAGAAATTAGATGGCGCTGTTCAGACCAATGTCTTCAGAAAGAACCACAGATCCCAAAGAAAGCGACACTCAAGTTCCCCGGTGGTCTAAAGGATTTTCTTTCGACTGAAACTAGCAATAGCAAAATGGTGACTTCGGTACCATTTTCTGGAGAAGCAGAATTTAAAAATGGGGGGAAAGTCGAATGGGCGGTATCTTGGCTCGATAATACTGGGACTTCCTTTTTATATTCGTACTGCAATACTATCCCAACATCTGAAGGTGGTAGCCATGAGACAGGATTTAAAACGGCACTTACACGAGGTATCAAGGCCTACGGTCTATTGACCAAAGAAAAGCGTGCTGATCGTATAACGAGTGAAGACATTCTAACAGGTAGTTGCGGTATTCTATCTGTTTTCCTTAAAGAACCTCAATTTCAAGGACAAACGAAAGAGAAGTTAAACACTCCAGAAGCCTCAAAAATGGTCGAAAATTCTATAAAGGATCATTTTGAACACTGGTTAACCAAAGACCCAGTATTGGCCTCAGTACTTTTAACAAATATCCTGGAGAGAACAGAAGAACGATTAAAACGGCGAGAAGAACGAGAAGTCAAAAGGAAAAGCCCCACACGAAGACTACGTTTACCAGGAAAACTATCTGATTGTTCCCAAGTTGAAGCGGCGGGAACAGAAATATTTTTAGTTGAAGGTGATTCTGCTGGTGGGTCAGCAAAATCAGCCCGGGATCGTAAAACACAAGCGGTATTTGCATTACGGGGCAAGGTTTTAAATGTAGTCAGTGCCAGTAAAGAAAAATTAAAAGCAAATAAAGAATTATCCGATTTAGTTTTAGCTTTAGGCTGCGGTACAAGGGATAACTACGACAGCAATAAACTCCGGTATGAGAAGGTGATCATCATGACGGATGCCGATGTAGATGGTGCGCACATTGCATCTCTATTAATGACTTTTTTCTATAGCGAAATTCCGAATTTAATTCAGGAAAATCATTTGTTTTTAGCTCAACCCCCTCTTTATCGGGTGAGTTACGGCTCTAAAATAGAATACGCAAGAGATGACCAGCACCTAAAGCAAATGCAGTCAAAAATTTCGAGGGGAAAAGTTGATATTAGTCGATTCAAGGGTCTTGGTGAAATGCCTCCTGCGCAACTTAAGGCAACCACAATGTCCTCTAGTACAAGAACACTACTAAGAGTTGAAACCCCAACGAAATCGCGATCAGTAATAGCAAAAAGGGTCGAAGCATTAATGGGGAGAAACCCAGAGAGTCGTCTCGAATTTATACAAAAACGGGCAAAATATGTTGAAACACTTGACTTTTGAATCAATTGTACTCGGCTAAAAAAGCCACTTAAAACTTTTCAGGAGTAATATTTTCTTTGTGGTAAACTGATTTTAAGGTTCCTTTTTGTGCAGAACCAAATCGGACTGTCATTGACATACAATATCAGCCTCGTGTAAAGGGACTGGATTGCAGTGGTACTGTTATGACAAAACCACTGATTGACAATTATGCCTCACACGATTCAACGGACATAAAACTTGTTCGAAAACCTAGGGCTTGACCCTGATATTCTTAAAGCTATTGCCGACGCGGGCTACAGTGATCCTACCCCAATTCAGGCTCATGCAATTCCAGTTGTCTTATCCGGCCGTGATGTCTTAGGTTGTGCCCAAACAGGTACAGGAAAAACCGCATCTTTTACATTACCTATGATACAAAAGTTATCCGTCGGTCGGGCTCGAGCTCGGATGCCACGATCTTTAGTCCTAACACCAACTCGCGAGTTAGCTGCACAAATATCACAAAATTTCGTAACCTACGCAAAGTACCATAAATTGGAAATGGCATTACTAATCGGTGGCGTTTCAGCGGAGGAGCAACAACGAAAGCTTGCTCGTAGCGTAGACGTGCTAATCGCAACACCGGGTCGCTTACTTGATTTGTTTGATCGCGGGTCACTCCTATTGAATGATGCTAAGTTCCTGGTCATCGATGAAGCTGATCGCATGCTCGACATGGGATTCATCCCTGATGTTGAAAAAATTGTAGGCTTACTTCCATCAGTCAGACAAACTATGATGTTTTCAGCAACCATGCCCTCTGAAATCCGTAACCTGGCGAATAAATTTTTAATTAATCCTAAAGAAATTTCAGTTGCTCCGCCGTCGACTACAGCGGACACAGTAAAAGAATACTTAGTGCAGGCCTCCCCAAGAGGAAAAAATAAGTTATTACTTACGTTGCTACAAAATGAGCAAGTGGAGAATGCACTGATTTTTTGTAATAAAAAGGTGGATGTAGACCTTCTCGATAAATATCTGCGTCGACACAATTTTCTGAGTGCCGCGTTACACGGCGACATGAATCAATCGATCCGAGAGGAAACTCTCGCCCTGTTTAAGGCTGGTAATACCAAATTATTGGTAGCAACGGACGTGGCTGGTCGAGGCTTAGATATTCTTGGTCTAAGCCATGTATTTAACTTCGATGTTCCACTTCATGCTGAAGATTACGTACACAGAATTGGCCGTACCGGTCGTGCTGGTAAAACTGGATTTGCATTCACAATCTCAACCAAAGCAGATGAAAAGTTTGTGTCTGCTATAATAGATTTAATAGGGCACAAAATACCCCCTTGGGATACAGAGATTACTAAAACTAATAACTTTGAAGCCAAAATTGAAAGCAAGAAACAAGCAAAAAAAACTGCTATACCGACCGACAACAGTTCGCGTAGCCCTTCTGAGCGAAAAGAAACCCAGGGCAAAGGTCGCTCACTACTGAGCCGCAAAAAAAATAATGATCGTCAACATTCTAAAACTAATAAGCCACGAAATGCCAAAAATTCGGATAAAACTACTGGTTGGGGTAATCATACACCAGCTTTTATAATCGCCCCTCCCCGGCAATCACGCTGAACATCTGAGAATCATGCTACCACCAGCTACTTTACAGAGAATCCATTGATGGACACTACCTTTGACCTCTTAATTAAGAATGGCATCATCACCACGGATACTGTGGCCGAAACCTCCGATATCGGAGTTAAAAACGGAAAAATTTCTGAAATTGGTGATCTAGCCAGTCGTAAAACCAAAAATATCATCGATGCCAGGCATTTACATATCCTACCCGGAATAATTGATAGCCAGGTACATTTTCGTGAACCCGGAAATGAACATAAAGAAAATATGGAAACGGGTAGCAGAGCTGCAGTGCTTGGGGGCGTCACCAGCGTTTTCGAGATGCCCAACACTCATCCATCAACCACTACAGTGGAACTCTTTGACGATAAACTAACAAGAGCTCAAGGTCGATATCACTGCGACTACGGATTTTTCATAGGTGCGAGTGAAGAAAACGCACTAAACCTGTCAAAACTGGAAACACTTCCAAGTTGTGTCGGTGTCAAAATATTTATGGGCTCGTCAACCGGCACTTTACTAATTCCGGATGACAATACGTTACGTAAAGTTCTTGCTTCTGGAAATCGACGAGCAGCTGTTCATGCTGAAGATGAAGCCCGCTTGGTTGAACGTATGCATATTAAGAACTCTGTTGGTGGCCCAGAACTTCACCCGCTATGGCGCGATGTGGATACTGCTTTTTTGGCCACACAGCGCTTGATAAAACATGCAAGGGAACTAAACCGTAAGGTCCATGTACTACACGTCACCACGTCAAATGAAATTGATTTTCTACGGAAAGCCCGGGACATAGCAACTGTTGAGTGTACACCACAGCATTTAACGTTAGTTGCTCCTGAGTGTTACGAAAAACTGGGGACATATGCCCAAATGAATCCACCCATACGAGATATAAGCCACCAACGTGGATTGTGGGAAGGCATAACTGATGGAACTGTCACCGCCATTGGTTCCGATCATGCACCCCACACTCGTGAAGAAAAAGAACAAGGGTACCCAAAAAGTCCGTCAGGCATGCCGGGAGTCCAAACCCTCCTCCCGTTAATGCTTGATCATGTAAATAATGGTCGATTGAGTCTAAACCGCCTGGTGCAACTGACCAGCTCTGGTCCCGCTAAATTATACAACGCACAATTTAAGGGAGAAATCAAAGTAGACTTTGATGCCGATTTAACTTTAGTGGATATGCGCTGTCGAAAAAGTATCAGTAGGGAATGGCTTGCAAGTAAATGTGACTGGAGCCCCTTTTTGGATAAAACAGTAACAGGATGGCCTATCACCACTATTCTTCGTGGAAAAATAATCATGCAGGATGATCAAATTGTTCAAGAACGAACTGGACAACCAGTATTGTTTAAACACTAGTACAATGATCGATCAAATAGCAAAGACTGGACGCAGCCAATCTTCAGTCGTGATCTATACATTTTTCTCTGTATTGCTTTTGGCTTTTTCTCTGACAGCCGAGAATAGTGCAATGGCTCAATATTTTTTAATTCCAGACGGCTACAAAGTAGAAACAACATATAAAGAATTAGGGAATGGATCCACCCTGCGTGGCACAAAAATCACTCCTAAAAAAGGTCAATTTTCCTATTTAAGCTCAATCATTATGCTTCCAATTTCTGAAACATCCTTAGATCCTACAAAATGGTTAGAGGATCATATGACCCTGAACATTGGAGTAAATCGAATATTGAAAGACCTGGTTGTGGATCCTGACAACCCGTTTATAAAACAAGAAAATAGAAAATTGCACAATCTAATAGAAAACTCTTTGGTAAAACTTTCGCAATTTCAAAAATGGCCATTAGACTTTTGCAAACCAGTATCTGTTGTAACTAACCCCGCTGGCTCTGGAGAAGAACTAGTTTGCCAGTACCCGATAGGTCCGATGACTCAATATTTGGTAGTACGAGTGCAGAAAGTCAATAATTTATGGTACCGGACCACCATACGTACGATGAATGAAAAAAGACTTCGCCATTTTCTCGCAATTACAAACTCTTTCTACGTACGATAAACAAATAGCCTCGGTTTAGAGAACCATAATCGGAGCGAGATATGCAATCCAAGATAGTATCCCAGCAAAGAAACGACGCTCACGTTCCTCGTTTTGATTGGCAGGATCCTTTTCTCCTAGATAGCCAATTATCGGAAGATGAACGCATGATAGCGGCTACCGCCAAATCTTTTGCAGAAGATGTTTTGGCACCAGGCATAATAGACGCTAATCGAAATGAAACCTTTGACAAAAATATTATGAAGGAAATGGGGCGACTAGGTTTACTGGGATCTAATCTCCACGGCTATGAATGTGCCGGAGCAAGCTCAGTCGCTTATGGATTAATTGCCCGAGAAATAGAGCGTGTAGATTCATCTTATCGATCTTGTCTAAGTGTCCAGTCAAGTCTGGTAATGTGGCCCATTTATACATATGGAACAGAGCATCAAAAACTTAAATATATACCAGCCCTTGCGAAGGGCGAACTAATTGGCTCATTTGGATTAACAGAACCAGACCATGGTTCAGATCCGGGAAGCATGATTTCCCGTGCCAGAAATACTAATGGCGGCTACATATTGAATGGGACAAAAACCTGGATCACCAATAGTCCGGTTGCGGATGTCATGATTATATGGGCAAAAGATAAAGGGGGGCAAATTCGAGGTTTTATCGTAGAACGGGATATGGAAGGCGTTTCAACACCAAAAATTGAAGGTAAATTCGCGCTACGCGCATCACCGACAGGTCAAATTATCCTAGAGGATGTTTTTGTCCCACAAGCTAACGTGTTCCCTGAAATAACTGGTCTTAAAGGTCCATTTGGGTGCCTAAACAATGCCCGTTACGGAATTGGATGGGGTGCGCTAGGAGCCGCTGAATTTTGTTGGCACGCGTCTCGCCAGTACGTTCTGGACAGGAAGCAATTTGGTCGACCATTAGCTGCCAATCAGCTTGTACAAAAAAAACTGGCTGATATGCAAAGCGAAATAACCATTGGACTGCAGGCATGTCTGCGAGTGGGACGACTGAAAGATACCGGGAAAGCAACACCCGAAATGATATCTATCATTAAACGTAACTCAACCGGCAAAGCTTTAGACATCGCTCGATCAGCAAGGGACATGCACGGTGGAAACGGGATTTCCGACGAATATCATATTATTCGTCATGTAATGAACCTTGAGGCAGTAAATACCTATGAAGGCACTCACGATGTGCACGCTCTCATTCTAGGGCGTTCTCAAACCGGAATACAGGCCTTTACGTCTTAGCGAGAGAGACGCCCGGTATATTTTCTCTTAATAAGAAATGAGGATTTTACCATAAATAACTGATTATAAATATTTTTTAGATATTGTATTTATGATCGCAGAATAATCCAAGCTCGCCTTTCCGCTTTGTTCGAAAGACGTATAAAGTTCAGCCGCATAACTCCCCATAGGGATTGTTACTCCAGCAGTTTGAGCTGCTGACTGAGCCAACCGAAGATCTTTTGCCATCATTGCCACGGCAAAACCCGCTTGAAACTCGTTGTTCGACGGAGATCCATCAACAATACCTGGGACAGGTAAATGATTTTGCATAGCCCAACAACTCCCAGAAGCACTTGAAATAATTTTGAAAAGTGTTTCTAAATCTAAATCTAACTTCTCTCCCAGAGAAAACGCTTCTGATGTGGCAATCATGGAAATCCCCAACATCAAATTATTGCATAGCTTCGCGGCTTGACCGCTACCATTAACTCCAGCGTGAAAGATATTTTTACCCATAATCGTCAGAAGTGGGCGAGATCGCTCGAGGGCCTCAGGAGACCCTCCTACCATAAAAGTTAAAGTTCCCGCGGATGCCCCCGCTACCCCTCCAGATACCGGTGCATCTAATATCTCCTGTCCATTAGCCTTTGCTGTATTAGCTACAATTTGGGCACTTTCAATGTCGATAGTGGAACAATCGATTAATAGCGTGCCTCGTGATGCAACCTTAATAATACCGTTTTCACCTTCATAGACACTCCTGACATCATCACCTGCAGGTAACATGGTAATCAGTGTATCACTTTCCCTAGCCAACTCTTGCACTGACGACGCACAAGTCGCCCCCGCTGCTATAACTGTTTTTAAGGCGCTTATCGAACGATCAAAAGCAATCAATGAATACCCTGCATTAATTAAATTTAAGGCCATGGGAGTACCCATGTTACCGGTACCAAGAAAACCGATATTCATGCTTTAATCTCCTTATGAAAAAACAAAAAAACGATTCAATAAGTTTAAGAAAATATTAAATCATTTTTACCAAGTGGCAAAAAATAACGATCTACTTCAACATCAGGGACGTCCTCCACATGACTGGGTGCCCATTGCGGTTGATTATCTTTTTCGATTATAACTGCTCGCACCCCCTCATAAAAATCTTTTCCCTCCATAAATCGCAGTGCCAACCGCAACTCCATTACCATACAATCGTCAAAGCTCATGTCCTTTCCTTCCTTCAATTGACGAAAGGTAACTTTCAAGCTGGTCGGCGATTTTTGTCTGATGTTTAATAAAGTCTGTCGGGACCATTCATCACCTATTTCCCCAAGGCAATTTAATATGTCTTCTACCGACGTCTTTGAGAAACAGTTATTTATCGCTTCTAAATTACTAGTTAATGTTTCGTCTTCCAATTTTGTATTATATTCTGATAGAAGCAAGTCTACTTTGTTTCCAATGTCGGAGGTCAGCGGTAAATCTTCGATATTCTCTATTATATCTTTTATTAGCCTTGCCTCTATGTAATGAGTAGCGATCCCTGCCCTTAAACTATCTCCTGGTTTTAGGCGTGCTCCTGTCAGTCCAAGATACATTCCAATAGCACCAGGACACCTGGGCAAAAAATAACTTGCTCCGACATCCGGAAAATATCCTATACCTGTCTCCGGCATTGCAAATAAGGTTCGTTCGGTAGAAATCCTATAATGACCGTGTACAGACAGGCCAACTCCTCCACCCATTGTAATCCCATCAAGTATCGCAATATATGGTTTAGGATAACTTGAAACAGTACGATTAAGTGTAAATTCTGAACTGAAAAAATCGTGGCAGTATCCGATTCCCTCTTTCTTGCGAGCTTCCGCCAATCTTCTAATATCCCCTCCTGCACAAAATGCACGCTCTCCCTCACCTTGGATAATAATGGCTCCCACCTTTGGATCATTTTTCCATTTATTAAGCTGTTCCTGAATCTGCACAACCATCTCGTAATTTAAAGCATTTAATAACTTGGGGCGGTTAAACTTTATGTGTCCGACACAACCTCGACGCCAGAACAAAATCTCGGGTTCGCTACTCATGATCATAACCTCCCGTTTGTAGATAATGTCTTGCAATTATTACTCGCATAATTTCATTTGTTCCTTCAAGAATTTGATGGACACGAAGATCTCGGAGAATCCGTTCCACTGGAAAATCACGCAAATACCCGTAACCTCCGTGGAGTTGTAAAGCCCTATTGCACACTTGAAACGCTATATCCGTAGCAAACCTTTTTGCCATGGCACACCACATTGTTGAATTTGGTCTGCTTTTATCAAGATAAACTGCTGCTTTTCGAATCATTAAACGGGCTGCCTCTAGCTCAGTTACCATATCTGCCAGATAAAACTGTAATGACTGAAAGTTGGATAATGTTTTACCAAATTGCTTCCGTGTAGAGATATGTGCTTTTGCGTCCTCCATTGCAGTCCGTGCACCACCGACAGAACAAGAAGCAATATTTATTCGTCCGGCATCCAATCCCTGCATCGCAATTTTAAACCCCATACCGTCCGCTCCAATTAGATTTGATACAGGCACACGACAATCATCAAAATGAACAGAAGCAGTCGGTTGTGAATGCCAACCAAGTTTACTTTCTTGCTTTCCAAACGATAGTCCTGGGGTGTCTTTCTGTACGATGATACACGAAATACCTTGAGGTCCTCGATCACCAGTTCTAACCATACAAACGTATATGTCAGAGGTTGAAGCGCCTGAAATGAAGGCCTTACTTCCATTAATTATGTATTCATTCCCCTCCCTAACCGCTCGGGTTTTTAGGCTTGCAGCATCTGATCCAGCATCAGGCTCACTAAGACAATAACTCGCCATTAAATCCATGGAACACAATCCTGGGACCCATTGCTTCCTTTGACGGTCATTACCAAAATGATCAATCATCCAATTAGCCATATTGTGGATAGATAAGTATGCAGCTGTCGATGGACACACTGCCGCAAGTTCTTCAAAAACAATCGTTGCATCAAGTCGACTAAGATCGGCGCCACCGAAGTCATCACGACAATAAATTCCGGCAAACCCTAGCGATGCTGCTTTCCTAAGTGTGGAAACCGGAAATATAGATTCCTCATCCCATTTCGAAGCGAACGGCCCCATACTTTCCTGGGCGAACGTTCTTGCCACTTTCTGGAAAGCTCGCTGCTCTTCATTTAGTTCAAATTCCACGGATCAAACGGCCTCCGATACGAAAATAAATATAAGGAGCGACATTAGTTCTGCATAAGAAAGAATGTCAACTCATCCACTTTAGCTTATAAACCTTTTCGACAATAGCGTGACAGGTCAGAAACCTTGTACGTTATGCCCTAGACTTTTATCATCTGACTCGCACTTGGAGGTATTAAATGCGTGGTTCAAGATTACCTAACCAATTAGGTCAGTTTCCTGCAACACGGTTACGTAGGAATCGCCGAGATAATTGGTCACGACGGATGGTTGGCGAGAATGAGATTGGAGTGAACGATCTGATATGGCCCATCTTTATCCAGGAAGGAACCAATAAACGAAGCAAAGTAACAACAATGCCCGGTGTAGAGCGAATATCCTTAGATCTACTTAAAGAAACTATCTCAATTGCAGTATCATTAGGGATACCTGCAATTGCAATTTTCCCAGTTATACAAGATGAATTAAAGAATGAGGACGGAACCGAAGCTATTAACCCAGACAATTTAATCTGCAAAGGAATACGCCAAATAGCGAAGGAAAAACAAGATATCGGAATTATTTGCGACGTCGCGTTGGATCCGTTCACTAGCCATGGCCACGACGGAGTATTAAGAAACGGACATATCGATAATGATCGAACACTAGAAATTTTAGTTCAACAATCTCTGGTTCAAGCCAACGCTGGATGCTCGGTAATTGCTCCATCGGACATGATGGATGGCCGTGTGGGCGTTATACGTGCCGCACTTGACGAGGCAGGTTTTGAACATGTCCGTATCTTGTCTTATGCCGCTAAATATGCCTCCGCCTTCTATGGGCCTTTCCGTGATGCTATTGGATCTGCACCAAATTTAGGATTAGGCGATAAAAAAACTTACCAAATGGACGCCGCTAATAGTGACGAGGCTTTAAGAGAGGTCGCACTCGATATTCATGAAGGAGCCGACATGTTAATGGTCAAACCCGGGCTACCATACCTTGATATTATTTACCGGGTTAAAGAAGCATTTGGGTTACCCACATTTGCCTATCAAGTAAGCGGAGAGTACAGCATGATCGCGGGAGCAATAGAACAGGGTTGGCTAGAGGAAAAAAGTGCAATCCTCGAAAGCCTAGTATCCTTTAAACGGGCTGGCGCGAATGGTATCCTAACCTACTTTGCACCAAAAGCTGCACGCTGGTTACAGGAGAAGTCCAGCTAATTCACTCCAAGAAATATAGGAAAAAATAACTGGCTCTTCTTAGCAGCGTTACATAACTCTTGTTCGGGTTCCCACTCCACCATCAACTGCGTAAACTACCCCGGAAGTATAGGCAGATTTTGGAGATACGAGGAAAGCAGCAAGATCTGCGATCTCCTGTGGGTCCCCAGCACGGTCAAGCGGCAATCCTTTTAATAACTCCTCCCAACGGGTTTTATCTCCCAACTCACGTTCAGCACGAGTCTCAAGCAACGTTATCATACGATCCGTAGCGAAGAGACCTGGATTAATTCCCAGTACACGTATCCCGTCGTCTAAACTCCATCCTCCAAGAGCACGAGTAAATGCCATTAAGCCTGCGTTTCCCGTGCTTCCAGCAATGTAATTAGAATCCAAACGCTCGCCAGCTAAACCAATAATATTTAAAATTACGCCACCATCACGCTCTTTCATAATCTTGTACATCATGCGTGTTAGGTTGATATAACCAAATACCTTAAGGTCCCAAGCCTCTCTCCAGCGAGGTTCTTCAACATCAAAAAGACTACCACCAGGAATAGCCCCAGCATTATTAACCAAAATATCAATATCAGAACAGGCGTTCACAAGGCGTTCTAAATTCTCCGTTCTGCTCAGGTCAAAAGCGTAAATTGATACCTCACTCCCCGTGGCCTCGGTAATCTCAACTTGTGCTTTCTGTAGGTCACCTTCAGTTCGGGAAGCCAAGGTAACTTGGCATCCTTCAGCGGCCAAAGTACCACCTATAGCGCGTCCTAAGCCACGGGAACCTCCTGTTACTAATACTTTTTTGTTGTTTAATTGAAGATCCATGGCAATCGCCTCATCTTTCTAATATGTTGTTACTAAAAAAACCAATATAAATTTTTACTAAAATTGAATGTCTCTAGGAACCCCATAAATGTATTCAATTATTTTTAGACAATCCGTATTAAGAGATTACATTTTTTTGTTAGAAAAAACTCATTGATACATCCGTCTAATTTTAACAAAGGAATACTAATTTCTGGTCGGCACCCTGCACCACCTTCAGTTTTCCACAAGATTAACAAATATTTCTGAATCAAAGCCGTTGAAAGTTGTTCTCATCGCGTTGCTATATGCACCTACATTAAAAAATACAACCCAATCCCCCTCTTTTACATCACTAGACAAATTCACAACCATAGGAATCTGGTCATGCGAGTCGCATGTAGGTCCATAAATCGTGAAAGGAAGCAATTCTTGTGATGGATCATTGTTCAGTCGAAGAACTTCTGCACTTAATTCAAATTTATTTAAACTCGTCTCAGCAAAACTCCCGAATATTCCATCGTTGATGTAGAGAGACCTTTCTCTACGCAAGTGCACCTGGGTGATTATTGACATACCATTTGCAACTAATGCACGCCCTGGTTCACACAATATATCCACGTCGTCCAACAGATTCAAACTCGCTATCCCGTTCCTTATGGGTGCTAGATAAGACTCTAAAGGGGCCGTGGACATCTTTGGGTAATTCGCTGGAAAACCACCACCAACATCAAGGGCCGTAATTTTTACTTTTGACTGTTCTAGTAAATCTCCCACCATGGAAAGTGCTATCAAATATGCGTTTGGGTCATAGCATTGTGAACCAACATGAAATGATATTGCCGGTTTATAACCTTTTTCATAAATTTTCGATAATAAATCTCCTGCCGACTTGATTGAGGCGCCAAATTTGTCCGATAAATGTTCCCTAGCTCCGCCGGGCGGTGTTGCCAATCTGACGAAGATCGTTATCTGACTTGTTCCATTTATTTCCTCTGAGATTTTAGAAAGCTCTGCCGAATGATCCACAGCAAAATTTCTTACACCGCAAAGTTCATAGGAACTCCTGATAGCGGTACGGGACTTAACGGGATGCTGAAAGTAAATTCCCGCGTTCCTGTAGCGTCTATAGATAAGTTGGGCCTCACCCAGAGAAGCGACGTCAAAATTTGTTACACCACTAGCAGCACAGGAATCTAATACGTCGACATGCGGATTACATTTAACGGCGTACAACACTTTCCCAGGGAACCCTTCGATGAATTTACGCGCATTTTCTTCAATTATTTTACGACTAAGACAATAAATAGGCACTTCTGGGCGAAGTTTCTCAATTATTTCCCTAACAGACGAAAAATTTTTATCACTAGTTTTCTCAATAATATTCATTCTACCAATACAACCTCAAATAACTATTATGCCAAGCTCTCGATATAGAGCCCCATCCAAGGAAACAAATGATGACTGATAGCGCATCCAGCAGAAATACACACCAAAAAGACCCTATTATCCCTCCCTTGGGTCCCTTAAGTGGAATCACAGTTCTGGACCTAACAAGAGTGCTCGCTGGTCCATACTGTACAATGATTTTAAATGATTTAGGCGCAAGAATTATCAAAGTTGAACCTCCAGGCGGTGACGATTCTAGGAGGTATGGACCATGGTTTGAAGGTGACTCTGCTTACTTTATGTCGCTAAACCGGGGTAAGGAAAGTATAGTTCTTAATTTAAAGAATGATGAAGATCGTATTGAATTCAATAATTTATTATCTATATCTGATGTATTAGTTGAAAACTTTCGCCCTGGTACTATGGAGAAGCTAGGCTACGGCTGGGAGGAGTTACACGTACTATACCCAAATTTAATTTATGCAGCTTGTTCTGGTTTCGGTCATACCGGTCCTGATTCCCGACGCCCAGCATACGATATGGCTGTACAAGGTATGCGAGGTTTAATGAGTTTAACCGGACACGAAGGCGGACCACCAACACGCGTAGGGACGGCTATAGGAGATATAACAGCTGGACTTTTTACCACTATCGCTATTAATGCTGCGCTTTTTGATCGCTCTAAAACCGGGACTGGACAATTTATTGATATTTCTATGTTAGATTGCCAAATAGCAATCTTAGAGAATGCTATAGCCCGTTACTCGGCCACAGGAACTAATCCTGGTCCCTCTGCGGCCCGCCATCCATCAATTGCCCCATTTGAATGCTATAAAAGCAACAATGGTTACATCATAATAGCAGCGGGGAACGACGGTTTGTTTATCAAACTATGTGAAGCATTAAAAATTGAGCATCTCGCAAAAGAGAACAGATTCATAGACAACAAAGCACGAATGGAAAACGTAATAGCACTGAAACATAGTCTAGAAGCGATACTAACCAAAAAAGATACGGGTCATTGGCTATCGTTGCTAGAGGCAGCGGGCATTCCTTGCGGACCTTTGAATACTGTCGCAGATGCAATTACAAATCCGCAAGTAATATCCAGAAATATGGTGGTAGAAATTGAGAGCAATAGTCCCTCCAAACTAAAGATCGCTGGGAATCCAATGAAATTAAGCCGATACTCGGACGAAAGAACAAGAGGACCCGCCCCGACCCTAAATCAACATCGAGACCATATTTTAAAGAAATAATGCAATTAGTTTTGAATCAAAAAAATGCCCATCCTTAAACGGAATACGATCTCCACAATCTTAATCCTCCTAATGTTACTAACGGTTGGGATTTTCTGGCTGCGCTCTTCTCTACCAACTCTAGATGGCCACATCTATGTACAGGGACCGGAAGCTCCGATACATATTATACGCGATACGCACGGCGTTCCTCATATCTATGGCAATCGTGAAACGGACTCATATTTTGGATTGGGCTTTGTGCACGCTCAGGATAGATTGTGGCAAATAGAACTCGGCCGAATGGCAGGTGCCGGAAGGCTTTCCGAAATTTTTGGTGAAAGAACAGTTAATTTGGACAAATACTTAAGGGGGCTCGGATTTTATAAAGCCGCCACCTTGAGCCTGAATCATTTTGACAGTGAATCGATTGCCTTAATTAACGCCTATACCAAAGGGGTAAATGCCTATTTAACTCATCGCAGTGGGGCGTTACCAATAGAATTTGTCTTGTTTAACCACGTACCAGAACAATGGACCGCTGCAGATTCGATAGTGTCCGCTAAGATGATGGCACAAAAATTAGGAGGAAATGCACACGAGGAACTAATTCGACAAAAATTAAGTCAAGAACTCAGCCAAGATCAAATCAATGACCTCTGGCCGCCCTACGCTGGTAATACCCGTCGGTCAACAACAGGTGTTGAGATAACAAATATATCAGGCAATATAATACCAAATTTATTGACCTTCCTACCAACCCCAATAAGCAGCAAAGTAGGGTCTAACAATTGGGCAACAAGCGGTCAACATACGGCAACTGGGAAACCTATTGTAGCTAGTGATCCACACCTGGGACTCACGGCCCCCTCGCCTTGGTATCTTGCTCACCTCAGTGCACCAAACCTGAATATTGTTGGCGCCACAATACCTGGAATACCTGTCATAATTGTGGGGCGAAACAACAACCTCGCTTGGGGGGTTACAAATACTGGACCAGATGTGCAGGATCTATTTATCGAAAAAATACAAGAAAACAATTCAGATAAATACCTAACAAATTATGGCTCTGATTTCTTCAGAATCCGCACCGAAACTATAAAAGTTAAAAATTCCGAAAATATACAAATGAGTATTCGGGAAACCTACCACGGTCCCGTTATATCGGACTTTAGCAAAAGGCACTCAGAAATACTAAAAGAAAAACAAGCAATGTCTCTTTCATGGACAGCATTGGCTTCTGACGACACAACAATACAAGCTGGATTTAATTTGGCTCAAGCTGATACATGGACGGAAATGAAAAATGCCCTGAGAGACTTTGTCTCTCCTCAACAAAACTTTGTAGGCGCAGATACTTCTGGAAACATATTTTTTATTGCACCGGGTAGAATACCAATACGCAAAGAAATGGACGGTTGGTTCCCGTCCAAGGGATGGACCGGTCAGGGAGACTGGGTAGATTTTATCCCCTTCGAGGAATTACCTAACGAACTAAACCCAGCAACTGGGAAAATTGTAACCGCGAACCAAAAAATAGTGCCGCCTGGTTACCCCCACTTTATAACTCATGACTGGGCTTCACCGTACCGTTACAATCGCATAATAGAACTACTTACAAACCTATCTAACCATACAGTAAGTGACTACAAACTGATTCAAACTGATGTACAGTCTCTAATGGCTAATGACTTTCTTCCCATTTTACTATCAGAGAAGTCCTTAAATGGCAGTCATACCCTGTCGGAGAGCTTATCAACGTGGGACGGTGCTATGGAGCCTGAGGCAAAGGAGCCCTTGATATTCCATGCCTGGTATCGGGAACTAACGAAGCTAGTATATGGAGATGAGTTAGGTCAAAGCTTTGATCTCATATGGTCTCGTAGACCGAACTTTATGTACAAAACCTTAACCGAGAACCAAACGTGGTGCGACGACGTCAATACCCCACAATTCGAAACATGTGCAAAACAAATACTTTTAGCCAGAGACATGGCCTTGTTATGGTTAGAGGATAATTATGGGGAAAATCAAAACAAATGGATTTGGGGTAAGGCACATAAGGCCCGCCATCGCCATCAAGCTCTCTCTCGGGTATCAATTGTCGGACGTATTTTTGACATCATTCAGGAACACGGAGGGGGGCCTTATACTGTTATGCAAGCAAACACTACTATATCTAGAACAGATGCTCCTTTTGAAGAAAATCACGGAGCCGCCCTGCGAGCTATTTTTGATTTATCTGAACCTGACGCCACGCATTTAATGATAAGCACCGGTCAATCTGGAAATATTTTTTCCGAACATTACCGAGACCTCTCACGTGACTGGGTAAATAACAAATGGATTATAGTTCCCACCACTGACAAAACTGTGCGCGGTCGAGCTCGGCACACCCTAATTCTTAACCCCATTAACAAGTAAGGGTTCAGCCAACAAATAATACGTTCGCTAGCTGTAGCCAAAATAGATCAATTATTATGCCCTAGACAGAATGCTGGCTGCGCTCCAATTTTCGGAAGCACTAATTTTTGAAACTGTAATGTGCAAGAACTAGGCCCTAAAAGCACTCTATCAATAAGAAAGAGGCAAATATTCTGTAGTAGTTATTAAGCGGGCACTATCCATAGTTTATTAAGTAATTGCCTTAATAGAAACGAATTCAAAGATATTATCTTTTTTATCGATCGTTAGTTAATTTTATGCTTTGTTACAATTTACAGGGGTAAACTTCATAGCTAGAATACACCCGCTTTGATCGATGGTATTTTTTAAATACTCGAACAGATTATTGAGGGAACACAGAGCACCACTCGTTTGATACCGGCCTCACTTCAATGATTTATTAAGATATTTTTGACAGTTATCCTGAGGAACTGAAGCAATGTGGAATAACTACAGTTTCCTGCGCCGACAAAGGTGTGCCACTACAAACTGCCAATCATAGGCTTCGACTAAGTAAATGTGCTTGTTCTAATATACATAACCAAAGCAAGCTGAACCCAGATATTTAAGGACACATTGTGGGATTTGAAACAGCTGATCTACAAATGTGGATCACTTTAGCTCTAGTCGCAATTACAATAGTTGCTTTCGCAATAGAAAAATTTCCTCTCGAAGTAACCTCTGCATCTCTAATTGCGATTTTGATGATTATTTTTCATCTGCTTCCGGTTCCTGATGGAGTTGGGGAGAACCAACTTAGTGCAGGAAGGATTCTAGGTGGATTCGCCAATCCGGGCCTAATAACTGTAATGGCCTTACTTGTCGTTGGTGAGGCAATGGTGCGTACAGGAGCGCTTGAGGGAGTAGCATCAACCTTATATCGGTTAAGCGGAGGCAGCGCTCTACGAGGTTTAATTATTAGCTTAATACCAGTCGCAATTGTATCCAGTGTGCTAAACAATACACCGGTTGTCGTCATATTCATTCCTATAATCAGTGCATTTGCTGAACGTATAGGTAGCCCAGTAAGCCGTTTGTTAATTCCATTAAGTTTTGCATCCATATTAGGTGGAATGACGACAGTGATAGGATCCTCAACGAATCTGTTAGTGGCGGGAGTAGTTACCAATTTAGGTTTACCGCCAATAGGGTTTTTTGACTTTTTTGTTCCAGGAAGCGTTTTAGCAATTGTTGGATTAATATACGTCCTATTCATCGCTCCATTCCTAATCCCCGATCGAAGCGCCATGGCAACTCAGTTAACAAGTCTAGATCGTCAATTTATTGCCCAGATTGAAGTGCTACCAGATTCGTCCTTGATTGGAGATACCCTAATAGGGACTACGTTCAAAACTTTTCCGGATATGACTGTGCGAATGATACAAAGAGCTGAACACGCATTCCTTCCGCCATTTACTGAAATAAAACTTCAAGTCGGTGATGTAGTTGTTGTTGCAGCCACTAGAAAAATTTTAACGGACGCACTTGCTCGATTACCTCGCGCTCTACATCCAAGTCCAACCCATCAACAAATTAAAGCGGGAGAGAGATTCCATACTAATAGTGATACAACCAGCAACAATACCGAGCCTTGGCAGGAAGGCGACCAAGTCCTAGCAGAAGCAATGGTCGCCCCTTCCGCAACCATTGCAGGACGAAACTTGGAATCGATAGGATTTCGTCATACGTATGATTGCATAGTGCTAGGAATTCAAAGAAGATCCCGAATGATCCGTCAACAATTGACTGAGATACGACTGGATGAAGGCGATGTCTTACTAATACAAGGTCCACCCGATAAAGTCCGAGCATTACAAAATAGCCGAGATGTAGTCCTGATGGAATTGTCTCAACGCACGCTCCCACGATATTTTCATGCCCAACGCGCTGCTCTTATATTCTTTTTTGTACTAATCACCGCTGCTACAGGACTGTTACCTATCGTAGTTGCTGCAGTAACTGGAGCCGCGGCTATGGTAGTAACAGGATGCCTGAACATCCGGGATGCTGTTCGTGCAGTAGATAGCAGAATAGTTCTAACCGTTGCGGCGACCCTCGGATTGGGAATGGCCCTCCAAGTTACAGGCGGGGCCAGTTTTGTAGCAATTTCGTTAATTAGTGCTCTCGACGGGGCCGGACCCGGAATTATTCTATCTTCCCTCTTCATACTAATAGCACTATTGACCAATGTCCTAAGTAATAACGCGTCAGCAGTGCTTTTTACCCCAATCGCGGTAAATATAGCGGGTGCTCTTGGCCTGGATCCAATGCCATTTATTTATGCGGTAATTTTCGGCGCAAGCTGCTCTTTTGCTAGCCCAATCGGTTACCAGACAAATCTTTTGGTCATGGCACCGGGCCACTACAGATTTGTTGATTTTATGCGCGCAGGAACACCTCTGATACTATTACTGTGGTTAACATTTTCTTTTTTTGCCCCCTGGTACTATGATTTGCCCTTGGTTAATTCATAAATCGAGTGCATAAAATTATGTTGACCATTGATCCAAGTAAACTTCGTTTCTTCTATGGCACTGCCCCCCAACCTTGCCCGTATATCCCTGGGCGCATAGAAAGTAAGGCTGTTACCGAATTAAATAGTTTTGACGCCGCGCAACTGCACGACTCTTTGAGCCGAGCTGGATTTCGACGGAGCCATTCCATAGCATATCGCCCCGCCTGCCCTAACTGCACAGCCTGTGTCCCCGCTAGGGTGCGTGTGAGGGAGTTTAAAATAACTAAATCTATGAGACGTACACTACGACGAAATAACGACCTTACTGCGCACGTAACTCAGGCCTTTGCGACAGAGGAACAATATACCTTATTTAAAGCTTACGAGAAAGAAAGACATAAAGATGGTGAAATGTCACGAATGGATTTCAACGATTACCGATCAATGGTAGAAGACACTCCGGTGGAAACAGTAACAGTTGAATTTCGTGACAAAGCAGGACTATTGACGGCAGTGGCTTTAACAGATCGATTGTCAGATGGTTTATCAGGGGTTTATAAATTTTTTGCTCCTAACAGATCCTCATATAGTCCCGGCACTTATGTAATTCTTTGGCATATAGAACGCGCCAGGTCTTTAAAGCTGCCTTTCTTTTATCTTGGCTACTGGATCGCTCAATCACCTAAAATGGCTTATAAAGCTCGATTTATGCCGCTAGAAATTTTAACAGAGAGAGGTTGGAATAAACTCTCTTCATTGTGAATCTTAAGTTTTGGCGCTTTTTTATTCCGTTGGCAGGAACTATTTAATTTTATCGGAGATAATCAATGAACCGTCGCGATTTTATTTCAGGTAGCGCAACCGGCTTAGTCATAGGGGCTGGCGTAGTCCTAGCCACAAAAAGTAATGCTCCCGATCCAGGCACTCCAAGTGCCCCTGGGAAAGCCCCAGCAGTAATCGGTCAAGCTCACGAGTGGAAAATGGTCACCTGTTGGCCAAAAAATTTTCCTGGTGTCGGCACAGGAGCACAACACCTAGCTGATTTAATCGGCTCAATGTCTGGTGGACGCCTCCAAATTAAACTTTTTGCGGCAGGGGAACTTGTACCTGCATTTGAAGTCTTTGATGCTGTGCGCGAAGGGACGGCTGAATGCGGCCATTCCGTAGCCTACTACTGGATTGCAAAGAATAAGAGCTTAGCTTTCTTTGGCGCAGTGCCCAGCGGTTTAACCGAACTCGAGCATCTGTCATGGTTAAAACATGGTGGAGGACAAGAACTTTGGGATGAAATTTACAATGATTTTGGGCTTCGTGCCTTTCCAGCTGGAAGCACCGGTGTTCAAATGGGTGGTTGGTTTAAAAAAGAAATAAATTCTTTGTCCGACTTCAAGGGTTTGAAGTATAGAATTCCTGGGTTAGCGGCAGAGGTCATAAACAGAATGGGTGCTACTGCCGTCAATACGCCCGGAGGCGAAATTATGCCTGCACTCCAATCTGGAGTAATTGATGCGGCTGAATGGGTAGGACCTTGGAACGATCTTACGTTTGGTTTTCATAAAGTTGCTAAACATTACTATGGACCCGGATTCCAGGAGGGAGGGGGTTCCTCAGAGTTTATGCTTAATCTGGACGCTTGGAACAAACTTCCCAAAGACCTTCAAGATATTGTCTACGCGGCGTCCACCACCATTCATAACGAGTTGAGAGCAGAGTATTTCGCAAAAAATGCTGGCTCCCTTCCTGTCTTACTCCAAGAACATGGTGTACAGCTTCATAGCTTTCCAAACGACGTAACTCTGGCCATGCACCGCCTATCCCAAGATGTGGTGGCAGAAACCGCCTCCGAGGGGGAGATCAATCGTAGGGTGTATGAAAGTTGGAATAAATTTCGCAACACTGCAATGCAATATCAACCTTTAGATGACTATGGTTTTGTTGGAGATCGAGCTGCAGCGCGTAATACTTAATTCTTTTTACTCCACTATTCATGAGATAAATGGCATAGAAATTCTAATGTATCTAGGCAAAAACACCTAGATAACAAAGTTAGAGTCAGGGGCAGAAAACCAGAAAATAACGCACAAAATATTCTTAGACTTATTGCGCGAGAATGCCTCTGATCTATACTAAGCCCACTGCATTAATCCGGAGACTGCAAATATGCCGCGAAATATTCACAACCGTCGCTCTATTATAAAAGGAGCTGCTGTTGGAGCCGCTGCGACCGCTACAAATTTTGCTTCGCCAGCCATATCACAAGACAAGTTTCGATGGAAAATGGTGACAACTTGGCCTAAAAATTTTCCAGGGTTAGGGACCGGAGCCCAGCGCATCGCGGATTCAATAACAGATATGTCGGATGGACGCCTCACTGTTAAATTATACGCCGCAGGTGAGTTAGTTCCAGCGTTTGAATCATTCGACGCGGTACGTGAAGGCAAAGCAGAAATGACTCATGATGCCTCCTATTATTGGGTTGCCAAGCATAAGGCCTTTCCTTTCTTTTGTACTGTACCGGGAGGTCTTACGGTACAAGAACACAACGCATGGATATATTATGGTGGGGGGCAAGAACTTTGGGATCAACTATGCCAAGGGTTTGGACTGCGTGCATTCCTCGCTGGAGGCAGTGGAATCCAAATGGGTGGTTGGTTCCAGAAAGAAATTCTTTCTACCGAAGATATTAAAGGTATAAAAATGCGCATTCCAGGATTTGGTGCCGAGGTAATTAATCGGATGGGAGGGACAGCCGTTAATTTGCCAGGTGGAGAAATTATGCCAGCGCTTCAGTCCGGTGTAATTGATGCGACCGAATGGGTTGGACCTTGGAATGACCTAGCATTTGGCTTTTATAAAGTAGCAAAATACTACTACGGGCCCGGTTTTCATGAACCGAGTTCTGCATTAGAATGTCTGGTCAACCTGGAAGCGTACAACGCGTTGCCACCAGACCTAAAAAGCATTGTTCAACATGCCTGTAAAGCTGAAAACGTAGGAATGGTATCCGAATTTACCGCTGCTAACTCGGCATCCCAAACTGTTCTAGTAGATGAACACAATGTCCAGATCCGTCACTTTCCAGACGATGTTGTCAGAACTGCTTTTTCTCTAGCTGGAGACGTCGTTGCAGAAACGGCAGAGTTTGACGCATTAGCCAAAGACATATACGAACACTGGTCGCATTTCCGTTCGGAAGCAATTGCCCGAGGCCCATACGCCGAACAAGGCTACATGAATAATAGGGCACTATAATTCGGTCTTCGGCTTAACCATACACTACTTTTGGCAACCAAGTCGCTAACTCTGGGACTAACGCAAGAATACCCAGCATTCCAAGCTGTATACAAACAAACGGTATAACACCTCTATAGATGTCCATTGTTTTGACTTCAGCCGGCGCAACACCCCGAAGATAAAAAAGTGAAAATCCAAATGGTGGCGTTAAGAATGACGTTTGGACATTTACTGCTATCATTATAGCAAACCATACAGGGTTAACATCCATCATTAATATCGCTGGGCCAACGATGGGTATCACCACAAAACATATCTCAATAAAATCAAGAAAAAATCCGAGAAGAAAGATCAGCGCCATAGTTAAAAACATCACGGTAAAAACACCCCCGGGAAGCGACTCTAATACCTCGGCAACCATATCATCACCGCCGAAACCCCGAAAAACGAGACTAAATAGCTGCGCTCCGATCAGTATAACAAATACCATTGCTGTAACCTTTGACGTTGAACGCACCACTTCTGTCAAGTTTTTCAAAGTCAGTTGCCCTCTAGATGCAGCTAAAAGCATTGCCCCCATAGCACCGACACCAGCCGCTTCAGTGGGAGTGGCAACTCCAATAAGAATTGAACCTAATACCAACACAATCAAGAAAAGAGGTGGTAAAAGAACTTTAAAAACACGGCCCACAAGTTCACTACGTGGAACGGCCGCTCGTTCTTCAATAGGAATTGATGGCATATTTTTTGGGTAAATAGTCGCGTAAATAATTTGCCAAAGGATATAAAGAAACACCAGAGCTAGCCCTGGAAGCAGAGCCCCAACAAATAAATCCGCAACCGACACCGGTTCTGGAGCAAAATTTCCCTTAGCAAGCTGTGCTTGTTGATATGCAGCAGATATCTGATCACCGAGTAGTATTAATACAATTGAAGGAGGAATAATTTGACCCAAAGTCCCAGCGGCGCAAATGGATCCGCAAGAAACCGTGGCCGCGTACCCTCGTTTGAGCATGGTAGGAAGCGAAAGCAAACCCATAGTGACGACCGTTGCTCCCACAATTCCCGTTGAAGCTGCTAGTAATCCACCAACTAGACTTACTGCAATGCCTAAACCCGCCCGAACACCGCCCAGTAAAAGAGCCATAGTCTCCAGAAGTTCCTCAGCCAGTTTAGAGCGCTCTAACATCACTCCCATAAACACGAAGAGTGGTACTGCTATCAATAAATCATTCGTCATTATCCCGTAGATTCGATTTGGAAGCGCCGCGACAAAAACAAGCTCAAAAACATCCAGAGCGTTGCCTAATAATGCCGCTAACAAAGCGATACCCGATAACGTAAAAGCTACAGGAAAGCCCATCAATAGTCCGCCACAAAGCCCTATAACCATACCAAGAACAAAAAGCTCTTCTATGAAGAGGCCCCCCATCTAGAACGCTCCTCCCTTTTCGTTCACCTCTTGATGACTCCTTCCTGAAAGAATAGCTGTGCAGTGGATGATCCGGGACAAACCTTGAACAATCATGGAAACAGCAAAGATCCAAATACAAGTCTTCAGTAAATAAACTGCATGAAGCCCTCGTTCCTCCAAAGATCCTTCCATTGAGTTCCAAGAATTTAAAACATAGTCAAAAGAATAGATAAGTATGGCTAAACACACTGGAATTAAAAAAAAGACCGTCCCTATTATATCGACCCGAGCTTTACCACGTTGGCTCATTTTTGCGTAAAACACATCGACCCTTACGTGTCCATTATGTAAAAGGGTATACGCAGCGCATAAAAGAAACACAAAACTATGCATAAAGCGGACCGATTCTTGCATCCAAATAAACCCTATTGAGAAGCCGTATCGCAATACTACGATCACCACAGTCACCAAGACCATTAATAAAGTTAACCAGGCAATCCACCGGCCCATCATATCGTTAATCCGATCAATTTTTCTGGCAAACAAAAGCAATAATTCCACTCAAGGTACCTCTATACGAATAATTTGAATCAAGGTCCAACGATGCTACTAAGAAACATTAACAGAGATCAGCGGTTAACCTACTTTTAACCCTCTCCAACTTCCCTAGGTCAAATCATCATACCTTTCTACCAATTCCCAACAATAGAAATAGTCGGTTAACCCAACCTGAATAACGAGTTATTAGATCAGCGACTCAGTAAACTCCAAATTTATTGGATTTCGGGAATCCACGCGGTGCCAGTCTTCCATTTTGGCCTCGTTTGCCAGTCCAGGGCAGCAACTCTGTGTAAGTACGAGATCGTTCTCCGGATCTCCAGGTCAACCCCTCTGAAAGTTGGAATGTTTTTACGTCACTAAGCAATCCATCCCGAAATCGCTGGAAGATAACTCCACGCCCCCGATTCATGGACGGCACCTGCTCCAACCCAAATAGCAGTAGCTTATGATTCTCACCAATTGACGCCACGGTGTCACCGACAACAGGACAACATGCGACTGCGACCACACCTTTAGGAACATTCAAGATTTGTTTTCCTGCTCGTGTTTGAGCAACTAAATCATCCTCTTTAACAACGAATCCACGACCATCTGATCCAGCAACTAATACTGTGCCACCGGGCCTGAATACATGCATCGAAACAAAATCGTTCTCATTCCCCAAATCCACCATTAGCCTTACCGGCTCGCCAAAACCTCTTCCGCTTGGAAGCGCCTCACAAAGCAAAGTATAAAAACGGCCATTGCTGCCCAACATTACAAGGCGATCGTTGGTATATCCATGTAAAACAAATCGACAACCGTCGCCCTCTTTAAATTTTAAATTATCTAGTGAATCAAGATGATTTTTTATAGATCGAATCCAACCTTTTTCAGAAATAACTATCGTCACAGGTTCTTTTTCGGAGACAATCTCTAGTGCACTTAACGACCCCTGTGGACGAAGTGTTTCAAACTTTGTTTTTCGTTGTGAAATATCAGTCGATTCCAACCGCTTTTTTAGCTTTTTTAATTCTGATTCAACTAGTGTTTTCTGCCGTATTTTACTCTTAAGAAGTTGAATTAACTTACGCAGTTCATGCGACAATGAGTCGTGTTCTTCTTTAATTTCAATCTGTTCCAACTTCTTCAACTGTCGAAGTCGCATAGCCAGAATTGACTGAACTTGAATGTCAGTAAGTTTCCATCGTTTTTGTATAACCTTCTCCGGCTTATCTGATTCTCGGATAATTTTTATTAATTCATCAAGATGAACGTATACAATCAAGTACCCATTTAATATCTCTAAGCGCGTCTCAATTTTATTTTTTCTATACTCAGTTCGTCTATTCAGGACACTCAATCGGTGTTCCAAGAACGCCCTTAACGCCTCCTTCAAAGACATAACACGGGGAATATTATCTTTGTCGAGCACGTTAAGATTTAGCGAAATCTTAACCTCAAGGTCGGTATGTTGGAAAACAGCTTGCATAAATAATTCTGCATCTATATTACGCGCCCGAGGAACTAAGATTAACCTGACATCATCAGTCGATTCATCAACCACATCAGCTAACCACGGGAGTTTCTTACCTTCTATTAAGTCTGCTATTTTTTCAATCAACCTTGCTTTTTGAACTTGATAAGGTAATTCTGTGACAACAATTTGATATTGAGCACGCGTTAGTGTTTCTTTTCTCCATTTAGCCCTTAAACGAAAACTACCACGCCCAGTTTCATATGATTCGGTTATTGTCTCCTTAGGTTCTACTATGGTTCCTCCGGTTGGGAAATCTGGCCCAGGTACAAATTTAAGGAGCTCTTCAATACTAGAATTTGGTTTTCTCAGTAAATAAATTAACCCATCTATTAGCTCTACCGCGTTGTGAGGTGGGATACTTGTAGCCATGCCAACTGCCACCCCATTTGCACCGTTTGCCAATAAATTAGGGAATGCTGCAGGAAGGACTAATGGCTCCCGGTCTTCGCCATCATATGTACCACGAAAATCAACTGTATCTTCATCGATATCCTGCAGGATTGCCTCGGCAATATCTGTCAAACGCGCCTCTGTGTAACGCATAGCGGCAGCGTTATCCCCATCTATGTTACCAAAATTCCCTTGTCCCTCAACTAGTGGATAACGAACAGAGAAATCTTGAGCAAGGCGCACTAAAGCATCGTAAACGGCAACTTCACCATGAGGATGGTATTTACCGATGACATCTCCAACCACTCGCGCACACTTTTTAAAACCTGCGTTAGGGCTTAACCTTAGTAATCGCATAGCGTAAAGTAGACGCCGATGCACCGGTTTGAGTCCATCTCGCACATCTGGTAACGAACGGGAGGTAATCGTCGACAGTGCATACGACAAATATCGGTCGCTTAAAGCATCAACAAAAGGCGTAGGCTGGATTCTTTTACTGTCTAAAAACTCCGTCATATATTACCATCAGCACAATATGTTGTGTTCATACGAGAAAAAGTATCTATCAATCGTATACGCGCTGCTGGTAATATACAACCACTGCTGACTGCAGCCTTATTAAGAAAATAGCCCGTCAAATACAAACCAAGTAGTAAATCCTTACTAGATGCTTCACTTTGCCTAATTAAAAATTTTGGCAGAGACAATAGTTGTTTTGAATAAGGTAGACCAGGACGGCGGGAAACCGCTCTGCCTGTCCTAGGTGAAACCCAGATCAGATCATCAGTTTCTCCCGTCACTGCACACCTATTTAGTGACAAACCGAATCCCAATTCACGAAGTAATTGTACCTCCCAGTGAACGTATTCTTTGAGCCAGGAAATATCCGATTCTATTTCGATCAAAAGTGTTACTAAACTAGAGAAAACTCGCGAGTAGTTCTCCCTCTCTGGAACCAGTACATTGATTAATGCACAGGCAGAACTCATGCCCGCTAATAAAACCGCATCATTTAACAGTATTCCTGCGGTTGCATGTTTTAGTTCTAGGGTAAAACTTCCCAAACTCTCATGTAATCGACCTCGCCATATACAACGAACGATATTTCCCGTTTGTAAAATCGGCCTTAATCTTCTACTGTCTCCACCCCTAACCAGACCAGAGTGCCGACCATGTTCACATGTTAAGATACTAACGATCGCAGAAGTCTCACCATATCTTCGAGAACTTAATATGATCCCGTCGTCTGTCCAGTCCATGCTAATCAATCACTGTTTAGGAATATTGAAACCATTTTACATGCTTTAAAATATGCACACATTCGATAGTATTTAACCTCCTAACGGACTCATACCTTTACACGTTGAAGTCTAGCCCCATCCTATTGAAATGTTCTGGATTCTCGGACCAATCCTCGCGTACTTTGACACGTAAAAATAGGTGTACACGTCTATCTAAAATCCTTTCCAATTCGTGTCGGGCCGCTTTACCGATTAACTTTATGCGTTGCCCTTTTTTACCTACAACGATTAATTTCTGGCTTTGACGTTCCACATATATTGTCTGCTCTATCCGAACGCTACCGTCTTTTTGGTTGATCCATTCCTCAGTAGCGATAGTTGAGGAATAGGGTAATTCATTGTGCAGTTGCATGAATAGTTTTTCTCGTGTGACTTCGGAAGCAAACATGGCGACCGGAACATCAGAAACCTGGTCTTCAGGATACAACCATGGTCCTAATAACCCATCAGCTTCTAACTTATTTAAGAACTTATCCACCCCTTCCCCTGTAAGTGCAGAAACTATAAATATATCAGTAAATAGTTGTTCCTCGTTTAGTGAAGATATCAAAGCTAGAGATTCTGTTGGATGTATTAGATCAATTTTATTGAGGATTACTATCGACGGGCGTTTCAATTTTTTTAGTTTTTTAATGACTTCGTATGTCTCCTCGCTCAATCCCTTTTGACTATCAATGACAAGGACGATCTTGTCCGATTGGCTAGCAGATGCCCATGCTGCCTCCACCATAGCTCTCTGCATTCTTTTTTTTGGCCGGAAAATTCCCGGAGTATCAAAAAAAATGATTTGTGTTGTGTTACGCAAAGCAATACCCACAACTCTAGACCGTGTAGTTTGGACTTTGGGAGTAACTATCGAAACTTTTGCTCCTACCAACCGATTCAACAATGTTGATTTACCCACATTGGGAGCGCCAATAAGACTCACCAAAATACATCTGGTAGACATCACCCATACAATCCTAGGACTGAACTAAATTTGGAATCCGACCGTCTTCTTTCAATTTAGTTAACATGTTTTCTGCAGCAGACCGCTCACCCGTTCGTTTCGATTTACCGCTACCAAGAACCCCGAATAAACCCTCGATTTTCACTTTAATTTCAAACGTCGGAGAATGAGCCGGACCTCCTTGCGATATTACCTCATAATGGGGTAAACCAAGACCGAGTGACTGAGACCATTCCTGTAAAGTGGTTTTTGGATCCCTTGGGGGTTGGTGTTGGCCAGAGATTAAGCCTATCCAATTACGCTGAATAAAATGTCGAGCTGTATCTATGTCATAATCCAAATATATTGCTCCAATAACTGCCTCACAAACATCTGCCATCGTTGAAGCATTATCTGCACCATTCTTTTCTTTTTCACCGGACCCATAGACAACCAATGGTGCCAAACCAATAGATAAAGTGACTTTAGCTAAAGTTTCCTTACTTACAAGAACTGCATAGCGTCGCGCTAAATCTCCTTCACTTTCCTTTGGAAAGATATCCATCAAACTTTCTGCAATTACCAAGCCTAGCACCCTGTCACCCAGGAATTCTAATCTTTGAAAAATAGATGGTTGCTCAGACTGCGCCTTATCTGAGCCATTAAGTGCACTCGGATGTATCAACGCTGACATCAGCAGATCAGACTGCTTTCCTTTAATTTCTAATAGTCCAAACACTTTTGACAAGACACTTTTATTTATATTTACCTCGTATTTGTTCACAGCAACTGTCCCAAACGGTTATATCGAACAGAAATCGGCCATCTCCATATTTGCCACAAACGTGCTTTCCCATTAGTTGAGAAAAACAAGATCTCCGCACGACCTACTAAATTTTCTTTTGGAATATACCCAACAGATCTCAACACACGACTATCTTGGGAATTATCCCTGTTGTCCCCCATTCCAAAATAGTGATCTGCCGGAACAACATATATAGAAGTATTATCTAAACTACCTGGTTCCAGACGAAAGGGTGTCGCATCTAAGACTTTGTAACTCACCCCATTTGGAAGAGTCTCAATATATTGCGCGTAGACGACTATCTCCCCATATCGATTTCTGTATTCATAATCTTCTATTCGCTCTCTGGAGACCATTTCATCATTGATATAAAGTATTCCCTCTCGTACCTGCAGTTTATCTCCAGGGAGCCCCACTATTCGCTTGATATAATCCGTTTCATTATCTCGTGGTAGTTTAAAAACAGCAACGTCACCTCTCTCTGGAGTCGACTCCCAAATTCTATCCTTAAATAACCCGAACCCAAATGGAAAAGAATAACGACTATAACCGTAAGAAAATTTTGAAACGAAGAGATAATCGCCCACCATAAGTGTTGGATACATCGATCCAGAAGGAATATTAAAAGGCTCATAGGCAAGGGTGCGAATAAAAACTGCTATGACCATTGCATACAAAACCGTACGAAATGTTTCCAAAAAAGCGTTTCCACTTTGGCTTTTATTTAGAAAGAACTCTTTTATTTTTTTCAATTTTAATTGCCGCCTTAATTAATTTATGGACAACAGCCATACATCATAGAAAAACTAAACCACGTAATTACGAAAACCATAAAAACCCTTGTAAAGAATATCGAATTGGAATCTAAGATCACCAACACTCATATTCTACTTTTAGACACTATTTTTAACAGAAATAATAACTATAGATTGAGCCAAGCCCCGGTCATCCGTCAAACTTAGATCCAACTGAGAAATCATCCCGCTAGGCACTAGCTCATTGAGGCGCACTAACGCACCACCAGTTAAACGAAGAGATGGTTTGCCGCCAGGTAGGTTAAATACTTCAATATTACGCCAATAGACCCCTTTTCTAAATCCAGTCCCCAAAGCTTTTGCCAAGGCTTCCTTCGCAGAGAAACGCCGAGCGAAACATTCTGCGCATCTCACTTGCCTATAGCATCTTTCTCTCTCAGTATTAGTAAAAACCCTTTCCAAAAATCGTGTTCCAAAACGATCTATCACACGTTCGATTCTTTTGGCATCACACAGATCATGTCCCAAGCCCACAATCATATAACGTACTTACCAATCAATTATCTATACCTCGATTAGATTTGTTATCTCTCCGTGCCTCATCGATCAACACACGCATTTTTTTTATGGCGTTACTTAACCCGATGAAAATAGACTCTCCGATTAGAAAATGACCTATATTAAACTCAACTATCTCCGGGATCTGGGCAATATCAGAGATATTGTTGAAGGCTAAACCATGTCCCGCGTGGCAGGATAAACCACAATCTTCAGTCATTTTAGCCGCAGAAAGTAAGCGGGATAATTCGGTCTTACGCAGCCCACCTTCTGCATTACAATAAGTACCTGTGTGAAGTTCTACCGCGTCAAAACCTAAGGTAGAAGCAGATACGACTTGATTCTCATCCGGGTCTATAAATGCCGCGACCCGAATATCCACAGCCTTCAGTTGATGCACCACTGCTTGAAGACGGTCCCCTCCTACAGAAATATCTAAGCCACCTTCTGTCGTCAATTCAGAACGTTTTTCAGGCACCAGACAGACAGCAGTGGGTTTTGTTTTAAGTGCAATTTCTAACATTTCCTCGGTGGATGCCATTTCCAAATTCAACGGTAAATCTACAGTTTCTATCAAGCGATTTAGATCATCATCCAAAATATGTCGACGATCCTCCCGTAAGTGAATAGTTATTCCGTCTGCACCAGCTTTCCACGCCAACTGGCCCGCTCGAATCGGATCAGGGTGTCCCCCGCCACGAGCGTTACGTACCGTCGCAACGTGATCAATATTCACTCCTAGCCTTACTCTATCAATATTCATGAATCAAAACGTTCATTAGCTCTTTTTTAAACTCAATGAATTGCGTCTACGAATCCGAGCTTCTCGAATCTTTCGATATCGATCAACCGCCCGACGAACTGTCCAAAAGGTTACAAGCCACGCACCTGTCCCAAGTATCAAACCACCAGCGATCATCGGCAATAAAACTAAACTTGGGCTATCAAAAATGTAACTCATGGTGAGATCTGCAGGAATCTCTGCATGCTGCTTAAACCCTAATATATAATTACCTAACTTAAAACTTAGTAACCAAATAAATGGGAATGTCCAAGGATTTCCCACAATGGTGCCCACAGCGGACGCGAGCAAGTTTCCTCCCATCACGCAAGTTCCCTTAGCTGCAAGGATAAAGTGGGCGCCAATGTAGGGCGTAAACGAAACAGCTTCACCCCATGCATATCCAAGTGCTATGCTATTTG
>CAZEWK010000020.1:0-12134 GCA_964515905.1 uncultured Rhodospirillaceae bacterium | reverse complement strand
TATCATTAAGAAGAAGTAAAAGTTTGAAAAAATGGTAATGCCTTAGTGGCTTATTGTTACAATAGAAATACGAATTATATTTGCGGAGGCAAAATTGGCACTTCTAAATGTTAACGGCGTGCAGCACGCTGTGGAGGCTCCGGATGATACGCCATTGTTGTGGATCATTCGAGAATATTTGCGTTTGACCGGAACTAAATTTGGTTGTGGCATTGCCCAGTGCGGGGCGTGTACGGTGCATTTGGATGGGGAGGCGGTTCGTTCTTGTCAGACTGCTTTGTCAGAAGCGGTCGGCAAACAAATTACGACCATTGAAGGCCTGGACCCCAAAGGGCAACACCCGTTGCAAAGAGCTTGGGTTGCAGAACAAGTGCCGCAATGCGGCTATTGTCAATCAGGACAAATAATGCAAGCGGCCGCACTTTTGAATGAAAATGGTGATCCAAGCGATGAGGAAATCGTGGATGCAATGAATGGAAATATATGCCGGTGTATGGCCTATATCCGTATCAAACGCGCTATTAAACGCGCTGCAATGGAGGCGTAGAATAATGACTAAGCACGAAGAGGGCTTACGACGTCGCGAGTTCCTAGTCGGTTCTGCGACAACCGGTGCAGGGTTGATATTTGGTTTTTCACTTGGAACAAAGACTTCAGGTGGGGCTAGGGATGCATTTGCGGCAGGAAACTATGATCACGGTCTTTTCCTAACTATGGATCCATCTGGTGTGACTACAGTCCATATTACGAAGTGTGAAGGTGGACAACACATCGGTACGGCTATTGCTCAAGCAGTAGTTGAGGAGCTTGAATTGGACTGGAACGATGTTCGAATTGACTATCCGTCGAGCCACGAGAAGTGGGGGTTAATGCTTACTGGTGGCAGTTGGAGCGTTAACTGGACATTTGACCAAATGTCTCGAGTTGGAGCCTCTGCTCGGATCGCTTTGATTGATGCTGGGGCAAGGATGTTGGGTGTGTCACCAACTGAATGCTCCGCAGAAAGTAGTCAGGTGATTCATGTCTCGTCCGGTAGGGCGGTTGCCTACGGAGATATTGTCTCTGCCGGTAATATTGACCGTACGTTTACAGAAGATGAGATGAAGGCTCTTCCTTTAAAGGCTTTTGGGGAGCGCAAGGTTGTTGGGCAATCTATGCCGGCTCTCGACATACCCTCAAAAACAGACGGTACTGCTCGTTACGGAATAGATTTTTTTGCACCTAATATGGTCTATGCTCGGTGGATTAGCCCCCCTGTTCGTTGGGGTGCAACGCCAAAGAGTGTTAACGATTCTGCAGCCAAATCGATCGATGGATATATTAAAACAATTTTGGCCGACGGTTCCGGTAATGCGGGTGCTCAGAAAGGGTACGCTTTGGTGATTGCAGAGACCAAGCACGCGGCCGATGCAGCTGCAGAAAAAATTACAGTGGATTGGGATCTAGGACCATATGCCAGTGTAAGTGATGAAAAACTGGTTAGCGAAGCTAGGAGCCTCATTGATGATCCGAACGCAGGTTTCGCATGGGTTCTCGATGGGGATGTTGAAGCCGGTTTAAGTGCTGCTTCTGACACGCATGAAGCAGAATATACAACGAGTATTCTAATCCACGGTTGTATGGAGCCAATGAACTGCGTAGCTATGGAGCAAGATGGTCAATATCACATATTTATGGGTTGCCAATGGGCTACTCGAGTAGTGCCGCTAGTTGCTGAAGCCGTTGGTGTGGATCCATCCAATGTGGTTATTCACCATCAGTATGCAGGTGGATTTTTCGGTAGGCGGTTGGATGCTGACGAGGCGATCCCAGCGGCTTTAGAGGCAAAGGAATTAGGCCGACCCGTTAAACTGATTTTCACACGTGAAAATGATATTCAATTTGATTTTCACCGAACACCAACTGTTCAGCGAGTCAAAGGTGGTGTCGATGCTTCCGGGAAATATATAGCTGTTGATCATGCTATCGCTGCCGGGTGGTCGACAAAAAGAACTGCACCAGGATTCATGGCTGAGTCGGTTGATAAAAAAGGTAAAATTGATGGTTTTTCGAACAACGGATCCGATTTCTGGTATACGGTTCCTAACCACCATGTACGCGCGATAGAAAACGAGTTAGCTACTCAGGCTCTACCACCTGGATTTGTTCGTTCGGTGGCACCTGGATGGACGTTTTTTGCTGTAGAATCCTATATTGATGAAATGGCGCGTAAGATTGGCAAGGATCCGCTAATGATGCGTGTCGATATGCTTGATGCTATCGGTAAAAACGCAGGGGCCCCACCGAATAGTGTTGGTGGAGCCAAACGGTTGCGTAATACGTTGATGGTTGCTGCCGGTCGAGCAGGATTTGGTACAAAAGTTCTTGGTGAAAATACAGGTGTGGGAATTGCTTGTGTTAGTGCTCAGGAGCGGGGTTCTCCGACCTGGTCTGCTTGTGTTACTGAGGTGCATGTTGACCCATCAAGCGGGGAGGCAAGTGTAAAGAAGATTACAATTGCCATGGACGTAGGAACGGTAGTTAACCCAGACGGTGCTATAGCTCAGATCGAAGGATCGGCACTTTGGGGGGTAAGTCATGCGCTACGTGAGCGTGCTACCATGAGCAATGGTGGTATCGATCAAGGTAATTTTGATACATACGAAGTACTTCGCATGAGTGACGTGCCAGAGATTGATATCGTTTTAATCCAAAATGGCAATTACCCTGCCGGTATTGGTGAGCCCGCGACCGCGCTAGTTCCTGCATCGATTGCTAATGCAATACATGATGCGGTGGGAGCTCGCGTTCGTAACTTGCCTATAACAGCGGAAGCTATTAAGTCGGCGATGTCGTAGAATCCGACTATTTCAAATGAGAGTGGCGCCTTGCGAGGCGCCACTTTTTTTGGTCCAGAGTACTGCAGGTTGGCCTTCTCTTGGACCAAAAGTAAAAATAGTTATAGAATACTGAAAAAGTGTTCTAACTTTATTTACTGTTCTGTATTGACCCGTAATTGTAAACACTGGTCCAGGTATAAATAGATAATTTGTGTTCTGAATATTCCTTAAAGATCAGGTATCGGGATTATCTGTTTCATATTGGCAAATAGGATCTAAAAATGAGCTACGACTTGGTAATCAAGAATGGGATGATAGTAGATGGATCGGGTAGTGCTCGCTATCGAGATGATGTAGCGGTAAAAGATGGACGTATAGCCAAGATTGGCCGGTTCAATGGTGAATTGGCAGAAGAAGTAATAGATGCGGAAGGCCATGTGATAACACCGGGTTTTGTCGATGGTCATACCCATATGGATGCTCAAGTCTTTTGGGACAAATTGGGTAGTTGTTCGTGTTATCACGGTGTCACAACGACCGTAATGGGGAATTGTGGTTTTACACTTGCACCTTGTAGAGAGAGTGAAGCCGATCTTGTATTTAGAAATTTGGAACGTGCTGAAGATATGAGTAGAGCGGCTATGCTTGAAGGGATTAATTGGGAGTGGGAAACCTACCCAGAATACATGGATGCTGTTGATAGACTGCCGAAGGGTATTAATTATGCTGGTTATGTCGGGCATTCGGCAATACGAACCTATGTAATGGGTGAGAGGGCTTTCGAAGGGGATCCAACTGAATTAGATATGGAGGCCATGAAAAGTGCTGTACAGGAGTCGATTAAGGCCGGGGCCATAGGTTTCTCGACTTCTCGGAGTCCGGCTCACATGACTTCAGATAATCGATTGGTTGCGAGTAGAGTGGCTTCAGATAAAGAGGTTAAGGATCTGGTTCGCGCCATGGGAGAAACTGGCGCCGGGATTTTTCAATTAGCCATGAAAAGAGGGAATTTTGGAGGGGATCCTGACGTGGTTAAGGAGGACTATCGTGGTTTGGCCGAATTATCGAGGGAAACTGGTAGGCCTATTACCTTTGGGAGCTTGAGCAGGAGGGAAGTACCTGGCCAGTGGCGTGAACTATATAAAATAATAGAGAATGAGAATTTAAACGGTGCACGAATCTTTACTCAGGTGCATAGTCGTGAACTCAACACACTTCTATCATTCGAGACTTCGATGCCGTTTGACACTTGGCAGGTCTGGAGTGATTTTCGAAAGCTTCCGCTTGAATCCCAATTAGAGAAATTGCTGTCCGATGCGGAACTCAGAAGGAAACTGATCGATGTTGCTGATAGTCCTTATAACGGACCGGAGATTGTTGGTGCGGAGCCTCGTCCTCCCGAATGGGATATATTCTATGTAATGGACAAGGTAAAGAGGCCGCATCGAAGCATAGGGGAAATAGCGTCTGAGCGAGGGGTTAGTCCTGCGGAAGCAATGATAGATATCGCGGTGGAGAATAAACTTAAAGTATTTTTTCGCCAACCTATTGCAAATGAGAATCAAGATGATGCCTTAGAATTAATGAAGCATCCTTATTCCAATGTGACATTCTCTGATTCCGGTGCGCACGTGTCCCAAATAATGGATAGTTCTTTGCAGACCCATCTTCTTAGTCACTGGGTCAGAGAAAAGGAAGCGTTTACCCTAGAACAGGCGGTTCGCTGCATTACATATGATACTGCTACTAATTGGGGTTTTCACGATCGTGGATTGCTTAGAGAGGGAATGATTGCGGATATCGCTATATTTGATCCTGATACCATTGAGCCACAAATGCCAAAAGTAGCGCATGACCTTCCGTCAGGTGCCACAAGATTAAAACAATACGCCGACGGTATGCTGTGCACAATCGTGGCTGGAGAGGTTGTGTTAAAAGAAAACAAACATACAGGTGCATTACCTGGCAAATTATTACGTGGACCTCTTTATCGACAGTAAAACTTTCGTTAAGATTTAATTTTTCTAATTATGTATCTTAGCTAAAAATTTATGCTGTAGTTATCGAGCTAGCTCTTTGATTGTATCAGCAATCGTGCTAGCTGGGGTTCCATCGGGGAATAGGGATAATCCTTCTGCCTTCGGCCCAAGTAGGTAAATTGCGCCAGTGTGATCCAGTAAATACTCCTGAGACTGTAGGCCGGTTTTCTCAATAATCGTAGTTGCAGAGGGGTATCTTTGGTATCGAACAAAAAACTTTTTAGCAACTAGTTCAATTTGGCTGGTGCTTCCAGTTAGCCCAATTAAACGTGGATGAAAATACGCTACAAAATTAGAAAGTAGTGCTGGTGTATCTCGTTCTGGATCAAGTGTGACGAATAACGGTTGTACTAAGGGGGATTGGTCTCCTAACTTCTCTAAAGCATTAGCGACTATTTGTAGCGAAATAGGACAAATATCTGGACAATGGGAGTAACCGAAGAAAATAAGGAGGTAATAACCACGATAATTTTTCTCAGTTACCGGTTGGCCAGAATGATCTAGCAATGAGAAAGTGATCACATTGGCATCAGTTGAGCCCACAGCTCGTCCCTCTTTAGCGATTAATAGCCCGAAAACTAAAATAACAGGTATGAATAAAAAATACATTTTTGGTGACATTGTAGAAAAACTCTTCCGTAGTGAAATGCCGGTTGAATTTTTATTATAAAAGCACCGGGCATCATTAACAGTCTTTGCATTTAGTTTTAAGATTAGGAGCTTTGATTTTGTTCCCAATATGTTGTTGTTAAATCTCGTGATGTAGGTTGTATTATTTATAATATATTCTAGTTTCCGTTAAAATTATTCTCGGTTTCTCGTGCTTTTTTTGTTCAAGTTCTGCTATTCTACCGTCGTTACCAGAAACTTATGACATGGATAAGATTGGATGAAGAAGCGTAGTCATATATTTTCATTGTTGGTTGTATGCATACTGGCCGTCGCATCAATGATTTCTGGGATACCAGTGGGTCTAACACAAGAATGTGTTAATGTTCATAATGTAGAGATTTCCTATATTTTCGAACCTGGAGATGTATATGTAGAGCCTGGAGACTGTGTCCGTTTTGAAAACGTTCACATGATTGAGCACAGCGCAGTGGGTCTTGAGAGGGAGTTTAATTCGGGGATCTTGATGCCCGGCAGTATCTCTACATTGCGTTTTGATGAGCCACAAGTCATCCCGTACACATGCGGGGTTCATCCTCCAATGGTCGGTGTCATTGTGGTGGGTAGACCGGAAGTTGCCCGGGATACAGATTTCGAAGGTGGAGTGGATATTGGTAATCTCCGGGGTGACCCTAAAGCCGGGAAAAGAGTATTTAATAAGTGTAAAACATGCCATTTATTAGAGGAGGGGGGGGTTAACCGTATTGGTCCAAACCTGTTTGGTGTTATTGGGCGCCAGTCTGGAACCGAAACGGGTTTTGAGTTTTCTAGAGCTATGAAGCAGGCAAATATCATTTGGAATGTGAGCACTCTTTATGAGTATTTAATTAAACCAAAAGCACTTGTACCGGGGACAAAAATGGCATTTCCTGGTTTGGAAAGAGAACAACAAATTCGTGATGTGATTGCATACATACTTGAAGAACATGAGTAAATTAGCCATCTTGTGTAGAGTCTCAAATGAGGTTTGGGTCCGACCAATCACTTCATTAGTTCCATCCTAGATTATAAATCCCTATGAAACATTTTTGCGCAATAACCCAGCGATACGTCATCCTTGTGAGTATATGTCTTATACCTTATGGACCGTTGGCTACTAAAGCATCAGCACTGGAAGAAAAAGACCTTCGGAAATTACGTTCGGTTGGGCATTGTGTAGAGTGCGATCTAACCGAAGCAAATTTTTTTCAGGCAGACCTCGAAGGAAGGGACCTCAGAGGAACGGACTTAGTAAGATCAGATATACGCCAAGCGAATTTACAGGGGATTGATCTTCGAGGTGCATTTTTAATGCAATCTGATTTGACAGCGTCTAACTTAGACAGTGCAGATTTTTTTATGGCCAATGTAAGTGGTGCTATTTTTGCTTATACGAACCTCCACAACGTCGATTTCAGCAAAGCAAAAGTGTTGGGTGTTGATTTTACAGGTTCGACCCTCACAAGGGCCCATTTCTATGGAGCTGATGTAAGTCGATCAAAGTTTTTAAAAACCAATTTAGCCGAGGCGTACTTTTTTGAAGCAAATCTAACCGACGTAGATTTTTCTGGCGCCATGATTGAAGGTGCAGATTTTGAAGGTGCTATATTTTGCCGAACCATAATGCCATGGGGCAGAGACGATTCAGATTGCGTTGATGATGAGTGATGGAACAGCAATCTTATCAAGGGCATATAATTGTTGCTACATATGCAAAAAGTAACGAATGTGGATTGATTCAATAGTAGTTATGGTCAATTTGATTCAAGGACGACTGATGTTAGCGGTATTTCTTTTGATGCTGGTTTGCGTCGTTTTAGTAATAAAACATGCGAGAGCTGATTTTACAGGTGCATGGGAGGCATATGAGCAGGGCCAATATAATATAGCAGTGCGAGAGTTTTTGAGATGCGCAGAGAGAGGACACGACAAGTGTCAGTTATATTTAGGAGATATTTACAGCTATGGCCACGGTACAATTGTACGAAAAGATAAGGCACTGGAGTGGTATTTGAAGTCGGCCCGCCAAAAAAATTCTTCAGCTGCTGGACGACTTAGTTCTTGGTATGTGCATAATTTGGGGGGTGAGGAAGGGCGAGTAAAATCATATATGTGGTTCAAAATAGCTAAAGCTCTTGGGGAAGGACTAAGTGTAAAACTAGAGGCAAGACTGCGTAAAGCAATGACAGAGGAGGAGATCCAACAAGCCCAACGTTTAGCGACCGAGTGGTGGTTGAAACACCAATAGGAAGTATCTTTAAGTATTAGTAAGGTGAGACTATTTTATTCGTTCACGGGAGGCGTAAAACAAAATACTTAATGCAGAGCCCACTTAGTCTAATATAAGAAAAAAAATAATTTTCTTCGTACAATTGGATTTAGGTTTATTATTTTTCGAATGGTATGAGGCGGAGAATTAATTCCCATAAAATTAGAAAAGATCTAACAAATATCTCAGCTGCTGAGTGGTTTATCAAAAAATGTTTTTTTCTACATACTTGTTAGGCCTGCTTTCTGTTATATTCAGTTATTTGAGGTACAAGTTTATTGCTGAGGTGTTTATTAAGGCCAAAAAAGAGGGGATGTTGATGGAAGTCAAATTTGTGCGTAACTGGTTATTCGGTTTCGCCTTGGTAACGGGGATTGCGGTAATTCAAGATTCGCACTCGCTTGCATCGGAAGGATTCCGATTATCTCAGACATGCGCCGGTTGTCATGGTACGGCGGGTGCGTCGCCTGGTAACACAATACCAATAATTGGTGGTCAAAATGCGGCTTACTTGGCAGATGCAATGGCTGCGTACAAGTCAGGAGAAAGAGAATTTTATGTTATGAATTTTATTGCGAGAGCGTTTAGTGATACCCAAATAGCACTTATTTCGCAATGGTTCTCTGAACAAGCTTGGGTGGATACTAGCACTCCGAATAGAGCGAGTCTGGCAGCTAATGCAGAGTCGATTGCGAATGGGAAATGTGCAGTATGTCATGGTGTAAACGGTGAAGGTGGTGATTTAGGACCGCGTCTGTCGGGGCAACCATCCACGTACTTGGCTAAAGTGTTACGGGAGTACAAGGAGGGTCAACGGACCAACGCTAACGCAGCTCAAATGATGATTGTTCGAGATTTGACCGGAAACGAAATTGAATCCTTAGCCCACTATTATTCTCGACTGCGATAGGGGAGACAGAAATGACTGTAAACCGTAGAAAATTTCTCACAAACGGCATAGCCGGTATTGGTGCTGTCAGTGTAGCAAAGTGGTCGTCCCCTGTCCTGGCTGATGGTGAAATTATGCCAAAGTCGGGACCACGTGTCGTGGTCATTGGTGGTGGCTGGGGTGGCGCAACGGCAGCAAAATATATTCGCATGCAGGAGCCATCTATTGAAGTGCTATTAATTGAACGAGAACCTGTGTTTCGCTCATGCCCAATAAGTAATTGGGTGATTGGCGGTCTTAAAAGTATGTCAGATATTACTATTGGTTATGACATGCTAAAGAATAAGCATGGGATCAAAATAATTCACGATACTGTCACAGCGATTGACCCTTCTAGGCGATCAATTCGGATATCAGAAGGTACAATAAAGTACGATCGGCTTATTGTTTCGCCTGGTGTTTCTTTGATCTATGACGACATTGAAGGTCTCGACTCCAGAGGTCGTTCCATATTTCCAGCGGCTTGGTCTGCAGGTCCTGAAACGCAGCAACTTCGGACAGAGCTTTCGGCAATGCCCGCGGGTGGGACAGCAGTGTTGAGTGTTCCATTTGGTCCTTATCGGTGTCCTCCAGGCCCTTATGAACGTGTTTCATTGATTGCAAATTTCTTAAAAACTCATAAGCCTGGGTCCAAATTAATTGTCCTGGATTCAAACGAGAAAATTGTGTCAAAAGGCAAACTTTTCAAAGAAGCCTGGGATGCATATTATCCAGATATCATTGATTACAGGACGGATAGCGCGGTAGTCAGAGTGGACCCGTCAAATAGAATCATTTCAACTAATTTTGATGATATCCGAGCAGACGTAGGCAATGTAATACCAAATCAGCGGGCTAACGACACGGTTGACTTAGCAGGACTGCGCCCGGAAGGGCGTCGGTGGTGTCCAGTAGATCCTTTCACTTATCAATCTACAGTTCATCCAGAAATACATGTTATTGGTGATTCTACGGATGCGACGACAGTAGGAAAAGTTCCGAAATCCGGGTTTATCGCGAATTCTATGGGCAAAGTTTGCGCGGCAGCCGTTGTCGCATTAATTAACGGAAGGCAACCTAGTCGCCCCAGTATGGCTAACACATGCTACAGCTTAGTTAGCAGTACAGAAGGTATTTCGGTGACTGCAGTATACGATTGGGATGAGCAAAACAAAAAAATGGCTGCTATTGATGGAGCAAAAGGGTTATCGCCGGGGCGTTTTGAAATTGTAGCGGCTCATGCCGATGATTGGGCAAAAGCCATTTGGAGCGATATGCTGGGTTGAAGTGAATGATATTGGGAAGCACGCACCACACAAGATTTGTGTAATGCTTTTAAACATATAATTATTGGGTGGTGTTTGCGGCCGTTTAAAAAGTGTTGTTGTGTTTCTGTTCTAATAGTTATTCCGGGCAACTATCGTCCACTTGCCCCCAAGCAGTTTTCGTGCGACAGAAGATGGTTCCCGTTAAATCGGCGTTTCGCAAAATCACTGTCTCCAAATCTAAATCAGTAAAATCAATATCCTGGAGATTGGCTTCTTGAAGCGATGTACCATTAAAGATCACTCCGGCGACTTGTGCTTTCTGAAGATTAGCATGGGCTAGATACGTTCCAGATAGATCGGCGTTATTTAATAGACAGTTTCGAAGATCTGCAAAAAATAAATTGGCTTTATTGAGTTTTGCGGATTTGAGCACAGTTCCGACGGCTCTAGTGTGTTTTAAATTAGATGCGGTCAATATTGCGTCAGTTAAGTTTGCTCCAGATAAAGTGCTATCGCGCAGGTTCGCGCCTGAAAAGTTGGCTCCTTGCAGGTTTGCATTAGTAAAATTTGCCTTCCAAAGATTGGCGTCAGAAAAGTTAGCGCCAGATAAATCTGCCCCAGAAAAGTCAGCACCTATAAAGTTTTGTTTAGCCAGAATTACACCAGCGAGGTTGCATTTAGGGCAGCCATTTTGATTTATCAGTTGGTCTAAAATTGTATCGTCGACTGATAGAGTTTCATGCCCCGTTATCATCATGAGGCAAAAAGAAATTAAAATTGTTATTTGTCTAAGTGCTGTCATTGGGATTCACGGCAGTTACGATTATCTTCGCCCCAAGGCAGGATAGTCCCGCAAAGTATTGCGCGGGTCAGGTGTGATTTCTTTATTTTGGAGTCTGAGAGATCCACTTCCGTTAAGTTGGTCCCGGACCAATCAACGCCACTTAGTTTAGTGTTGCTCAGATCTGCACCTTTTAAATTCGCTTTTCTTAGTATCGCATTTGTCAAATCTGCGTCGCTTAAGTTTGCTCTTTCCAGAATGGCGCTTCTTAGGTTGGCTTGAATTAGTCTAGCATTACTGAAGTCAGCACCGGATAGATCGGCATTTGATAAATTCGTTTCTATAAGTTTTGAGTCGTTGAGAATAGCTCCAGAAAGGTTAGCATCTGCCAGGTCTACTTTGTTGAGGTTGGCTCCAGTCAGATTGCTCCCTCCAAGCATTGCACGTGATAAAAGAGCGTGTGCTAAATTTGCATCAATAAGTACAGCATCTGTTAGATCTGCTCCTACAAGATCCGCAGACCTCAAGTCGGAACCAGTAAGATCTGCACCAGTTAGAAAAGCCTCACGCAGGCTAGCTTGGCCCAAGTTTGCGGATATGATGATGGCATCTGATAGATCAGCACGACTCAGGACAGCCTCAGTTAAAACTGCTTGTGTTAGATTTGCACCACTTAAATATCCTCTGCGTAAGTTTATTTTTGCCATATTCGTACTGGAAAGTTCAGCATTGCTTAGATCAGTCTCCCGACAATCAGCTTTACCCAAATTAGCTCCCGTGAGTATAGCGCCCCGAAATCTTGCACCTATTAGAGACGATCGGGCTAAATTAGAATATGATAAATCCGCTTTGCTTAGATCAGCATCTCGAAGATCCGCCATCCGCAAATTCGCCCTTATCAAAATTGCATTTCGCATATCAGTGTCGCGCAAATGTGCGACGTTAAGGGCAGCGTTAGATAAATTGGCCTTCCTCAATTTTGCATTATTTAATGTAGCATTGGATAAATCACTGTGATGTAGATCAGCCTCGCGAAGATCTGCGCCAGATAACTGACTCCGGCTCAGGTCTGTATCGGATAAGTCTGCTTTTCGTAAGTCGCATTCGACACACTGATTCAGAACCTCGACTTTAACCAAATCAGATTCATTAAATCCAACCGAGTTATTGGAAAACAAAGCTGTGCAGATAACGGCAATTAATGGTATACGTGACCACATTTCATTAATCCCGGTTTTTTCTAATTTTCATATTTTATTTCTCAATTTTCAGTTTTGGCTACGGATGATCTAAAATCCAACACGCGTCTACGAGTTGACCAGAGTTTGACTCGGTTTTTGGTTTTCCATTGCCCTAAAGGATAGTTTAAAAGCATTCTCCTG
>CAZEWK010000019.1:0-27257 GCA_964515905.1 uncultured Rhodospirillaceae bacterium | reverse complement strand
TCCAACAGGGAAGGTATTAAAAACTAAATTACGAGAAAATTTTTCGGATTATGTGCTTCCGGACATTACTTGAGACCAGGACGCAATCTTTGAGATTACTGATGGTTGGAACGGTTAGTGATGCGGTATCTATAGATTATGATTTGTGTGAATCTTTGGATGTATATCGGAGAGAAAAATGACCTGGATCAGAACTTCTAAAAATACAGTGTTTTTCTGTATGTTGATCACAATCAGTGTCATTGGATCGACTTCGTGGGCTGATCAGGTGCTGGACGAAGGTCGAGTGATCGAGGATCAGGTAGATAACGTACTTTCGGTTGATGTGGAGCAAAATATTGAACAATTGGGTGAAGAACGCCAAATCATCCCATCTTTAAAATCAGAGACAACATCTTCTTCCGATCCGGATGGGACATCAATGTTGTCGACCGAAGAGTTGTTTAAATTGGGTCAGGCACATGAGTCTGGTGATGGAGTATCTCAAAGTATGGCTATGGCGTGGATGTATTATCATCGGGCAGCTGAGGTGAATCACGTGGTATCGCAATATAAATTAGCCGAGATGTCGTTCCGCGGGATTGCCGTACCTGTAAATTACGCTCGTGCCGCGTCCTGGTATAAGCGTGCCGCTGATGGGGGGGACGCTAGAGCCCAAAGGAGGATTGGGGAAATGTACATGCGCGGGACCGGTGTGCCCCGTGACTTATCCAAAGGCCAATATTGGCTTGCTAAAGCTGCTGAAAACGGAGTGGGTGGCCCAGAAGAAGACCAGTTACCTAGTAGGCTCGTAGGGGCTCCATCACTGGAGGTTATTGTAGAGCATTCCCTATCCGATTTCGGGTTAGAAGTTTACGAGGTGTGGGAAAAGACTTTAAATCCGGAACTCTTATACAGGCTTTTAGCACGTAAGGAAGGTATAGAGGTACGATATGTGGCAGAAGACGCCGTTCGTCTATATGAAGAGAATGGTTCGGTCGTAATCACATTGCCTGTCCTGACATATGTTGTGTTTTTAAAGTCAAGTGAAGAAAGTTTTGGTCCTTGGTTTATACATAGTCCGGCAATTGAGTACCGTGCTAGCCCGGATGGTGCTGACCATATCTTATTTAGCATGGAACTTGGCCCTAGTGCCATTTCGGTTCAGGACGAAACCGGCTTGCCTATAGTGACGATTAATACCTCTGAGGGCACTGTATTCGCGCGGTGGTCAAAGATTTTGGATACTGTGTCCGATATCGAAATGCACTTGACGAATATCGGTATCGCAAGCGTTGATGATGGTGCTGATATAACTATCGGTGCAATGCACGGGAAACAACAGATTACTTCGGTTGGCAATGGTTTGTGGCGAATGCCAAGTTCGTTGGAATTGAACGACCTTATCTTAAGTGGTGGTAATGACCTTATCGTAAGTGGCGGTAATAATATCGCCAGTTCAGTGAAACTAGGTAATTGGTTGTTAGGTCTAGAAGCCGAAGGATCGTTAGAACAGATTCGGGGCCTAATTTCCCAATTTGGAGCGCTTTCGGGAGACAGTACTGTATTACCAGAAAACATCGGAAAGGATGAAGTTTCGGCAGAAATACTCTCCTCGATATTTCGTTCTTTTTCGATTGAGACACAGCTTTCGGAGCTTACTCTTTCAGGTCCAAGTGGCCAGAAAATCGGTGGACTGGGAAAGGGTAAAATTGCCGGCGGATTTTCCGGTCTTGATAGCGAGACAGCCTCGTTTAATTTTTCCGCTGGTTATGAGGGCGTCGAATACGAAGCTAATAAAATGTTAAGGGGGTTGGTTCCGCATTCTGCTAACATTGATATTGGTTTAGTGTCGGTTCCAATGAAACCGCTGTGGGACGAGATTGCGCGGGTTGCACAGACAAAAGTAGCAGACTCCGCCGAAGAGGCAGAAATAGTGTTGGATGAGAGTTTAGTATTTGGGCTACTGCAGGGATCCGATGCACACATCCACCTCCGTGATATTTCTATGGGTTTTGAGTCCTATAGTGTCAAATCGGACGGCCGAATTTATCTGAATCAGGATGGTATTGTGCCCGTATTTGGAAATTTCAGTATTAGGGTGATAGGCATTGATGCATTGTTATCTCAGCCTCTTGTTGCGTCGTTTTCGCTTCCTTATCAGGAACAGATTAACCATGTAATCCGGATGGGTCTACCAACGGAATATGGAGGTTTGTTGTTCGACTTTGATGTAACAAAGGAGGGGCAGTTTTTATTAAACGACGCCGATTTACTCAAGAGCCTTCAGGATATTATTATGCCTCAAGCTGAGTAGCAAATATCTACTTTGGTGAACTTTCCAAAAGGGCTACCGGTTTTTTGCCCACTGCATCATATACTTTTGTCGGGCATTTTTGTCTGATGTTTGCTTTCAAATTCATCGTAGGGCTTTTGTTGTTCCTCTAGAGATAAGTAACGACGAAATAATGCTAGTGTCCGCCGCATGGCCATTGTGGCAGATTTTTCATCATAGGGTGGATATCCGACTCGGTTGAACCCATGTTGAGCTTTTGGATAAAGGTGAATTTTAATATTACATTTGTCAGAAAGTTTTTTGGAAATTTTTTCCCTAGCCGTCTTGGGTACTCTTGGATCATTGCCCGCAAAATGAAGTACCATTGGACAAGAGATATTATCTGCCTCTTTCAAGTAACTTTCTATCTTTACACCGTAATAACTCGCTGCCGCGTTGACGCCTAATCTTGAGGCACATAGATATGATAATTTACCTCCAAGACAAAATCCTAAAGATCCTACTAGGCGGGACCTGCTCCCGTTTGCGCGCAAAAAATCCACAGCGTGTCGTAAATCCTTCAATAATAAGTCGACATCCAAATTTTGGTTGAGTGAGCGAGCTTTGGTTAACCCAGCATTTGTATATTCTAAATATTGATCAGGTTCGATACGCCAAAACACATCAGGAGCAAGTGCGATGAAACCCTTGTTCGCTAAGGTATCCAAAATGTTTCTGATGTGCTCATTTGAGTTATATATTTCGGGAAGCACAAGTATACCCGGACCTTGTCGTGAGGGAGGATAGGAAACGAATGCGGTGTAAGCCCCATCGTTAGTATTTAGCATTAGTTTTTCCGTCACTGAATGATTCTATTCTGTGTCTATTCTATGATGGTGTGATGGGATCGATCGGGACTGCTTGGGCAAAGGAGTGATTTTGTTCATATAGTGTACAAGCAGAGATAACTGCTTCTTCACCTTGAGGCGGACCTACAACTTGAAGTCCGATTGGACGTTTATCACTTGTAAAACCGCACGGGATAGATGCTGCTGAGCAGGTTGTAAGTGTTATGAGCCCGCAAATCATGAGCCAGTCTATATAACGTTCTAGACGAGTATTATCTATTTCGGTTGGATATCGAATTTCCCCGTGGAAGGCTGGTACAGCGGCGGCTGGACACAACAGCAGGTCATAGGTTTTAAAGAATTCAAGTGTGCGCTGATAAAGTGCACCTCGGGCATTGGTTGCCTTCGCTATCCGCGAACCAGACATTTCAAGGCCGGCTTCGATATTCCATATGATTTCCGGTTTTAGTAGATCCCTTTGCTTTAAGAGTTTGGCTCGGGCTGAAGCAAACATCTGGGCTCGGAAAACGTGAAAAATTTCATCTGCTCCGGAAAAATCGATGCAGTTCTCTTCAACGTCCGCCCCCATATCAGCAAATGTCTTAGCCGCTTGTTCGCAGCGCTCCCTTACCTCTTTTTCCACAGGGAGAAAACCGAGATCAGGACTAAAAGCGACACGCTTCGGAAGTTTCGGTTGCAAAGTAGCCGCCATAAATGGCGTAGAGGGTGCGGTGAGTGAAATAGGATCTCGGTGATCTCGTCCAACTTGTGCATCTAGCATTAAGGCGACGTCGCCAATATTTCTTCCCATGGGTCCGTCTACACTGAGATCGTTAAAAGGCGAGGAAGAGGGTCCATGTGCCACTCGGCCTGGACTCGGTCGCAGACCAACGACGGAACAAAAACTGGCGGGGTTTCGAAGGCTCCCTCCGAGATCGCTTCCAGTTGCTAGCCACACCTGACCCGTTGCAAGTGCTGCAGCAGCCCCTCCAGAGGACCCTCCGGCCGATAGATCCGTATTCCATGGATTGTGAGTGTGTCCGAAAACCTCATTAAAGGTGTGGGATCCGGCACCAAATTCTGGTGTATTAGATTTGGCGATTACAATTGCGCCATTGCGCTCAAGGCGTTCTACCAGATAGTCCGAATGAGCTGAAATATTGTCAGCATGAATTGGTGAGCCCCAAGTGGTGCGCACGCCAGCAACTTCTACCAAATCTTTTACGGCAATAGGTAGACCATAAAGATATTCGGGTGCTTTATCGTCTTTGGATGTTTTCATTATCTTTCTGGCATGGTCGCGCGCCCGGTCAAAACATAAAGTCGGTAGAGCATTAATTATATGATCGGTGTTTTTAATCCGTTCTTCTGCGCTATCGATAAGATCCATAGGAGAGATTTCTTGCCTTCGAAGCAGGGAGACAACTTCACGGGCACTAAGCTTAAATAGATTATCCATGGCTCATTGTTTCATCAAAATTGTTGAGGCTGAGGTAATATCGTAATCCAAAAGTATTGGTATCGATTCACATGTATTGTATAGGATTTTTCACATGTCCTCTATATATAGCAAGACCCCGTATGTTACAGGAATCACGACAAATAATCGATCGCAGCTGTTGTGCCGCCCGATTGGTAGGGTATTCCTTGTTTTTTTAAGGCTATTTCCACTGCGGCAAGTGTTCCGAGAATCATGGGTTCGTTAAGATCACCTAAATGCCCTATTCGGAAGGCTTTGCCTGAAAACTGTCCTAAACCTGCCGCGAGTGCCACGTTTGAACTGTATTTGCAGTCTGCACGAAGGGTATCGGCATCGTGTCCCTTGGTTAGCAAAATTGCTGACACCGTGTTGGAATGTTCCCGTGGGTCTTCAGAAATCAGTTCCAATCCCCCTGCTTCTGCCCAATGTGATATAGCATTTCTAACAGCTCCAGCTAATCGGGCGTGACGATCGAAAACATTATTCAGACCTTCTTCCTCAATCATTTGGATAGAAGCTTGAAGACCAAAGAACATATTAGTCGCTGGAGTAGACAAAAAGCCCGGTGTTTTGCCGTCTGGCATCATCGCCTTCCAATCCCAATACCTACGAGGAAGCTGCGCAGACTGACTAAAAGACCATGCTTTTTCACTGATTCCATTAAAACTTAAACCAGGAGGCAACATGAGGCCTTTTTGTGATCCTCCAACTGCAACATCAACTTTCCATTCATCCATACAGAAATTGATAGATGCGAGGGAAGATATAGTATCCACAAGAAATAGAGCGGGGTGATTTGCGGCGTCTATGGCACTTCTAATTTCCGATAGCCTAGTTGTTACCCCTGTTGAGGTTTCATTGTGCACAATGGCCACGGCTTTAATTTCATGACCTTTGTCTTGGTTGAGTTGGTCAAAAACAGTGTCTGGATTGGGTCCATGCCGCCAGTCACCGGGTAAATACAGTACTGACAACCCTAGATCCTCTGCCATCTTCTTCCATTGTTCGGAAAATGTTCCGGTTTCCGCCATTAGTACTTTATTGCCAGGCGAACACGTATTAACGAGCGCAGCTTCCCAGGCGCCATGACCCACGGATGGATAGACCAATACAGGATATTTGGTCTTAAAAATATCTCTTAAACTAGCGAAACAGCGCTGAGCCAGAACTTGAAATTCATCACCGCGGTGATCGATTGCCGGCCGGGCCATTGCTTTAAGGACTTGGTCTGGCATATTGGTAGGACCCGGTGTGTGGAGGAATTCACGGCCACGTAATATTTTCATTGTCGTTATATCGTTCCAAAGTATGAAAGAAGAGTTATAGGAGCGGTTGTTAGCAAAAAAATGTAGCTAAGGCGACCCAATTGTAGGAATAAGCACACCGTATTAAAGTAGGCCCGTAATGCCGGTTTTTTGATAAAAACGCAACATAGGATATAGTTAGGCTTGCATAATCACGTTGCAGAGAAAAAGCGACTTACTATGAATAAGATTTTGACAGAAAAACAGATTTCGGATTATGGCCAGAATGGGTATCTTTTCCCGATACGGGTGATGCCGTCGAGCGAAGCCGCTGAATGTTACACTCGTTTCCAATCTATGGAGGCCGCTTGTGGCGGAGTGTTATCCGGTCCTGTGCGTTATAAACCACATTTGTTGATAACATGGCTAAATAAATTGGTGCGACACCCAAAAATCCTTGATGCCGTCGAAGATGTTATTGGGCCGAACATTTTGTGTTGGGCCTCGAGTTTCTTTAACAAGGATGCTAGAGATCCAAGCTTTGTTTCGTGGCATCAGGATTCTACGTATTGGGGATTAAGCGATCCTGATGTCGTTACAGCATGGGTCGCATTTACCCCGAGTAGAATTGCAAATGGGTGTATGCGTGTAATACCAGGGACACATAACTCGGATCAAATTCCTCATCTAGATTCGGATGGTAAGAACAATCTACTGAGTCGAGGACAGGAAGTAGAAGTAGACGTTGATGAAAATCAGGCGATCGATATCGAACTGGACGCCGGAGAAATCTCCTTGCATCATGTTCGTTTAATTCATGGGTCGCCGGCAAACGTGTCAGGTAATCGCCGGATTGGGTTCGCTATCCGCTATATTCCGACCCACATCGAACAACTATACTCGGATGAAGATACTGCAAGTTTGGTAAGGGGTGAAGATCGGTTCAATAATTTTGTGCCAGAACCAATTCCTTCTTCTGATATGGATCCGGAAGCTCTAAAATTTCATACAAGGGCGAATGCCGTTTCCGGACGGGTTCTGTATCGAGGTAGTAAAAAACAACCGTATTTCACCTCAGAGAATGTTGCAGATTTAAGATAAATATGGGCGTGGTTAGATATAGGGTTACTAATTAGAGGTACTTGGAGCAATAACGTGTTAAGCAAAGATCAAGTCGAACGTTATCACGAAGATGGTTATCTCCTAGTAGAGGAGGTGCTTAGTGCCAAACTATTATCTAGACTTCGGCAAGTCACGGATGAGGTAACTAATTTGGCTACAACCCTTTCCAAGTCTGATGAAATAATTGACTTGGAACCAGGACATACGAAGGATGATCCAAGGGTCCGGCGTATTAAACGACCCCACCTAGCTCATGAATTTTATAGAGAACTTTGTGCAGACCCATGTATAACGAGTTTGTTAGCACCTTTACTAGGGCCAGACATTCGGTTGAGGGCGGGTGGTAAAGTGAATATGAAGTCTGCAAGTTTTGGGGCCCCGGTGGAATGGCATCAGGACTGGGCGTTTTATCCTCATACCAACGATGATGTCCTTGCAGCAGGTTTATTTCTTGATGATATGACGCTGGAAAATGGACCCCTTATGGTTCTTCCAGGGAGTCATAGAGGAGAACTTTTTAATCATCACTCGAGGGGTTCTTTTTGTGGTGCCATTGATCCCACTGTCAACGAAATAGATTTCAGTAAGGCGATTCCTTTAATGGGAAAAGCCGGGTCTATGTCGATTCATCATGCCCGCCTGGTACATGGGTCTGAGCCAAACAAATCGCGGAAACAACGTCGTCTTTTACTTTATGAATATACTTCAGCCGATGCCTGGCCAATGGCAGGGGTAGAACCATTAAGTGATTTTGATGAATTCAACAGCCGGATTGTACTTGGTTCACCAACGGTAACGCCGCGTGTTGAACAGGTGCCTATTCGAATGCCCTTTCCTAAGGCCCCTCATCAGGGATCCATATATGAAAATCAACGTACCTTAAGTAATAAGTATTTTGAACATAAGATAGAGAATGTGCCAACTGGTGCGGTTGTATAAATAAACATCTTAGCTTTGTGCGGTAGAACTCAAACAATCCGTGTATTATTGATTGAGTGTGCGTATCTGCGTATCCAATAGGTGGAGCGCTCCTCAGTTTAACTTAAAACGTTGTTGAGAATGCTGCCAATATCTCTGTCTATACGCTTGTATACCTGTTGGGAGTGATCGTATGATTGTTGTTAGCGCAGAGAAACTTAACGTTCTGATCCAAGGAATGTTCGAACGTTCTGGTTCTGATATTGAAGAAGCAGAAACCGTTTCATCCAATCTAGTTGAAGCAAATCTCAAAGGTCATGATAGCCATGGGGTCGGACTTGTCCCGCGGTATATACAAAATTGTCGAAATAAAGTTCTCAACCCAAACCAGCACGTATCCGTTGAAAAAGACGGTGGGCCTATTCTTCAAATGACGGGCAATATGGGCTACGGACAAGTCATTGGTAAGGAAGCAATGGACCTAGCGATATCACGGACGGAGGAGGTTGGTGTGTGTATTGCTGGCTTACGAAATTGTCATCATCTTGGCCGTATTGGTGCCTGGGGCGAGATGTGTGCGGATGCAGGACTGGTCTCCATACATTACGTCAATGTCATTGGTCACCAACCGCTCGTTGCCCCATATGGAGGTGCGGAGGGAAGGTACGCAACCAATCCATATTGTACCGCTATTCCCGCCCCCCCTGGCGGTGAGCCAATCATTTTGGATATGGCCACTAGCAAGGTCGCCATGGGAAAGGTGCGGGTTGCCTACAACAAGGGTGAAGAAATGCCGGACGATTGCTTGATTAATCCCAACGGGGCAAGAACGAATGACCCTGGCGTAATGTTTCGACCACAAATTGGGGCATTGTTGCCCGTGGGAGATCATAAAGGATCCGGATTGGCACTTATTGCGGAGATATTAGCTGGAGCACTAGTGAATGGCGGTACTTGTGTGCCGGAGAATCAAAAAACCGGCACCATACATAACAACATGTTAAGTATTATCGTCGATCCATCTGCAGTTGGAAGTGTCGATTATTTTAAATCAGAACTGTCCGGGATTATAGACTATGTGAAGTCGACTAGACCAGCCCAAGGGGTCAAAAAGGTATTGGTTCCAGGGGATCCGGAACGTCAGTCCCTGATTGATAGGGGAGAACATGGCATACCGATTGATGAGCAGACGTGGCGGGAGATTTTAGATGCTGCAGAAAGCGTCGGTATTACTGAGTCAGGGGCCATAGGTATGGTGGAGAATGAGCAAAAGGTTGCCAGCTAAAAACTATTTAAAGCTAACAGTATAAAGATTTGGGTAATCCGTAATGAAATAAAAGTAAGCCAACCAAAATTCTACGGTCATGGTAACCGTAGGAGGCATAAAGATGCCACCTGGTAATGATCAGTAATTTTAGATATGGGACAAAAATGCCTACGCCTCCTCTTTTAAGGACTAATTGGTCAGAAGTACAAGATCTGATGTTTGGAAAGACTTTGGCCTTATTTCTCGATTTTGATGGCACCCTGACCCCGGTACATGATCGACCCGAACTCGCGAACTTGTCTGAATCCATGCGATCTAGACTTCAACGTTTGTCCGCAATTACTGAAGTGGCAATCGTCACTGGTCGTGACCGTGATGATGTCCAAGAAAAAATAGATTTAGAGGATTTAATCTATGTGGGATGTCATGGGTTTGATGTTGGGGCGCCATATCTCTCGTTGCTTCCCGAATTTGTGCACAGTGTGGGTACCAGCGAGTTAAAAAAGTTATCAACGGATATTAATGAACTGGTTGGTGCTGTATCCGGAATTATTATAAAACGTAAAAAGTGGGCGATAGCGATTCACTATAGGGAAGTGCCCAACATTGAGGTAAACTTGCTTGAGAGTTCCATTATGAGTCTGGTCGCGTCTTATACGAAATTTAGTGCCAGAATTGGGAAGAAAGTGATCGAAATAACACCTAATGTTGATTGGAATAAAGGACAAGCGGTTACTTGGTTAGTTAATATATTTGAGGAAAAAGAGGGCTCGATAATGCCAATATATGTTGGCGATGACGTTACGGATGAAGACGCTTTTTGTTCCATAAACGGGCACGGTATTTCGATAGTAGTTAGCTCTGGTGATAAAGAATCGGCGGCAATGTATCGTGTCGAGGATTCGGAGGAGGTAGGATGGTTTTTGGATCGGACCCTTGAAGTATTGATGTCGCGATGATGCCAACCGATTTTTATGGGTAAAATTGGTTTTTGTACAAGAGATACTAGAAAATGGTCCTTTCTCTGGGTGGATCCCTCTGTATTAGCAAGATATTGTATGTTTTAGGGCCTAATAGTTATATGAAAGGATATTAGCAAACAGAGGCAAGGATCTTACTCAATACGCTCATTACCCCTTGTTCTTATGAAAACATTGGTGTTTGTTCTTTGGGGAGAAGGATCCTTAGGCTTAGGGAAGTAACACTTTTTTGTTGGAAACTGTAAAGATAACAAACCAATATGAATATCACTAGAAACGGACTGGCCAGGATAAAACTATTTAACGAGGTTTCTCCTGAATCAGTAGAGGAACTAAGCAAAAACTGTCGTTGGCGAGAGTATAAAGCGGAAGAAGTAGTCTTAGACAGAAGTAGCGATTCAAGGGATGTATATTATATAACTGATGGGTCGGTACGGGTGATGAATTTCATTGGAGAAGATAGGGAGGTAACCCTGGCGGTGATGAAAGCTGGTGGCCATTTCGGTGAGCTTGCAGCTATCGGATCTCCGGAACGTACTGCACGGGTGATAGCACTTGAAAATACAATGATAGCAGCTATGTCTCGGGAGTACTTCATGGATATGTTGCTTAGATTTCCGGCAATATCATTGCGACTATTAACCGATCTGGCTTATGTGATCTCCTCAATGAATGAGCGGGTTGCTACGTTGTCACTGACCGCTCCGCGACAACGTGTTTACCTCGAACTTCTTCGACTTGCTGTTCCGGATCCACGCGGTGGTGGTGATTGGGTTATCGAACCGCTCCCAAAGCATGACGAGATAGCTGCATGGGCAGGTGTTGAAGTGTCGGAGGTGGCACATGCTATAGGAAAATTGGCACGTGAGAAGGTATTAGAGCGGCAAAACAGAACATTAGTTATACATGATCGTGCAAAAATTCATGAAATGTCTGGTATGTGATTGTCTGTATATAATCGGGCGTCCTCAATGAGTCAGCATGGCTGACATAATCGTTTGCATTTTTCTATTTATTTTGCTCATCGGTTCCATTTGTGATGTTAAGAGTTTCGAGATTCCAAATTGGGTGTCGGTATTAGCAACCTGTCTGTTTATTCCAGCTTCATTGTGGCTGCAGTTTCCAGCAACCCAAATTATTTTGCACATCGGAACTGGAATTACAGTACTGATCGTTGGATTTGTTATTTACGCTGCTGGCTGGATGGGCGGTGGGGACGTAAAGATGATAGCAGCTTCTTCGATTTGGTTTGGTTTTTCTGAACTGCCCACATTTTTATTTCTTGTTGCATTAGTTGGGGGTGTGCTGGCAATTTTACTTTTTGTTTTTCGAAAAATGAGACTGGCAGGTGTTTGGGCACGTGTTAGTTGGATTCAAAATTTACATAGGGAGGAGGGGATCCCGTATGGTGTAGCGATATCTACTGGGGCGATATTAGCCTATCCACAACTAGTCCCTTTATAATTCTAGTACCTAACTCATCGACGCCTAAATGAAAAAATCATAGGCTGGAAACAATTGCTAGTGGGCTTACCATTGATAGTGCAGCGATGATTCTGGAGCGCAGTGAAATGGTCGATCATGTTTACCAAGGAAATCGAAATCCAAAGGGAAATATTGTGAAGGTGGATGGAGCATCTCTGGATCCACAGTTGGAGGTAAGGTCGGTTCCCTTGTCTGAGTTCGAATGGGGCTATGCCGGTGGTGGACCCGCGCGCCTCGCTTTTGCGATACTGGCGCATTATTTTGGAGATCGTCAAAAAGCACTGTTATCGTATCGAGGTTTTAGAGATAGTGTAATTAGTGAGCTTAATGAGGATAGCTGGACCTTGACGACCTTAGAAATAGATTCGTTCCTCCGCGGTTCTGTGGAAGTTCCAATGACGCTGAATGAATTGTTTCGTAAGGTTCGTAGTAATAAAAAAATCTAGTATTTTAAAAAACATCTAGATTGGGTGACAGACAAATAACTCTATGAGACAGCTTTCATTGTGTTTTGTGTTGTTATTTCATAGTTTTGCGGTAAACCGGAAAAGTGGGAGTATAAAGAAAAAACGCTAAAATTATGCAATATTTGGGGGCGTTAGGGACGTTTTTTAAAACTCGCACTTCTAATGATATCTTGCTATAAGAATAATTCATTTGTGCAATAAACATGCCCAAATCGGGAAGAGGAGCCTATCGGTATGGTACTTAAGGTTTGGAATTGGGTTGGAAATTCACTGTTTAAGTTGATGATTTCATTTTCTGTGAATAGGCGTGGTGCAACGGCCATAGAGTACGGTCTAATAGCGGCTGGTATCTCGGTCGCCGTTGGTGCTATCGCGCTTTTAGTCGGTGACGACATAGTAGCACTGTTTGGCACTATCAGGGATAGACTGGGTGAGGCAACTTAAACTTGGTGAGTGCGCTAGTTGCGCAGTCCATCTAACAGTAGTTTGAACTTTTCTTGTTTTGTTTGGTGTTTGCGTGGAGTGTGTTTCCACGCAAACATTACTTCTTTAGGGTTCATTCCAAGAAAATTTTGAGGACTTTTCTCGGCTTTGCAAAAGCTGATTCGGTTAGTTGTACAGTATCCTCTATACCCGGTATTAATGATGCTAAAGTTAACGAGTGTGTGTAGGAAGCTCTTACGTAGATTGTGCTGTCATTCCCCCTGAGGAGAGTCTCTGCTTCTGGGGGAATCTCTCCTACACCTACTTCGGCAGTGCCTTGATTGAAGATCCATTCATTCGTTGTATCAATACTCGCATCAGCGTTGGAAGGAATGCTTTGGAAAGTGAAACCCATTGTGTCAACCGGGTACGGGAATAGGATGGCATGACCGGCGGCAACAATGTCATTAAGCTCGGCGATTGTAACGGTGCGCTGTTGCGCAATGAGGTCCGCAGTTGATTGCGCGCTTAGAGCCACCTTTCGGCTGACAGAATGTAGATTACCAAATTCGACCAGGCCAGCCCAAAGTATGAGCATTAGTGGTAAAATCAGTGCAAATTCATTTATAGCTATGCCGCGTTTGCAATGCCAAAACCGTTTGGTACAGTTTTTCACTCAATTGCTCCCTGGAAAGGCTCAACCAAGAACACGGCGCTCGCAACATATGTTCCTGTACCCGGATCGGTCAATTCTTGAAGGAAGGGTGTAACGTAGTCCCAGTCGTATCCTACCCGGACCAAGACCACTTGCCCGGGATTGCCGGTATCAAAGTTAATGTCGGTGTTGTCTTCCGGAACGGGCGGGAGGGAACCAACATCGGGAAAGGTCGTGAAACTGCGTACATCAATGATCAGTTCATCACACTGGACCAAATTAAAAACATTGTCGCAAAGTGTTTCTGTAAACTGACTTAGCGGGTCGGTGGATTCTTGGACGATGCCCGTTCTCACTGAACGACTCGCTGTTGCTGTAGCATTCTCCACCATCATCTGGCCCAAAATGATGAAACCGGTTTCCAATATTGCAAATAAAATGAATAGGAAAGGGAACATTATCAAAGCTAATTCGACAGATATCACACCACTTATTTGGTTTTTGATACCCAAATACAAATGTTTCAAATGCCTATAAAGATGTTGGGGCCTTTGAAGATAAGAAAAACTCAATTTGAAATCCTGAGATTACTGAGCTCTGCACCAATTGCCTGAAAGGATGCCTGGAGCGTTTCTCCATCAGGTGAATTAAAATATTTTGTTGCATCGGTGGCGCATTCCTCAAATAACGTTTTCGTTGATTCGTCATCTAAGTCAAAGGTTATGGTATATATAGTAATCCCTCTAGCTTTTATATTTGTACAAACGTCTGCAAGGCGTTGATCCAGTTCCGCATTAATAGCTGCTTCAGAGTGGTCAAAACCTAATCGGTTCTGAGAAGTATATCCGTAGGCCGTATAGTGACTGTCATATCGGGCATTTACAGCGGTAAAGCTCCCTTGTCCTTGTGAGCAGGCCGATAAAAAATTGGTTGAAGGTGTTATTAAATTTTGCCCGTCAGTTAGGATGATGATGGCCTTATTGTTGTCTGAACGACCATAGGGAAGACCTTCTTGAAATGGGGCTTCTGGAGACAATACCCTCCAGCCCCAGGCGGCTCCAAGGTGTGCCATTGTGCCATTCCCTTCCCAGGGCTCCATTTCACTGATAGCAGTCAGCAAAGTCGCTTTGTTATTAGTTAAAGGTATTATTGGATCGGGACAGGCCTTGTTGGGCCCTCGGGTAGCTTTTGGCACAGTGTCTGTATTGAAAGACCCAGGTCCATTTGGATGAGTAGAAAAGTCGAAGAAGTCATCTTCGGGCCGTCCAGTCGGCCCGGGTCGATCTTCTCTCGGAAGAACGGGACCTACGCTTTCGTTCCACCAGGTATTTATACAGACGGTATTGTTTACATTAAAGTTGGAGATACGAAACGAAGGCTCATTCTCCCAGTAATAAGGGGTCCATTCGCCCCGGATATCGTCTCCTTCAACAAATATATCGTCAACATCGTTTGGTGATTCTCTCGCTTCTACACAGCCTTTCCATTCGGAGTCGCCTGTTGGAGGGTAGAGGTTGTCCTGCGGTTCTGGAAATCGGATTAGCTGTCGTCTAAAGTCGTCATTTCCGATGTTTACTGTTGCAACAAAGGGTACCAGCGCTACTGCTAGATTATCAGGGTTGTCCTGGGTTCCAAAGAGAATATCGATCAAGTCCTCGGCAGCAATTTTCAGGGAATCGATACGGGCGGGGGGACCCCCAAACTGCATAGAACCGGTATTATCCAAAACGAGGGCAACTTCCAGTCCCGTTGTTTGTATGTTGACGGTTGTAGTTCCAAACACTTCAATCGTATCGATGGTAGCAATTTTAAGAAAGGCAGTCTCTACCAAAGCGGTCGCTGATAGAATAACGGTGCTGTCCGTCTGTTCCCTACTGAGACCAACCACTTCACCGAGATCTTCCGGAAAGTTTGCTTGGAAATAATTTTGAAATATTTCATCGAGCTCGTCTTCGGATGCAGTTTTGGAGGTGGCCACTGCTAACGCAGCTTTATCAAGTGCTTCACCCAACTCCGATTTGATTAGATAGACACGGCCAAAATCAATGGCCGCCCCGGCTGCTAAAAAAAGAGGTATGGCGGCTAGGGCGAATATTAGGGCTATCACACCACTTTTTGTCTCGACGAATTCTTTGATAAATTTTTTGTTCACGACACCCACTAAATAATATTGGACACTTCGGAGTAGACACCAGGCGTTAGTGGTTCGCCAATGCTGGGGGAAAAATTTATAAACAATGGCAAGTGGTGGAGAAGTTCGTCGTTTCATTATTTCATACATCATCAATGCACAACGTGGCTATCAATAAGAAGAGTTGCTCAATTTCATACCTATGAATCCAAGCCCATTGACTTTACGGTGAACTTGAGACCGCGGCTGAAGTGCTGGGTGAAGAGGGAGTTGACCCGCTGCTGGCAGTTGCTGAACAGTGTGGATAACAACTTAAGTTCTGAATAGACCCACTTCCACGGTGAATGGTGACGTGTCGGTCTGCTTTGGGTAGGACCACGATGTTCGATTCCAGGATTACCTTTCCCATTCTATCGAGAACCACAAGGTTTGTTTCACCAATGGTCAGTCCGATTACAAATATGGTTTTGGGTGTATTAACACTAACGTCTGCTATTCCTGGGTTGCCTATCAGAACTGTAGCTGAATCAACTTGTAGTTCTAGCAATTGCGCTGTGTCAATTGTAACTTCAACGATATTATCTTGAGCCATTGTTAAGGTTGGATATGCGCCAAAACCAAAGTTTATCATCAAGAGGGCGCTAACGGTTCGAGCAACGTAAGAGACAAAGGTTGCGTCAAAAAGTTGGGGAAGTTTAGCTACAATAGTCATTCATCAATATATCGAATAGGTTAATTCCAGGGGATTTTATCCTGCTACTCGCGTAGTCGCAATGCTCGAGTTAACCTAGCAACGTCGAAAGAACATAAAGAACATATTGTTTTCCTATAGTTTGAATATTATCTCACCAGGCGACTTTGTATTTTTTATATTCAACAGAGATAATATTGGTGTCCCAAGGGCGTTCCAATGGAATTAACACTGCTCAAAATAATTCATTTATCTGTATTCCGAATTTTGAGATACTGGTGCTCAAGCCGTTGCTTTGTATCCAGACGTCGGAGTTTCTGAAATCATACTTTTGAGATAGTTAAATATGCCAGAGACACGCAGTTTTCAATCAAAATCCCTTATCGCCGCAATGGGTTTGGGAACAGCTCTTCTTTGTTCCAGTTGCCAAACTTTGGAAGGTGGTTTTTCATTGGATATCATAGAAGAGATCTTTCACAATTCCGATTCACCATCGGTTGCGGAGCCAGTCCCGCCAATTTCGGAAGGTTCATTAGGCATTGGAGATCAGGAGAGTGCGGGAACAACATCTGGAAACAGTGCCATGTCAGAGTCCGAAAGGAAGGCAATCATTGGTGCGTTGGAAGAGGCGGCGTTGGGCGCGGAACGACAACATCGTTATGAGAATGCTGCAGCACATTACCGACGCCTCAACGAGTTGAATCCTCTTGATATTCATGCTGCACTGGGTGTTGCCAGAAACTTGCGTTATATTGGATCTTCGAAAAAGGCCGTACTATTTTTGAAGGCGTCCTCTTTGCTAGAGGATAATACATTGGTGCATTTGGAACTCGTAAAGGCCCAAATAGCCAGCGGTCTAGTAGTCGATGCCGAAAAAAATTTAGTAGAAATAGAAAAAGTTGCCGCGGAAAATTGGGAGTTATATGCCTTGAAGGGTCTTGTCCATGACCACATGGGGCGTTTTTTGTCGGCACAACAGCTCTATAACAGAGCCTTAGAAATATCCCCACAGAACATTTCCGTTCTCAATAACCTCAGTATTTCTTTGGCCCAATCGGGTAAGCTTGATGAAGCCATTTTGCTTCTCAATGCTCTTGTGAATAGTGAATACTCCAATCCTCAGCTGCGGCAGAATCTGGCACTTTTCTATGGTTTGAAAGGAGATTTTGAGACAGCAAGCGAGTTGGCAAGAGAGGATTTGCCACCGGAAATGGTCGCAAGGAATCTTGCAGCCTTCCGAATGATTCAGGAGTAAAAATCTACATAGACATGACGGCAGGGGAAAGAATGACCACGAAGAGTACCGGCAAAAAAAACAGAATCATAGGAACTGTGAGCTTTGCCGGGAGGGAGGCCGCCTTTTTCTCCAAAGCAGTCATTCGTTCTCTTCTGTTTTCTTCCGATAATATGTTGAGAGCTTGACTTAGGGGTGTGCCGTATTTCTCTGATTGGGTAAGGGTTGTGGAAAGTGATTTAATGGGTGGTAAGCCGGTGCGATCGGAAAAATTCCTATAAGCTGCTGTCCTGTCCCCTAGAAAAGCAAGTTCAGCCGCGGTTAATCCCATCTCTTCCGACATTATCGGTGAGTCATCAAATATATCGTCAGAAACTCGGTTAAATGCGGCCTCTATAGATTGTCCACTGTTCACGCAAATCCCAAGTAAGTCGAGAGCTTCCGGATAATAGAGAGAAAGATCTTCGCGACGCTTTGTAGCCAGATTTATGACCCAGACCTTTGGAAGGTAATACCCGGAAATGCCTGCAACAAATATAATTAGAGCTTGGAGAGCTATAGATAGGTCAATGTCGATAAAGGGTATCATTAGAATTGCGCAAGCAGCCATTCCACCAGCGAAAGCAAAACGTGCAAAGACGAATGTAATTACTGCTGATCTGCTGCGTAGTCCGGCAGACATCAGGCGGTCTCTGGTCTCTTTGTTAGCTGTTAAGGTCTCAAGTTTAAATCCCTGGAGGATTTTCTTCATCAACCCGATTTTTGTTTCTGTCCTTTTTTTTGCGCGACGTTCCGCCAAATCTAAGCGCATTTGGTCGCTTAATTCAGCTTTATGTTTGGAAAGTACTTTCAGTCGTTCGTTGCGCTTGTCGGTTTGAAACAGAGGAAGTCCTATGGCTAATAGAACGGACATTGTCCCGAGAAAGGTTAAGCCTAGGATGATAGTTTCTTGAGCCAATAAATTCATCGCGGTTTACATTTTAATCTTGATCATATTGCGCATAACAAGGCACCCCAAGGCCATCCACCCGAGCCCACCTCCTATCAACATGTGTCCGGTGTTAGAGGTAAATAATATTTCTATGTAGTCCCAATTTGTTAGTGCCATTGCTGCTGCGACAAGTATCGGTAGTGAACCAATAATAGCGGCAGAGGAAGTTGCCTCGCTGGATAGTGCTACGGCTTTATCCTGCATGGCTTTTCGATCCCGCAGAACAGTTGATAGGTTTTCCAGTGTCTCAGCTAAATTCCCCCCTGTTTCTTGCTGTATTTGTATCACTACGCTAAAGAATTTGTATTCCTTTGTCGGCATTCGCTCTAATCCACGTTGCAGAAGTTCTGGGATGGTAAGCCCTATCCTTTGCCCTTCCACAAGTCGTTTGAATTCGTCCCCAACAGGGTCAGGAATCTCTCTGCTCACGATATTCAGGCATTCCCCAATAGGAAGACCAGATTTTACGCCTCGAATGATAATATCCAGGGCGTCGGGGAAATGGGAAGTAAACCGCTTTTGTCTTCGGCTAAACAAGTACCCCAAAAATAATTTTGGGAAGAAATAACCAACGAACAGGCCTGATGCGACAATAACGTACCAGGGCATTCCGAAGGGGTAGGCGATTACCATTGGGATTAAACTCGTTATAAATGACACAACAACATAGGCTTTTAAACCGAGGTCTAATCCAGCCCTTCGTATTCTGGCCTGTAGGTCGTTCTTGGCACCTTTTTTCTTTTGTCGACTTTCCAGGTCTTGCAGTTTCTGCTGTATTCTCCTCTGCCGCGGGTTCATGGCCCTACTGCTGCTTGTATCTTTTTGGGAAGTGCTTAGACCCAAACGGCGAAGACGACGGTTTATTTGTATTTTTGGACCCGTCGAGACTGCTACTACTATGGCTCCAGTTAAAAGCAATAGACAAATTGAAAGACCAGCAAAGACTACGACTAGCGTTAGTTCATCAGTGGCGCTGGTGTTAAACATTTGTGAGCCCCAGAGCGTTAGCCAATTTTTCTTCTAGGTTATAATAACGTGCCTTATCCCAAAATTTCGGTCTAAGCCCTGTTGCCTCGAATTCGCCATCGATTTTACCGTCAGTTGTTTCACCTTGGAATTCATAAAGGAAGAGATCCTGAAGCGTAACGGTCTCCCCTTCCATGCCGACAATTTCAGTGATGTGTGTGATTTTTCTTGATCCATCTCTAAGGCGGGATGCCTGCACAATGATGTTGATTGATGAAGCTATTTGTTCACGCATTGCTCTGGCTGGAAGATTATAACCACCCATCGCTATCATATTCTCGACACGCGATAGGGCTTCCCTAGGATTATTGGCGTGGACTGTTCCCATTGAACCGTCATGGCCAGTATTCATTGCTTGCAGTAAATCAAATGCTTCTGCGCCACGAACTTCGCCCACTATAATTCGTTCTGGACGCATTCTAAGACAGTTTTTGACAAGGTCGGTCATTGTAATCTGACCGGCTCCTTCGAGATTTGGTGGACGTGTTTCAAGACGCACCACGTGAGGATTCTTTAGTTGAAGTTCGGCGGCGTCTTCGCAAGTAATTACGCGCTCGTCAGTATCGATAAAATCAGTTAGGCAGTTCAGGAGAGTGGTCTTTCCGGAACCTGTACCTCCCGATATTAGGATGTTGCAACGGCTTTGAGATGCGACGGAAAGAACATCGGCACCCTCTCGGGATATACTCCCAAATTTTACTAAATCATCTAACGACAATTTATCTTGACTAAACTTACGAATTGTCAGTGCGGCGCCATCAATGGCCAGTGGAGGAGCTATGACGTTTACACGGGAACCATCGGTTAAGCGTGCATCACAAATAGGGCTACTTTCATCAACCCTTCTTCCTACTGCTGTAACAATACGTTGGCATATATTCATCAGTTGAGCATCATCACGAAATTTAATGTCCGTAAGTGTGATTTTTCCCTTGGATTCTATATAAACCTTATTCGGTCCGTTCACCATAATGTCCGCTATGTCATCGCGTTCTAATAAGGGTTCCAAGGGCCCAAGCCCAAGAACGTCGTTGCAAATATCATTTATAACCTGCTGCTGTTCTTGACTACCAAGAACTAGGTCCCTCATGCTGACGATCTCACTTACTATATCGGATATTTCTTCGCGAACTGCGTCTTCGGATAGTTTGCTCAGACCGGCCAAGTCAACTGTTTCTATTAAATCATTGAAAATATTAATTTTGATGTCTTGAAGACGTTCCCGAAGGCGAGTTTTTTGGGCTGGGTCCCGGCTCTTTATTTTCTCCTCCGATTTTACCTCAACGGGGGCTGGGGGTTGTTGGGGTTTAAGATCAGAAGTTCCCTCTGTATTGGGTGACTCAGTCCTTCTAAGTGATACCTGCTGATCCTGACCAGACGTCTCTCGTTTTCCGAACATAGTTTTATGGCCCGTAGTCTATTTTTTACCGATAAGAGACAACAAAAGGTTTCTTTTGTGAACGACCTTGCGATCCGTTCGACCACTAATTTCTGCAGTCAAAAGAGAAATTTTTTGGGCAAGTTTGCTGTTTTTGTTGGCGGCTACCGCCAATTCACCGTTATTCATTGCTGTCCCAAAAAGAGCTGGCTCATGCTGAATTGACAGGAAAGGCTTGCTTTGGGCCGCTGTTTCAAAGTCCTTCATCCTAAGTTCTGTCTTTTTTGTAGCACCAACTTTGTTCAACAAAAGTCGGGTCGGCATATCAACTCCACGACCTTCCTTAAGAAATTCCATGATATTTTTGGTGTTTCGTGTGCCGGCTAGGTCGGGGTAGGCTACAACGATTGTTTCGTTTGCTTGCAGTAGTAACTCTTGAACCCACGGTTGCCAGAGATTGGGAAGATCAAGAACTACAAAATTTGAAAGATTGCGAACCAGTTTTAAAAGGATTTCAACAGACTCAGTTCGAACGCTTTGTCGTTCGGTAAGAGTAGCCGGAGAGGTCAAGACCGATACTTGTTCGTCATACGGCATCAAAAACCGTTCTAGCAGAGTATTATCCAAACGTTCTGGGGTATCCAGCGCATCGGAGACTGTTTGACTGGGATCGATATTAAATTCCAGCGATGATGTTCCAAAAGCTAAATCTAAATCAACGAGTGTCACTTTTTCTTTATATTGGGTTCCCAATGTGTAGGCGGTATTCGCGGCGAGCGAGCTGCTGCCGACACCACCCGCTACTCCGATAAACGCGATAACATGGGCTTGTTCGGCCGGGTCAACATCAGAAAAGTTCCGTTCGATGGAAACAAGTATTTCCTGTTCGTTACTGCCTTCCGAGAAATAATCTGTTACCCCCATAGCGGTCAGCTGCTTGTAAAGGTGTATGTCGTTCGTAGCTCCTAACAGCATAACACTAGTTTCTGCACTGCAATGTTGGGCGAGATTTTCCAGCTGCTTTAATAGTGTTTCACCGGTTTGATCCGATTCCACAATTACTAGATTCGGGGATTCACCTTGTCCCAGATGGTTGGCGGCTTCTTGAATATCGCCAGCCAGTACAGACACATTACACCGGCGCAGTTTTTGGTGCATAGCAAGCGCTTCCAGAAGACTTTTCTTCTGCTCCGATATAAAAAAGGAGTGAATATTTAGCTTAAGAATAATGGCGCTCCTTACGGTTTATTGCGTTCCTAAAGCGGGAGGATGTTGAACGCCCGGGATCGAAGTTTCTTCACCCGCTCGGTACAGATCTATGATCCGCTGTAACATTTGGGAATCAGCCATGCTTCCACGATCGGAACTTTCTAAATCGGCAGGGTTTGACACCATTAGTCCGATATTTCTTTGGTACGCGCATCCATGATTTTTGGTGGGCAAGTTTGTCGGATTATAACCCGCCTCACCGGACCAGTCCCCGCAATCCGGTACCTTAACAGCTGCCCCATGAAAACTCAGTAACACATCGGCGTCGTCCGCCCTTGGTAAAGTATCTGAAATATCTACCTCTACCTGCGAATGCTGAACACCGAAATTTTTGAGGTAGGTGAGCACTGCGGATATCCGTTCGTTATTACTATCGGAAATATTGGTTCGGTGGGCACTCACTGTGATTGGACTGGTTGCGGCACGATGAAAAGTATGGATAAAACCAACAAACTGGTTTGGGTTCTCGATGACGATAAGGTCGTCTATTTTGGAAAAACTTAACTGGGTAGTGAACGTCTTGTATTCGACCTCAATTGGAAAAGCGGTATGAGGGTCATTAGTGCCGGTGGGTGGGGGAGAGCATGACAGAAGGCAACCTAAAACGATTCCTGCTACGGTTATAGTTCCAGCATTATATTTCAAAAGGATGCGACCTATCTGCATTTTACACCATGATGTAACTCAAAGTCATCGAACTCTATTTTTCTCATCAGCGCATGAAATACCCGATTGGGCCCCCAATAAGTGGAATTTCGCAGCGAATATCTCTCAAGATTCCCACAACAGAGTTACTGTTGTTTGCATTCTCACATTTGTAACGGCTTTTATCACCACCATATTGTTTGTACAAACGTCCAAGCACCATCAGGTCAAAGTCACTGGGAGTAACAAAGCCGTCCGTTGGGAGCGCTAGTGGTTGTTGGTTATCTGTCGGACGGACAAGTAGCGCCTCAACCAGTATTATTAATTCCGATTGGTTGCGTTGAAAGGCAGGGCTTCGAAACAGAGCCCCTAATATAGGTATATCTTGCAACCAAGGGACGCCATCAATGGAAGTGAATTCATCATTTTGAAGTAAACCTGCAATCATCAAGCTGCCTCCACTCGGCAAGGTCACTGTGCTTTCAACGTTCCGGGCGGATAAACCAATGATATCGATAGAGGAAGCGCCTTGTTGGATTGGCACGGTAAGCTTGTTTTCTTCCGATAGCCGGCTTACCTCGGCTGCAACCCGTAGATTGATATGGTCATTGCTCATGACCACAGGCGTGAATTCCAGTCGAACGCCGAATTCACGGAACTCAATGATTGTGTTGCCCGTGCTATCTATACCTCCAACAGAGGGAAATTCACCGCCCGCCAGAAAATTTGCTGTTTGGCCAGAAACAGCGGTCAGGACAGGTTCGGCCAGGGTTTTGACCAGTCCTTGCCGTTCTAGCGCACTATAGGTCACGCTGGGAATGTTGTTGTCGTTAATCCCTATTGTTCCCACACCCTCAAAATTTAGTGTGTCAAGTCCAGCAGTAGTTATGTCGAATAAAAAATCACCATCGTTGATTGTTCGCGTCCAACTAGTGTTCAATCCAAGGTTTTTTAGGACGTTTCGTTGCATTTCAGCTATTCGTACCTGGAGAAGGACCTGTTGGTCTCCGAGTATCTCAATCAAATTTACGACGGTGAAGCCCTCCTCGATGAAGCGGCTTGCCACTGAATTAATATCACTTGATTCTTTGGCAGTCTGGACCACGCCCGTGATTACTATGCTGTTATTTATTGATTTAAGTGTAACGTTAGCAGAGGGGATGACGTCCCGTATAGCTGCGGCAGCGGCTGCTACATCGAGATCTACCCGCACTATAATGTGGTTAATTACGTCCCCAGTGTCATCAATGAAGAGTATATCTGTGTCTCCAGTAGCTCTTCCAATAATGTACGCTGTGGTTTGTGTCTTCACAATGACGTCGGCAATTTCTGGGTTAGCGATGATTACATCACGGGCGGTGCGTGGCAAGGCGATGGGGTGGACCTTGTTCAAAGGAAGTTCGATAGTAAATGGAGTATTTAGGTTAGGTAAGTTTTGGAGGCTTTCTTCCTGCGCGTTTAGGGGTGACGTGGTGCCTATAGCAAAGATGATTGCTGCATAGACGACACACCTATACGCCCATTGCTGAAATGTAGAACTCGTACTGTATCTTTTAGTTTGGTAGTTCACGTATACTTTCCTTAACACCCCGATAGATCTTAATGCCAGTCGTAGTCACTGTGGCCTCGTTTGAGCTGGGGTAAACTTCCAGTAGCTCATTTGAAGGCAAAGTCTCTGGAGGCTCTTGTACCAGGGATGTCGACAGCGATCGACTAATCTCATAGTCGGTCGTGTAGCCTCCTTCATTTACCGGCGGTTCGACAGCTAAACTTCGGAGAGAAATGTGTATCTCTCCCATTTCTTTGGCCAGGGAAAAAATTTCAACTCCCTTCGGCGTCAACTCCAGCGTAACAGTTTTGGCTACAACCGCTTCTTCTCCAGAGTCGTCAAATTCTTGGTCGATGGCCAGAACCCGGACATCACTCAGTATCGTTTCTGCCGCATACCGCTTTATGTTATTGTTTGTGCCAGAGCCTTCTCTCGAAGAACTGCCTCGGACATCTTGCGTGAGAACAATATCTACGTGATCCCCCGGTAGAATAAAGCCAGCCGCGGCTTGTTCAGGTTTGATCTCGATGGACACTGCTCGCATCCCTGGTGAAAGCAGCCCGGCCATAAAGCCTGCATTTGATCGGTGGAAAACCATGTTTGGGCTAATCGGTGTTCCAGCCGATATTCCACTTCGAACTACCGATTCGATGTACTCTTCTAATATCGCGCCGTCTTCGTTAGTACTAGTAATGAAGTGCTCACTGACCATGTCTTCGGGCCATGTGAGCCATTTTAAGTGTCTTTTTTTAACGGTGGTCCCGGCAGCTAAATCCGTATCCGTTGTTAAAACAAACACCGAAGGTATTTCTTCAGGCTCAGAAGTTTCCTGGTTAGAAGCGCTCATTGTTTGGTTCTGGGACTCTGAATCCAGAAACTTCTTGACCAGGAACATAGTTCCTCCAGCCGCAGAAAGTGATAATAAAACCAATCCAACTACTACGATTTTCATACCTATTGGCTCAATACATTATAACGTCTCTGTGGAACGATTAAGTCAGGATTATACAGGCAAAAACAGCGATATCCATCAAATCAACCATTTTGTCTGTTAAAGATACCTTTCAGGTGACGATAACTTTAATATTTTGCAACTGGCCAATGGTTTCTGCAGGTAGATCGTGTTAGGATGTCTAGGTGGTCAGTCTGAGGGATTTTATAATGAGGTGTGCGGGCTAACACAAGCGTGGCGACGCGTGCCCCAGAGTGGATACTTGAGTTGACTAACTGGTGAATGCCTGACTGGGAGGGAGGCATGAAGGTATATCTGATGGCGATAGTAATCGCTGCTGTTTCAAGTTTTTGGAGTTTAAGAGGACTTACAGCTGGTGAAGAGGACGCTAATCTGGCGCTTGACACCGTGGAAGTGGTTGTGAACAAGGCAAAAATTATGCGGTTAGACGGGGACGCAGACGTAGTTTTGGTTGCAAATCCTGAGATTGCTGATGTGGTAATCGATTCCCCTCGCTTACTTTTTGTGCTTGGGCTGCAGCCGGGAGAAACTAGCCTTTTGGTTCTAGACGAGGCTAGAGAAGAAATTTTACACGCTGATGTTATGGTGGTTACTTCTTTAGGAGGGCAGGCGACGGTTGCTCCTGCTTCGGGGGCTACCCCAGCAACAACACAAGTGAAAGTCCTGCGTAGAACTGAAGAAACCATGCTCAACTGTGCGCCTCATTGCGCGGAAGGTAATAGTCCCGCTGTTCAATGAGTTGTCGTCAGACGTAGTCTAGACAGTAGAGCACTAGAAGTTTTAAAATTTGGAAATTAAATAAATATTTGCAGTATTATTTTAATTTATTACTTTAAGAGATTCACTGTCCCGAGGCGCCTCTGGGTGGAAGGGTTACCCCGGCCCATGTTTCGTTACCAGTGTCTGAAGGTCGTGTATCCTCATCGGGTGCGAACCACGAATCTGTGAATAACTCTCGTTCAGTAGGGTCTGGCGCCTACCGTCGCTTAGCCGCAGGGCCCCATTGGCCCTACTTTTACTTTGCCGTTTCTTTTTTCTCATAGGGCACGTTAGCGTAGAAGCTACCGTTTACCGCTTGCATGTTCTTTTGATTGGGTGGTGATGGTTCGGTCGGCTACCATGACCTGAAACAATTTATATCGAATTTTTCTGGGACGCATTATTTTTTTTGCTTCGGGGTTCCGATTGGTGTCTCGGCTTGTATAATTATCTTTCTCTTCATATGGAGAATTAAGATAAAATCCGTCTTTAGCTGTCACGTGCTGCCCGGTGTGATTGTATTATTTAGCGGAGACAGTAAAGTTTTAGTTGAACCTGTTAGTTATTTATTAGTTAGTATTTTTATCGTGATCTTTAAGCTGTGCTTTGTACGCATCTTGTTTGTTAATAGTGTAAGGGAGAGATAAAATCCTATGAAAGATTTTTTGAAAAAATTTCAAAGTCAATTTGGTGAGGGGACTGCTTTTGACCTCGATTACGGTAAACTAGTTATATTGGGTCTCCTCATTTATATGGCCTTTTTTAAGGACTATGGCATGTAGATGGTGGCAAGTAAGCTAACAAACTAAAATGCGTAGCGAAGCTTGTTATGGGTTTGAAATATCGTTTCTGCCCCAATTTTAACGGTAGTTCTTTCAGATGATAATTTAGTCGTAATTGCACCCAGTACACAGTAGCTCCAGGGACTGAGGTTTATCATCGAACATAAACAAGGCCTGCAGACAGATCCATATAGTCCAATCTGCTCTTACTGTATGAATAAAGGATATTTTTTTATATCCAGAGGGTTCAGTTATAACGCCTTCAAACTCGCTATGCATTATGACCCCCTTCACGATCATTTCCTGTGCTTCCACGCCTTTGAGTGTTCGTAACGGACATTCTTTTAGTCCATTAGCTTCCAACGTTGCAGGAAAGGATATTAGCAAGACAGTTAAAATTAATGTCATGCGAGACATCCACATGTTGCTCTCCATCAGTTTTTTTATTCGTTAAATAAATCTCCAAGCGTTCAGTTTTCTTTTTTACATTTACGCGTAGTTTTTTTATGGGCCTAGGTCAACGCCATTTCACTAAATTTGTGTTATTTCTGGTTAGGATTATGTTTCGATCAAATTTTTGGAGCACTGCCTTTTATCAGGGCAAAGTATGCCAGTGAATAGCAGAAGTAGCGCAACTAGATAGCTGCTTTCCCATATCATACTTTATTCATGCAACTGAGAATTTA
>CAZEWK010000018.1:0-5040 GCA_964515905.1 uncultured Rhodospirillaceae bacterium | reverse complement strand
ATTGATCCATTCTGGATGTTCAAGTGTACGGGCTAAGGCTTCCCACTCTCTATCAGTATTTACTGCAACACTAATGTAGCCATCGGCCGTATCATAAATAAGGTCAATCTTACTAGCCGAAGGCTGTAGCTGTACTTCTTTGTATTCTTCAACCAAGGTATAAGCGTTCATATCGGATGACCACATAAAGGAAACCAGAGTATCTAACATCGACAGTCGAACATGTTGTCCTTCCCCTGTTTTCGTCCTTGCCAACAAGGCCGCAGTAATAGCTTGCGCTGCCGTAAATGCTGTTAATTTATCGGGTAATATTGTACGTACCAATCGTGGGCGTTCTACGTCTCCTCCGCCTTGGACAGAGGCAAGACCTGAAACAGCCTGAATAATTGGATCATATGCGGGTCGTTTAGAGTAAGGCCCTTTCTCTCCAAAACCACTGATGGAAACATAAATAATGTTGGGATTTACCTCACGTATGTCTTTCTCTGAAACACCTATTCTTTCGACAACTCCTGATCGAAAATTTTGGACAAAAACATCTGCTTCAACAGCGAGTTTTAGTACCAATTCCCTTCCAATATTTGTTTTTAAATCAATAGCTATTGAGCGTTTATTTCGATTGTTATTGAGAAATGGAACTGACAAACCGTTTGCTTTTCTCCCCGCAGCCCGCACATGATCGCCGCTCCCAGGCTTTTCCACTTTTATGACGTCAGCACCCTGATCTCCAAGGATCATAGTCGCCAGTGGACCCGTGATATTGCTGGTCAAATCAAGAATTCGATAACCAACTAATGGACCTTCCATCACTGATACAACCTTTTTCTAAAAAATTTGCAATTGCTTCTTCTAGCCGGCTTAAAATAAACGGACTAGTTTCTAGACCATTGATAACTTTTCATCCTATTAACAGCAAGTTCCCAGGTCTTTCTCCAAAAAAATAATGAAATCTAAAACTCTTTGTTTGGAAATTTCTGTGGATCACGGTACAGATAGGTTTCACGCCAACGGAGACAAAGGATGACTTGGCAACGAGAACTGGATGAAATTAAAAAAGTGTCTGCCCTTGCTGCTGAACAGGGGGGACCTGAAAATATTGCCCGCCAACACTCGAAAGGCCGGATGACCATTCGAGAGCGAATCATAAGCCTCGTAGATGTTGGAACTTTCCAGGAAATAGGTCCCGGGGCTGGCACCAGACAACTCGATGAGAACGGTAATTTGCTTTCTTTTACTCCAGCTAACTTTCTTCTTGGCTTTGGAAAAATTGAAGAGCGATTATGTGTGGTATGTGGTGAAGACTTCACTGTCAGAGGTGGCTCTCCAAATGCTGCAGGCCTAAGAAAAAGTATTTATGCCGAACATCTTGCTTGCCAGCACCGCGTCCCGTTGATCCGTTTGCACGAAGGTGGAGGCGGGAGTGTGGGTGGAACAGGGAATTCAAATGCTACTGTAGGCTCTCCGGTATTTGAGCCCCATAGGTTTCGAGCTGTGGCAGAAGCAATGGCAACGGTTCCTGTCGTCACGGCCGCTTTGGGGCCCGTCGCAGGGCTACCAGCTGCTAGATTAGTGGCTGCACACTTGTCGGTAATGTCACAACAAAACTCCCAGGTCTTAATTGCGGGACCAGCAGTAGTCGAACGGGCCCTTGGTGAAAAGAAAACAAAGGAAGAACTGGGTGGCCCTTCCGTCCACGCAAAAAACGGAGTCATCGACAACTTGGCAACAGATGAAAATGACGCATTCAGACAAATCCGTCGGTACCTTGGCTACCTTCCAAGCAACGTAAATGAACTCCCACCTCTAGCAAGTTACGAAGACCCAAAAGATCGTTCCGAAGCGGTATTACGCGAACTTATACCTAAACAAAGACGCAAATTATACGACGTTCGAAAGATTATTACCGCCGTTTTTGACCAAGGATCGTTTTTTGAAATTGGTTCTCAATACGGTCGAGGTCAAATGACAGGCCTTGCACATCTTGGCGGCCAAACAGTCGGTGTTTGGGCCAACAACTGTCGATACCTAGCTGGCTCCATGACAGCTCTTGGGGCACGCAAGGCTCGGCGTTTCATTGAGTTCTGTGAGGTATTTCATATACCAATTGTTTGTTTAGTAGACGAGCCCGGCTTCATGATAGGATCCAAAGCAGAGCAAGAAGGCACTATCCGTGATGGGACCGCCACCGTGCTGGCTGCATCCATGTGCTCGGTTCCTTGGGCCTCAGTTGTAATCCGACGCTCCTTCGGCGTGGCGCAAGCGGCTCATTATGGGCAAAATGCATATGTGTTGGCCTGGCCGTCAGCTGAGATGGGAGCTCTCCCGGTTGAAGGTGGAGTGGCCGTTGCGTATCACAGAGAAATTGCTGCAGCCGCCGATCCGGACGCAAAACGTGCCGAACTAGAAGCTCTCTTGGCCGAAAAACAATCCCCGATGCCACGCAGTGATTCTTTTTCATTACACGAAATAATTGACCCTGCCGATACCCGAAATCGTTTGTGTACTTGGGTAGAATGGATCCAACCCACGTTAAAGACTCTCCTTGGTCCAACCTCGTTTTCCATTAGGCCATAGGCTGCCAATTCTCAACTTCAACCATCACACTGCAGTTTTTAACCGATACACTCGAGTAGCAGTTTCATGGAACAACGATGCCCTTTGTTTTCTGGTTAGATGTCCCACCATCCGTTTAAAGGAATTCCAAAGTACCGGATAAGAACAAGAAACTTTATCGACAGGAAAGTTACTCTCGAACATACATCTTTCCGGAGAAAATTTCTCAATTGTGTGTAAATAATAATGGCGGTTAGCAGCTAGTTCTTCCGAAGTCGGCGGACTGAGACGTTTATGCCAACTGAAACCATTAATAGCCATATTCAAGCCCCCTAATTTAGCAAAAACATTAGGACATTCTGCAAGCTCAGTTACATCCGCATTCCACTGTCTGTAGATTTCCGATCGTCTCTCCTTGTAGGGCCCAATCCCTAATGGTCCCCCAAAATGATCGAACACGATTGTCACTTCGGGGCAAGCTTTCGCTAACTCCGTCAACTCTGAAATTTGTGGATGATATAGCCATGCCTCGAAAGACAAACCATAAACGGCCAGGCGTCGGACTCCCGTTCTAAATTTTTCGTCTGATAGCAGACCAGGTGCCGGACTCGTTGAAGCATTCCGAATATCTTCACTTGGATCCCAACTAACAGAGTGGCGGATCCCTCGCATTCTGTCAGGCGCGGCCGCAAGATGAGCCTCAAGAACTTCATCAACATCCTTACCAAGAGATAAATTGGCGTGACCCACGATACCTTCACATATTCGTGTAGGTTTTCCAGTGTTCTGGTTTTCGTAATCCTCTGCTACAGTATTCACAAACTCAGTCTCGCCGACGGGACGCAAGTAATCTGGTCCCTCCTCTCGATACATAGAACCACACTCCACATAAACAGTGGATATAATTTTATGTCCACTACTTAGGTCCCTCTCTAAATCATTAGCCATATATCGGTCATAGCGTAGTGGAGGATTATGAAAAACAGGTGATCGGTCCCATAAGTGATGATGCGGGTCTATAATCGGAATATCAGGTTCCAGTATTTCTTCCTTTACCTGCTCAAGCCATTCTTCATCTATTGGCATACTCTTCTCCAAAACTTTTATCAGTACAGGGTTATGACATTAGGTAACAATAAAACCAGAACTCCCAATCTCCTGACCGACCTGCACTTTTCTGTTTATATCTAACAACACAAATGCTTTTGTATAGTAATTGTACTTCATTATATGAATTGCTCGGCTATTAACCAGACTCATAGATTTATACTGCCTAATGTTAAAAACCTGATAGACCATATTCTTTCTCTGAAGTCATGAAATTACATTTGGGGTACTGCTCGAAAATGAACGGATTTATTAAAAATATTTATAAAAAAATATCTAAAGCCTTTGTATCTTCCTTGATAAGTGCCCTGTTATTTGTGAATAACCCTGTGTATCCCAATGACACAATTTTAAGTAAAGAACATGCCGCATCAATTTTCTCTATGAGTAAGACTCGTTGGAACAGTAGCGCCATAAAAATTGCCGAGTCAGGCCACGCGAAAGCGTCAACGAATTCTCACGGTGTTGAACGGATGCAATTACGATACGGTACTGGGGCTTATCTCTATGTTGTTCCTGAATTCCTTAGTGTTAACCATAAACCATCGAGTATTCACGTGACCTTGGCAATGCCACCACCGATGTCCTTAATGTTTGACACCGAGACAATCCAAACGATCATTACTCAGGTAAAATCCCAAATGCTACCAGAGTACCAGATTTCCGCGAATTATGAGAGTGTTGGTGGCGGTGTTGCTTTATTTTTCATAATTGTAGAAGATTAGACCTCTCGTCACTCAACTATATTGTTATAAAGAATCTATCCACAACGTGAGATATCATGAAGCTTAATCAAATGATGACTAAACAAAGGGTTTTCCTTATAGGTGTTGTGTGTAGCACTTTTTTCTATGGTTCCCTTCCAACAATTGCAGCACCTGCGATTGATCCTATTGGATCCAAAAATTGGCCGGGATTGAGTGAAGTATACCTGAGCGATGATCCAGTTGTTTTTGACCCCAGTATCTCACTCCTGTTGCCACCAGAAATCGAAAATAGCCACGATGTTCCCTTGACTGTTGTCATTCCAAGGACGTTGGGAATAATAAAAGAACTCGTGATACTTGCGGAAGATAATCCGCTCCAACAAGTCGCACGTTTGTACCTACACCGCCCGGTGCACTCTGTAAGCTTTAAAATTCGATTGGAAACATCCACAGCGGTTCGAGCTGCAGCTCTGACAAACGATGGGGTTTGGCATGTGGGATCGAAAATGGCTAGCGTCTTATCCCCAGGGGGGTGTTCAACGCCGGGTGCCACGGGGGCAGAAGTGAGCTCAAAATTGGGGGAAATCGCTTTGAAACGATACGAGCGTGGTGGGATTTATAAAAATGATAGAATAAAATTCCGTATAATCCACCCAATGGATACAGGGTTTGT
>CAZEWK010000017.1:0-7177 GCA_964515905.1 uncultured Rhodospirillaceae bacterium | reverse complement strand
TAATAACGATCACGCCATTACATTAATAAAGAATTCACTTCGCGTTATGCCAAACTACGCAGAAGCTCATAACAATCTTGGAAAAGTTTATGAGGAATTGAACCAGCTTGAAATTGCTCTGGAAGCGTACCAATTTGCGGTCACTCTGGATTCGGGGTTAGTTGAATCCCGTTTTAACGCCGCTAACGTTCTTCAAAAAATGGGCAGATTGCTTGAGGCCGAAACACAATACCAAAAGGTTTTAGAAGAAAAAAATAATTACCCCGAGGTCTACTGCGCTATCGGCGACACCCTTAGAAAACTTGGTAGGCTTGTAGAAGCCGCACAAAACTATAAATCTGCCATAAAACTGCAACCAAATTATTCCAGCGCCCATAATGGTCTGGGCATTTCTTTGCAAAGAATGGGGCACAACAAGGCTGCCAGCGATAGCTACAGGATTGCTATTAGTATAAATCCTAACAACGCCGAGTTTCACAATAATCTGGGATCCGCTGCACAGAATATGCGAGAATTCGATACGGCTATCGCCTCCTACAAAAAAGCGATCGCACTGAACCCACGTTACGCCGAATCTCACTTCAATTTATCTAGCTTATTCCATACCAAAGGCCAAATAAACGAGGCATCAGAAGAACTAACTCGTGCACTTTCAATGGATCCTAATAAAGCTGGTTGGATCATTAAAAAGGCACTTTTGTTGCCCCCCATCCCCAAATCCGAAGCAGATATTAGAACCGCACGAAACTCTCTCATACAGACCATTGCGGATCTCTCAAAACAAAATATCTCCATTGATGACCCCATTTACGAGGTGGGCACCACAGGTTTCTATCTTTCCTACCACAACCAAAACAACAAACCTGTTATGCAAAGCCTAGCAAAACTATTTATTAAGGCATGCCCGAGCCTTGTTTACGAGTCAGAGCACTGTCGACCCGAAAGAAGAAAAGAAAAGCGTATTTTAAGAGTCGGTTTTATTTCAACGTTTTTCCGCAACCATACTATTGGCAAGTTGGCACACGGACTTATCAAACACCTTTCAAGAGATCGCTTTGAAGTATTTGTTTTTCGTCCAGTCGGGATGGATGACCGCATGTCAAAGATTATTGACAGTTGCGCCGACAAAGTTGTCGCCTTAACTGGTGCACTGAAAACAGATCATGAGATCGTTGCAAGTGCAAAACTAGATATTCTTTATTATCCTGAAATAGGGATGTCGCCCCATATGTACTTTATGGCGTTCGCTCGTCTGGCTCCAATCCAGGTTACCACCTGGGGGCACCCTGATACGACTGGCATTCCTAATGTGGACTATTATCTGTCATCAAAACTAATAGAGATTACCGATGCGTCGGACCATTACTCCGAACAACTAGTCACATTGAAAAATGTGCCGACTTATTACTTTCATCCCGATCCTCCAAAAAATAAATACACCGCAAGCGACTACGGGCTACCGACTGATGTCCGGTTATATGTCTGCCCACAAACACTGTTCAAATTTCACCCAGAATTTGATGATCTCCTTGGCAAATTACTGCGGCGTGATCCCAAAGGACGTCTCATACTTATCGGTGATAATAAAGAGGGCAGTTGGAATAAGCTTCTTCTACAACGATTTTATCGGTCATTTCCAGAAGTTGTCGACAGTGTGATTTTTATTCCTAGAATGGCCCACGAAAAATTTCTTGGACTTCTTGTTATAGCGGACGCGCTCCTCGACATTCCGTCTTTCTCAGGTGGCAATTCCTCACTTGAGGCGTTCGCCGTGGGGGCACCTATCGTAACTTGGCCGCAGAACTTTATGCGGAGCAGGGTAACAGCAGCCCTCTATAAACAAATGGGGCTTAATACGTTAATAGCGAGAAACTCTGATAGCTATTTAAAACTATCCTTTCGACTCGCCAACAACAAAACTTTTCAGGGAAAAATGCGGGAAGAAATAGAAAATAATTCCTTTAAATTGTTTAATACTTTGGAATCTACTAGGGATTTAGAAACGTTTTTTACTGCTGCCCACAATGCTTGGCAAACGCACTCTAGTCCGACCGAACTGGTCTCAGGATTATGACTGAATTCTCCACGATAAAAGCGTCATACATATTACTTCACAGGCAACCACTCCCTCATAAGTTTTAAACAAAGGAATCACGCGAGAGAAGAGCACTAAGTTATCTTCTGGGCCAATCTCGTTCTGTTCCTTTTGAAGCAATCAACGACTCGATGAAGCGGCTTTCAATTTTTTGTTGGAGACTATTGGGGGATTTTTGATCTTGAAAGTTACTCTCATATTAACGATTCTTTTCTTATTGATTTTTTACGTTTACACTTAGAATGATTGCTCAAAGTCAGTTGGTTAATAGGATACGGAATGAAAAGTGAATTTAGGCTCTAAAACCGATTTTGAAGTCATAGTCGTTGGCGCTGGCGTGGCAGGGATTTATCAAATCAAGCGACTATCGGATTTAGGCATTGATGCCACCGTGCTTGAAGCAGCTGGGGATCTTGGCGGAACTTGGTATCAAAACCGTTATCCGGGCGCACGATTCGATTCGGAAAGTTATACCTACGGGTATTCTTTCTCTAAAGAATTGCTCGACGAGTGGCACTGGAAAGAATGTTTTTCCGGCCAACCCGAGAATTTGAAATACCTTAATTATGTTGCTGAAAAATTTGATCTCCGCAAGTACATGCAATTCAACTGCAACGTGAAGTCTGCCCATTTCGATGAGACGCTTCATCAATGGCGACTAAATACAAGTGATGGCCGTGAGTTAAAATGCCGGTTTGTTATAATGGCATTGGGGCTGTTATCCATCCCCACCCTGCCGCAGTACGCAGGTATGGACTCTTTTAAAGGACAGTCTTTTCACACATTTCATTGGCCACATCGGCCAGTACAATTAACCGATAAAAAAGTTGCAGTCATTGGCACCGGGGCTACAGGAATTCAGGTAATTGGGGAAATAGCAGACAAAGTATCTGAACTGAAGGTTTTTCAGAGGCGACCTAACTGGAGTGCGCCACTTAATAATAGTCCAATATCATCGCAAAAAATGGCCGATATTCGATCCCAATACGAAAAAATATTTAAAACATGCGCAGCCACACCGGGTGGTTTTGTGCATGAACCTGATCGACGCGGCTTCTACGACGTCTCTCGCGAAGAAAGAATCGCACTATGGGATCAGCTTTACGATGAACCTGGTTTTGGGATATGGCTACAAAATTTTCGAGAAATTTTTACGGATGAGAAACCCAATGCAGAGTTATCCGAATATATAGCGGAAAGAATTCGACAACGCGTAGCAGACCCAGTGATAGCCGAAAAACTTATCCCTAAAGACCACGGATTTGGGGTTCAGAGGGTACCATTAGAAAGCAATTACTTTGAAGCATATAATCGAGATAATGTTTCTCTCATAGATATTAGCGAAACCCCTATCGAACGAATTTCAGAAACTGGAATACAAACCGCGAACCATCATTATGAATTCGATATCATCGTGTACGCTACCGGTTTTGACGCAATTACAGGCGCCTTTGATGGGATTGATATACGAGGGAAGAAAGGCGAGAAACTGCGGGATAAATGGAAAGATGGTCCCTCGACATTTCTAGGAATTTTTACTAGTGGCTTTCCAAACATGTTAATGCCAGCAGGCCCTCAAAGTGGATCAGCCTCGACGAATTACCCACGGGGAATTGAAACCGGGGTTAATTGGTGCACTGATTTTTTGAAATACATGGGGAAAAACAAATACATTGAGGCGGATGCAACTCCTGAAGCAGAACAACGATGGACGGGTCATGTCACTAAAATGTACTCGAAGATGCTAATGCGAAAAGCAAAAGGATGGTTCACAGGCTACAACTCTAATCTTGATGGTCATGAGCACGGTAAAGTGAGATATTTTGTGTACAACGGCGGAACACCGAAATATATCGCTACCATAAATGAAGTGGCTGACAAAAATTATGAAGGCATATCTTTGCTTCGCTCGGCGCCTAGAAACATTTCATATCCAACAGCCAATGTTGAACACCGCGACTCAGCGGGCCTGGCCGAGTAGACTTTGGCGAAAAATGCTTTTCTGTGTAGACTACAGACGTATAGAAACTCAAAAAAAGACTTTATCGAATTCATTAACAGCGAAACGTTTTGGTTTTGGTTGAAACGAATATATTGCTAATACGGACCTTAATTCAGGGTGACTAATGTCCTTATCGACTGAAACAGATAGTTCGACCAATAAATTTCTGAGAGGAAAATACGCAATCTGTGGTGTTGGAGAGACTACCTATAGGCGTGGATCACAGGAATCTACCCGTCACCTCGCTACGTGGGCTGTTGGCAACGCCATGAAAGACGCCGGAATGACGGCCAAAGACATTGATGGAATGCTGAGTTATTCTGGCAATGATTCTACCTTTGCACCGCTCGTAGCAAATGATCTTGGCATTCGACTAAACTTCTACATGGACGTGCATGGGGGCGGTTCCTCGACAGAAGCCCTGATTGGGATTGCAATCGGTGTTATCGAGGCCGGAATGTGTGAAACCGTAGCGATCTACCGAGCCATGAATGGTTACAGCCAGGTTCGAATTGGTGGCACTGGCGCACGGTCGGCTATACCCATTACTGGCGATCAGATCCATTATCGCCCATACGGTTGGCAGAGTGCCGGCCAAATGTTTGCCCCAAGTTTTTTGAGGCATATGTATGATTATGGTACTACACCAGAGCAAGTGGCTGCCGTGAAGGTGGCACACTCGCGACACGCATCAAATAACCCGAAAGCATACTACAAGAAGCGCTATACGGTTGAGGATGTTGTCAACTCACGTCTCATTTGCAAACCCCTGCACTTATTAGACTGCTGCGTAGAAACCGACAACGCAACGTGCATAATTGTGTCTCGTCTAGACCGGGCCCGCGACTGCCCAGCGCCACCCGCTGTGATTCAATCTGTAGTAGGGCGATGCTGTAAACCTCGTGGTGATATACACTTACACTACCAAAACGGTCCTATTTCCACCGTAGCTGGGCATTACGCAAAAGAAATCTTGTTTAAAAATGCTGGCGTAGGCCCAGAAGATATTGACGTGACTGGTTCCTATGACGCATTTACGTTCACGACCATGCTACAGCTTGAAGATTATGGTTTCTGCAAAAAAGGTGAAGGTGGTGAATATGTATCTTCGGGAGCAATTGAACTAGGAGGACTAAGACCGAATAACACCTCCGGTGGACATTTATGCGAAGGCTATACTCACGGAATGAATATGGTAATCGAAAACACACGCCAACTCCGCAACAATGTCGATGACTCTTGCCCAATAGGAGATGACGGCAGGAAGGAACACACCTACGACTATTCCGAAGGTGGTTGCCGACAGGTAAAAGGGGCCACTCTGACAGCAAATCTGGGCTGGGCACACCCTGGAACTGGTTCCGCAATGATAATGGCCAAAGATCTTAGGTAAAAGGAAGAAGGAAGTGCCGATACAAGGTGAGTACATGGGCATGATGCTCACAATTGACGATTTAGACCAGGAAAACCAGGAGTTCTTTCGGTTTTGCTCGAAAGGTGATTTTCGTCTTCAAAAATGTAATAAAAGCGGCCTGTTACGATATCCACCTACCACGGCCTGCCCTTGGACCGGCGATAGGAGTTATGAATGGATCTCGGTGGAACCAAAAGGAACTGTGCACTCCTATGCGGAAGTCCACCACCCTATACAGCCTGCTTTTAAAGAAAAAGTTCCGTATATGATACTGGTAGTTGATCTAGATATCCAAAAGGGCGTACCCACAGAGAATGAAGCACTACGCGTTGGTGGGAACCTAGTAACCCGTGACGGGGTCTTTGCTTCTCCCGAACTAATTACTCAAGTAGGAATTGGCACAAGAGTGCGTATGGTGTTTACCGAAGTAACCAAGGATTTCTCTATCCCACACTGGACCGTGGACGAAACCGCCACACAACCGGACAAACCTTGGCGTTATCCAGGTGGATAAATTAGGTTCGCAGGACAGGTATCTGTCAACCTCACAAAATAAATTTTAATAGTACAAATGGGGTTTCAATCGAGCCTGGTCCTTGATTCTCATTCATAACGCGATAAATAGTGCTTCAATCTCTTAGCCTTAATAGCTAAGATTACTAGCATCCAATACGCAAATAAGTTTCACTTGTTAGGGAGGAGAATATTATGACGAACCAGGATTTTTCACACAATAAAGCTACAGACGCCGTTTGGGCAGCGGGTTTACGGCAGATTTTTGACTATCGCGATCTTGGAATTAAAGATGCCACGAAAGGCGACTACATAGCTCACATCATCCGAAAAAACGGAAAAGAACAAAAAGATGAGGTACAGGAATGGCACTGCCATGATTGCAATTTCCAATTCGTCCTTGTTTTAAAAGGATGGGCCGAATTTGAATGGGAAGGCGAAGGGGTCCGTCGAATGGAGAAGGGTGACTGCGTAAACCAACGTCCTGGAATTCCGCACAGAGAAATCGCGACCTCAGAGGACTACGAAGTACTTGAAATAGTTTCGCCAGCAAATTTTGAGACTCGCGTGGTTGAAGCACCAGCATCCGCTGTCGCTGCCGAGTAGTAATATATCGGGTTTATATTATGAAAGACTGCATAACTCCGTCTCTTGAGCTTAAAGCACTGGTGGGTCGGAGTTGATGCTATACGACAACATATTAATTCGCTTTTATTGCTCTAGTTCACAATCCTAAACCTAACGGACGGGCAAGTGCTAACATAGAGACAGATTAAAACCCTACAGCAAGAAGTGGTGACCTATTTGTCCGAGATGCAACAAAAAAAAGAGTTGGCGTCACAATGGCATGAAAGAGGTGACTTATGTAAGGCCAAATCTCTGTATCAAGACATTTTAAGAAAGGACCCTGAGGATCCTATTACGACTCATATGCTTGGGGTGATTGCGTACCAAACAGGCCAGCCCAACGAAGCTATTGAGTTAATTAAACAGACCCTCCTACTCGATCCAGGTTCCGCGGACGCACATTATAACCTAGGCTATATTTTTAAGGCTCTTGGAAAACCGGAGAAAGCTCTAGGGTGTTTTCGTAATACAGTTCAATTAAATAGCGAATATTACCAAGCCCACAACGAAATGGGCTCTGTACTCG
>CAZEWK010000016.1:0-8488 GCA_964515905.1 uncultured Rhodospirillaceae bacterium | reverse complement strand
TTTTATCGTACTTTGAAATTACTTTGACACTAAAATAGTTTTAAGTATCAATTATGGGTTAATAGTCGCATTTTCCTACTTTTCCGCCGCTAGCAACATTGGACGGACGACCTTGCCCATCAGGTCAATACCAACACCGCAATAACAGCCTTTGCAATCTTGACATGTATGCAGACCTAATACCTATGCTTGCTCAAGTGCTTGCTTCTGTCCCGCTTCACTACTAAGAGGGTCGCTGCGAAGCATTTGGAGTTTGAGGAGGGAGAAGGGATTACCATAGCGGTAGCCTTCCGTCGGGTTTGGTTCCGAGGTGCCCTCTTCAAAAATTTTAGCGTGCAAGGGACAACCTTGCAGGCATGCGTAGCATTCGATACAGGCGGTAAGCTTGTGGTAGTCATCTGGAGGATCTTTATTTAGGTCGTTGCCTTGCGCCACACCAGTGAGACGTCCTCGCATTTGTCGGGCGACACCGTCGCGGCGCACTACCAGGTCGGCAAGCGGTGGTAGGGTGTTGATTGGGCTGATCCGGTCGCCTTCCCGGATGCGGGCCCGGCAAGCCAGGCGCGGGCGTCCGTTGACGTCAACGGTACACACACCACAATTGCGGGCACGGCAGCCATAGCGGAAAGCTAGGTCGGGAATTTCGGTCGCCTGAGCCTGCAATAGACCGTCAAGGATCATTGGTTTCTCGTCGGTCTGTCGGCGGGCGTAGTCGTATTCTTTCACGGTGGTTTCACCGTCACGGTGTATTTCGATTTCTACCCTCATGCGGCTTTTTTCTCCGCGATGGCAGCATCATCGGAACCGGGCTCGACTTCAGGTGCAGCCCCTTCTGGAGTACCCATGATTGCTTGGTAGCGGGCTTCAAGCTTCTTGTCTTTGATTGAGGCGGGCAAGAAACGAAACAATTTTGATTGTAAACGCCGTCGGTATTCCGCCGCCTTATAGGTGACTAGCTGCTTGATCGGCGTCTTTGGTCGCTTAACCCTTCGGACTACGTAGCCGTTGTTGGTTTCGCGGTGTACTACGGTCGAATATGGTGTTGCTAAGATAGACATTTCACCCTTGTCGAGTCGTACATGCCCGCCGAGGCTGGCGTCCCGCTCCAACGCCGCCGCGGCCACTGCGTTCGCTGTTTCCAGCAGATTGCGGAGCTCTTCGAACTCAATAAAAGATTGGTTCCAAGTCGTGTATGCTGGGATCGATACACGGTCCAACTGGCTGGTAAGGCCATCAATCAATCCGCTGATGCTCTTTATCCCCATTTCGGTACGAGCAGGCCCGATCGCGTCCCAGGCCTGTTCCTGTAATTCAAGTTTCAACGATGCGGCGGCGATGTCACCCTGTTGGCCGAAGCGCTTGGTAGTTGCGTCGATCTGGGGTTGAAAGGCCAAATTGTCGATCTTGTCCCGGAAGTTATGGGCCAAATGTGCAGCGGCTCGGGCAGCTCGTGCACCAAAAACGGAGACTTCGGTGAGTGCGGTGGACCCTAAGCGGTTGGCCCCAAAGACGCCGCCCATCGCCTGTCCAGCTGCAAATAAACCTTCAATACCGAGTACTCGATTGCCGCTTCCTTCGCCCTTTACCGATGCACCGTCAGCATCGGCCCTTAAACCGCCCATGTGGTAATGAGCGCTAGGGCGTACTTCCCAAGGTTCTTCGCATTTAGAAACGGGTTTTCTGAAGGCCTGCACAGCGTTGCGGTAGGCACCGGGCAGGCAAGTTTGTAAATAGCGCATAAAATAAGGACCGGAGCGCGGCAGAGTCTTATTACCGGTCATGTCGAGAAAGGCACCGCCGTTTGGGCTTCCGCGCCCATCTGCGACTGTTCGCATGATGGCGGCGGAGCACTCGGCCCGCGTGCGCTGATAAACGCTGTCGAGAATGACTTTACCATTCTTATCCCGAAGCACACCAAGAAAACTTGCGGTTGCCGGCTCGCCTACCAAGAGGCCTTCGAAAGAGGGAGGAGAAGCCAGGCAGAATGGTAGGAATTGGATTTGCTCCATATCGACCAGTTCTGCTCCTGCGCGAGCTACGATTGCATAGCTGTCTCCAGTATTACCCCGCATAGTATCGGTTTTTGGGAAAAATAGCGTAGAGAGGCCGCCAGCTGCGACAATGACCGCAGGTGCTCGCACCGCGATTAATTTGCCACCTGACGCGTCGTAAATGAGACCTCCGACGATCCGCTTTTTACCATCTTCCATGTTGTCTGTTACGAGATCGAGAAACCAAGCGTCCTCGATATAGTCCACGCCGTTTCCTTGCACAACTGCCTTCCAATTGGCATGGCCGAACGCGCCACCGTTGTTTGGGAGGGCCACGGACCGCCGCCGATTGTGCCCTCCAAAAGCCATTGGTGTGGCTTTGGGACTATCACGTTCGTGATCAATGGTGGGGCGTAGTCCCTGTTTGCGGAATAAGTCGAAGCCAGACTTGCTATCCTTAGCGAAAGCGTCTGTAATTTCCTTTATCGGAAGATTTCCTCCTGCCATACGTAAATTTTCAGATAGATTTTCCTCGCTGTCATCGTCCGTTGCGACTTGGCGTACCGTGGCATTTCCTTCACAGATTTTTGTATCTGAGCATCCGATCGGATCCTTAGAGACGACGAGTACCTTCGCGCCTTCGTCTGCATCCACCCGAGCCGCCAAGCTCCCGGCTCCGCCGTAGCCGACTACAACCACATCATAATCTCGCCATTCGGTCTCAATCGTCATCACATCTCTCCATCCTCAACGTATAAAAACCAAATGCCACGAAACGGTGGATCAATCAAGAGGAAGCCACCTAACTCAAATTATATCCGAGATTATATCCACGGCCTTTTATGCAATTATAATCTTGGGCTTGTTAGTGTTGCCGTCGATAACGTTCAGCATTATGAACGCACCGACGAGGCGCAGAATTTGCATGCCATTTTGTTGCGTTTGACCAAGACTATTAACCACACAAGTTAATGGAAAAACAATTATTCCTACTACAATAATGACAAGGCACTTTTATCGCTTAAAAATAATGACTCAAAAAATATTTCCACAGAACATTCAAACTATTCCACCAAAGCAGACTGGAGATGAAGTAGAGTCACACAAATGCTTCCAAAAACCTATGATACATAGCAATTTCTTACAAATTACATCTGATGCTGTAAACATGACACAGTGATCAAAGCAGGAGCACAAAAACGCATGGTGAGACAGTCGGTGTCAAGATGGAAACGTGTGATTCTATTCTGGTTGTTTGTTCTAGTGGCCGCTTATGCAGCTTATGTCTATCCGGTGGTTTCGATCAGTCGGTGGTTGGGTTACACCCAATGGGTGTCATGGCCAATCACGATCGGTTTGTGGGCATTAGTCGTCTTAGGGTTGTGGTGTTCATTTCGGGGCTACCTACACAAGATCAAATTTCTGTGGATTCACTGGATGGGAATTGGGTTTATTTTCTTTTCAGTGTGTATCATTTACGATTTATTTTGTCTGTTCTTGGCCATCGATGGAAACCAGGGTGTGCTGGGTGTGATATCCATCGGTGTTTTGTTGTCATCTGTCTCGTTCTTTAACGGACAACGGATCGTAGTTAAGAGGAATAATTGTGCTTCTCCAAAACTGACTCGTCCGTTCCGACTGATTCAGTTGAGTGATGTGCATGTTGGTTCCCGTAGTGCCCGTTATCTGGCCCGCGTGGTTGATCGAGTCAATGCACTGGCACCCGACGCTGTCGTTATCACTGGAGATTTGGTGGATAAAGAGACTGTGGGTGAGAGCGAACTGGCTGCCCTTAAAAAGGTTGATGCACCGACTTTCCTGTCCATTGGTAATCATGAACGTTATGTCGGTCTCGAAGCATTGCAACCACTGATTGAATCACTGGGTGTAACGGTTTTGCGCCAAAGCAGCGAAGTAATCGGTGAGATACAATTGATTGGCATTGATGATGCGGAATCGGTGGACCAGGTTGCTGTGCAATTGCCTTTGATTAAGCGCTGTGGTGGAAAGTACAACGTATTGCTCTATCACAGACCGCTTGGCTGGTTGGACGCCTTTGCGGAGGGGGTAGACCTGATGTTGTCAGGCCACACTCACAATGGACAGATTTTCCCCTTCAACTGGTTGGTGCGCGCGCAGTTCAGTCGTATTCATGGGCTCTATCCTGCAAGCAATGGGGCGGGCCAACATTATGTTTCACCGGGCACTGGCACCTGGGGCCCGGTCATGCGTCTTGGTTCACACAATGAGATTACGGTTTTTAATTTAGGGTCGGCCGAGAAAACCTCGTAATCGGGAAAATCTGATGCTCAACTTTACTAATTGGAGAGGAATATGGTGAAGAATCTTTTCGGTTTTATAGGATTAGGCAATATGGGAGAGGCGATGGCTCGCAACGCTGTATTGAAAGGCTGTGAGTTAATTGTGCACGATATAGCGGGCACCACAGAAAGAGCTCCGAAAGGCTCTGTGATAGCACAGTCAAATCATGAAGTGGCTCGACGAGCAAAGGTCGTAGCGTTATCACTACCAAATCTTGAGACAAATAGGTCTGTTATTTTGGAAATTGCGGAGGCTGGGCAAGCGGATACAATAGTAGTAGACACATGCACTGTCGGAATAGAAGCTGCGCAAGAGAATACTAAAATTCTTAAACAGGCGGGTATTATTTATCTAGACGCTCCTGTATCTGGATTAAAATTTAGAGCCGAAGAAGGAACTTTGGTGAGTATGGTCTCTGGCCATCCCCAGGCTGTAGAACGGGCTCGTACTTTAATTGAGGGATATTCTCGACTTCTATTTCATGTTGGAGGAGAGGCAGGACAAGGTCAAAGAATGAAAGTCTTGAACAATGCTATCTGTATTGCTTCTTATGTTATAACCGCCGAGGCACTATCTTATGGAGAGGCTGGTGGACTCAAAGTGGAAGAGATGCTGCAAGTGTTGAATGAGAGCTCTGGACAAAACTTCGGCACGAAGTATTTGTTTCCTAAATATGTTGCAACCCAGAGGTACGACGAATCGGGAGCTGAGGCGCATATTGTTGAGAAAGATATAGGCCTTTTTGTAAAGGGCTCACAAGTTGATCAAACTCCTAATAAAGTCATTTCTCTCGCCCACTCTCTCATTAAAGAATTTTCTCTATCCAACCCTTCGCAAGATCAGATGAGAATATATCCTTTTATTAAGAATCTAGAGACAAATTAGGGTCTAGTATTATGAGTTGATCATCGCTGCCTTGGCCATCGATTATAAATTCGCTCAATAGTTAATCATAGAAAGAGAGCGCTCACGTGGCCAAGATGGGAGGACTTCACCTCCACAAGTTGTTTTCCCTCAATAGGTATTGGAGGTCCAAGTGCGCCAGTTAGAATTAAATCATTTTTCCGTAATTTGTTTCCTAGTTTAGCTTGTTCCTGAACAAGCCATTCGATAGCGGAAAGATAGTCATCAGGCCATTTTGTTTCGGACCACGAATCTACAATTTCTCCATCATATATAAGCTCCAGATCAGTAGTTATAGTCTCTTTCGGGTCTATTGTACTTAGTCCCCGGACAACTCCAGCATGGATGGCATTGTTGGCCAGTAATTCGGCTCCGTTAGGGCTTTTTCCTCGGAATACCAGATTGTGAATCTCAATTACTGCATGGACCGATCCTATCGAGTTTAAGACATCCTCTAGTGACGTCTTGTCTGTTTCTATATCACGATTCAAAATTACGCCGAATTCGGCTTCCATCGCAGGGTTCGCAAAATCTTTCTTATATAATCTCGCTTCATCCGCATATTGCTCGTTTTCCCAGAGTCGTCCCCAAGCGGGGTGACTAAGGCCAATGAGCTTTTGATTTCCCTCACAAACAGCCCCAATTTTGAAACCGACGACATTTTCCCCGCGTTTTTGGCGCAACTCTGACACCATAGTTTGCAGGCGCCATGCTTCTTGGACCGTCAGCCGTAATCCTTTGCCAAACTCGGTCCCCGGAGTACGGGCATCGTAATCCGCTAGCATTTTGATTGCTAAGGTCTTTAGTTCTCGTTCATTAAGGGACATTTTTTGTGAACAATAATCTTGGTTGTTGGAACAAAGCCCTTTAGGGTTTTTGATCTTGTTTAGTCAACTTTTACATAAAAAAATACAATAGCGCCAGACCAAGCCATCTAGCTTCAAGGGCAGCATTCGTCCCGGACAGCGCGTTATCGGCGATCAGTCCGAAGCCATTTAGCGTGGTCTCCTCGGTTACGACCGCGCCATTCCGGGCGCATCCGAACAAAAGAGTCCAGGAACCAGCACTCGCCTGCATGTTTCGGCGTCTCGGGTACGCGACGATTGGGAGACGGGCCGCACAAGGTGCGGCACTGCCTGCCCGCTTACTCAGGGGGAACCAGGTCCACGACAATCACACGTGCCACCGTGTCGCCTTCGTTCTCCCACCAGTGGAGGGTGCCGGTTCGCTCCCAAACGGCGTCTCCCGCCTTTTTAACGACTGGCCCATCAACACCCACTCGGTGTTCTGTCAATTGGCCGCTAACGATATAGGCTAGGCCAGGTCGGCCGTCATGGCGATGAACAGCCACTCGGCCGCCCGGTTCGATATCGATTTCGCGTCCCCGCAGGACACGTTCATCCGGCTTTTCGAACTCACCGGCCAACGGTACCGTGCCTAGAATCCGCAATGCCTTGATACCGGTCGTCTTTCTTGGGCCGCTCGCATCCATTTCAGCCGCTTGCCTTACCTCTTCCTCCGGTGTCACGGACGTTTGTGCGATGACGATGGTTTGATCGGTTTTTTTGCCTTCGCTTGGATCGTCATGAGCATACGCCGCCGCAATCAACGTCAACCCGGCCACAGAACTTAGGATGGCAAATGATGTCTTCATGGTCTATTACTCCAGTCTTTCAATCTTAGCATAAATCCCCAATAGGCGGGCGCGTGAGCGTCGGGGATGTCATTAGTCAATTTCAAACCCGACTCAATTTTCATTGAGAAAATAACAGAAAATTAAGGAAATAGCCATTTTTCGCTGCATTGCTAAGCCTGTCATTCGTTAAGCTGCCCATGACTTAGTTAGAGACGCCGCCGTCGCGAGGGATGCTTGACGTTACAAAAGACTTTGGCCACCCGAAAACCCTCACGAAGTGCATTCCCTTGCCCGACGAAATTATCTGCAGCAAGCTCGATCAGGCGCGCGTTGGAATCAGGCATTATGCTAGCTTGATCTAAGAGCCATCGCACCGAGGTTGGATCAGATGTCATAACTCGCCCGCGGCGTTCGGAGGCCGCGACCAGGACCCCAATAACTTGGCCCCGTTCGTTGAACATAGGCCCGCCCGACAAACCGCTCAGCGCTGTGAGGCTATTGGGTACTCTCTTTCGCTCCGCCCATGCAAGAATTGGCTCATTGGTTCGATATCGGCCAACCGATTTCATGCGCACGCGACCCATAAGTTGCGCATAAACATCACCGGGCGAGCCTTGTGGATACCCAATTGCGAACCCGTCCTGGCCTTGTTGGAGGGCTTCATTCAAGAATGCGAACGGTTCTGGGTCGAGGCTCAGCGACAACAGGGCCAAATCCGCGTTCGGATGGATCACAATTTGCTGGACGGGTGTGGCCTGACGCGGGCCCGTCACCAGCCCGATAGCATCACAACCATCAGCAACGTGACGAGCTGTAAGCCACCAGCCTCCGCCGATGGCGAAAGCCGTGCCGGTCGACGGCTGCTTCTCTGGAACCTGGATCGTGACCACCTGGGCCCTAACCGCAGCGATTGGTGCACGCGTGTTGGGCGCCTCCTCCGCATAACGAACCGAAGGTCGGCGTGAAGCCTCATCCTGGGGAAAGCGTATATAGAACAAGCTCGCGTAGAGAAGTGCAATTATCGCCGCCAGATATGCAAGCCGGTCCAGTAGACGACTCATGAATTCAACAACCCAGCTTAGCCCGATACGGCGGCGGCAGTGATTGCAGCTGCAGCCAACTTGATCGCAGAGAGGAGAACGGCAGCAGCCACTTCGCCTGCCTCGATGCGAGTCGACAGATCGCGTAGAAGCAGATCGGCAAGCCGAAATACAATCAGTTGAATCATGAGTGTGAGAACTCCCCAAATTACGATGTCCGCGACGCTCACACTTACGGACATCGATATGGCTAGCGGAATTGCAAGTCCAAGCACGGCGCCAGATAAGGAAATAGCAGCGGCTACATTCCCCTCTCGGACAAGCGCCACATCCTTATGAGGTGTGATCCAAATGTAGATCGTTACTCCCAAAATTAGCATGGTGATCGTTACGGAAAAGTGCATGAGCAACACAGGAAATCCGGCGAGAAAACTTTGGATAACTACATCCATGGGTTACATTCCTACTCGTACCTACTCGTATTGTATTAATCAATTTAAAATGGCGCCCAGGCGGTTATTGAGCATGTTCACCACTTGCAATTAAATAATCATCCAAATGAACGTTCTTGCTCAACCAATTCTTTCCAACATAGG
>CAZEWK010000015.1:0-2517 GCA_964515905.1 uncultured Rhodospirillaceae bacterium | reverse complement strand
TACATGGCCGTATATTCCCGCGAGCAGGTCAATTGTCATCTCAGTCCTGCCTTAGTCCGTAACTTGGAGGAGAATTGGCTCAAACCCAAAAATAGGCCTACACAGTGAGTATATGGTTTAGATTCATCTTTAATGATCCTTCTCGGAGTTTAGAGCTATCGTCCTTTAAAGGTTGGTTGTCGTTTGTCCACAAAGGCCTGTGCTGCTTCTTTATGGTCTTCGGTCATGCCGCATCGCGTATGGTGCCAAGCTTCCAACTCAAACACATCTGAAAGCTTGCCAGTTTCTGCAGCATTGAGGTTCTTCTTCATGTAACCAAGAGCAATGCGAGGTCCATTTGCCATCTGAACGGCCAGTTTCATGGTTTCTTCCTCCAAATTTTCATTGGAAACCACTCGATTGACAATACCCAGGTCAGCAGCTTCATCAGCTTTCAGTACTGTGGAAGTAAAGTAAAGCTCCCGTGCCTTTGCTGTCCCTACTAATCTAGTGAGGAAATAACTGCCGCCAAAGTCTCCCGAGTATCCTACCCGGCCAAAAGCAGTTGTGAATTTCGCGCCGTCGCCGGCAATGCGAATATCACAGGACAATGCTATTGATAGGCCAGCCCCAGCCGCGGCCCCTGGAATCATTGCAATGGTAGGTTTCGGCATTTGATGTAGCCAGCGGGAAATATCCATACTTGAGTTAAGGGCATGTGCCTTCGCTTCCAGGGTATCATCCTTAAATTCTGTTCCCTCGGCCATTGCTTTAACGTCTCCTCCAGCACAGAAGGCTTTTCCAGCCCCTGTAATGACCACTGCTCCAACACCAGAATCGCTGGCTAAGCGAGGCAGGGCCTCTAAGAGATCGTCCATCATTTGCCCGGATAACGCATTTAGGCTTTCTGGGCGATTCATTGTTAACGTAGCAACCCCATCTGATATGCTTTCAAGAAGTACATTGGCCATTGTTCTTTTCCTTTGAGACACAGTTATTTCCCCACCTATTAAAACAAGTTGTTTCCATGACAGCAATCGCGGAGTTTCAAGAAAAGAATTGGAAAAAGCGTTTCCGTCCTTGTTCTAAGGTATTAGAACAATCATACGGAGGGGAGTATAGAGCATGAAATTTGGTTTCACTGTGCCAGTACGGGGGCCAGGGGCTAATCCTGAGGGGATGATTGAAATCGGCAATGCGGCTGAGTCCCATGGCTATAGTTTCATCGCGGTCAACGATCATATTGTCGTCCCGAGAGACATAAATTCTTTATATCCTTATACGGATGATGGGGCGTGGCCAGGACGGGCCGGTGATTTCCTGGAGCCTCTCTCAGTTATAGGTTTTTTGGCAGGCGCGACTAAGAAGATAGATTTATTAACGTCAATTTTAGTTATCCCATATCGCCCACCTCTTCTTGCAGCCAAAATGATTTCTTCTCTCGACGTTATGTCTGGGGGCCGGCTTATTTTAGGCGTTGGTGCAGGCTGGATGCGCGAAGAGTTTGAGGCCGTTGGAGCACCGGATTTTGGAGCAAGAGGTAGAGTGACGGATGAATATATTGAGGCATTTCGCACTCTCTGGAATGAAAACAATCCGTCCTTCCACGGGAGTTTTGTTAACTTTGAAGAAATAATATTTGAGCCGAAACCTGAACAGAAAAATGGGCCACGGATCTGGATAGGCGGTGAAGGTAGAGCGGCGAGACGTAGAGCCGCAAATCTCGGAGATGGTTGGTACCCAGTCGGGAACAATCCGCAAACACCCCTAGATACGTTAGATAAATACATTGCGCGTCAGCAGGAAGTTAGAGACATGGCGATTAGCAATGGGCGTGACGAATCGTCGATTGACTTTGCCTATTGGGCCATTTGGCCATGGTCCGGGGAAGCTGAAACTTCCTCGGATGGGGAGAGACGGTTATTGACTGGGTCTGCGCAGGATTTGGTTGATGATGTTCGAAGGCTTGAGGATGCAGGAGTTAGTCATTTATCTATTATGGTGTTATCTGCCAGTTTAGAGGCTACTGTCGGCAAGATAGAACGTTTCGCAGACGAGGTGATAGTGAGAGTTTAGTGAAGAGTTGTAAGGAACCGTACTTGGAAAGCTTGTTACAATGGTAATGGTTAAAGATAAAGTTGTGGTAGTCACCGGTGCTGGTAGAGGCATTGGTAGGGAAATGGCGATACTAATGGCGGCACATGGTGCCAAAGTAATTGTTAATGATATTGGTGGGGATGAGCGTGGAGAGGGTTCTGAGCAGGTCGCTGCTTTGGAGGTTGGTGCTGAAATTTTTGAGGCCGGCGGGATTGCGGTGGCGCATTTTGTGTGTGTGTCTAGCTTTGAGGCTGCGAAAGACATTGTGGCCACTGCAGTCAGTAAATTTGGTCGCCTTGACGTGGTTGTAAATATTGCGGGGATTTTACGCGACGTGATTTTTCACAAAATGGAAGAAAACGATTGGGACTCGGTGATTAATGTCCATTTGAAAGGAAGTTTTAATGTAAGCAGGGCAGCTGCGACGGTCTTTCGAGAACA
>CAZEWK010000014.1:0-4734 GCA_964515905.1 uncultured Rhodospirillaceae bacterium | reverse complement strand
AGACGTTTAGTTGGTAGAGGTAGGATTTAATGATTCACAAAGGATAGGTTGTCGTATATTAAATCAGAAGGTGGTAGGAATGGCATATCTGGTAGGTAAATTAGCTGAACGAGGTTGTATAACAATCCCAGAAACCTCTAGTATTCACAGTCTGGCAGCCCTTTTGGGGAAATATAATATTGGAGCCGTCGTCGTTACAGATGCCAATAAAAAACCAAACGGCATCGTATCTGAGCGAGACATAGTTAGATATTTAGAGTCTTCCGAGCCTCCAAACCTTGATACGAACGTTTCTAATATCATGAGTAAAACTTTTATAAGTTGCAACCTTTCAACAAAATCATCGGAACTAATGGAGCTGATGACACAACATAAAATTCGTCACGTTCCAATCCTCGATAATGGCCGATTAGTGGGAATGGTTTCTATTGGAGACGTAGTAAATCGTCTAATCGAAATTTATGCGGAAGAAAACCAGCAACTTAGACAATATATCAATTCATGAAGTTTACAGTAACTTCGGGAACAATTGTTAACAGAGAAATAGAAAAAGGGGCGCGGTGAGCGCCCCTTTCTTACACATTGACCTCAATCAAGCTGCTATCTTTTTCTTTACTTTCTCAAGAAGCGGCCTCTTGTCAGCAATCTCGATATTTCTCGGCCTCAAGGCCTCGGGAATTTCTCTGGCTAGTTCAATAATTAGAAGTCCGTTTTCGATCCCCGCATTTACTACCTCGACATAGTCTGCCAACTGAAATCGCCTTTCGAATCGGCGATTGGCAATACCATGATGAAGATAGGTTCCTTCACCCTTCTTAAGGTCGCCCTGTACCAGAAGTTGGTTTTGTTTCTGAGTTATCTCAATATCTTCTTTAGAAAATCCTGCAACCGCCAAAGTAATGCGGTATCTATCATCATCCATTTTTTCGATATCATAATGAGGAAAACTATTCGAGGCTTCGTTAGCGTTGAAAGCCTGTTCAAATAATCTCTCGAATCGGTCAAAACCGACCGTTGTCTGCATTAAGGGAGCAAAATTAAATGTATTCATGAAAATGTCCTCCTTTTGAGCAACATTCTGTTGAGGCCCGCCATAATGGCCGAGCCAATAATATCGGCCCCGTTTCGGCGACCGACTAGTATACATGGTCATTAGGAGAGGTTTTTTCAAGATCTACTTTGTGGCGAGCACATAATGTACAAGGCCCAACCTTTATCCGCACAAACCCGAACTGATCGACTAGTAACTCTTATAAGAAAAGGGCTGACACTTAAAGTCAGCCCCCAACTATATCCTCTATAACAGGGTTACAACCGTGTTAGTCGACACAAAGGTAACTACCTCCATTTGCAAGACCAGTCCAAGATACATTCCCACTATACTTGGACAATTGTCCTGTACCGACCCACGTCGCTGTACCATGCAGGCCACCCTCTTCAGTTCCTGTATCTCCTGGCTTTGACGTCCAATGCGCTATCATCGCATCGCCATCAGTATTCTTCCAGATACAAGAACCCGACCAATTGGATACGCCATTAATAGTGACACCCTGGCCTCTACATTCCCCAAACGCTCTATGAGCTGGGTGGCTCGTGTCATCCATCACAAGTGTGGCCGGACTGAAATAGTGTAAAATTGAATTATTGCCATCTAGTTCAGTCACCTCAATAGTCGGTGCCCCATGAACATCGTGACCACAAGTCGCTGCAAGCACTGGCGACGAAAAAAGCATTACAGCCAATATACCAAAATAAGGCTGGAGTATTGTATTCTTCATTTTTCCCCCAAAAAAACTAGATTTAAACCCAAATTGATTGTTACCTGGATCGCTCCGGTGCACTCAAGACACCAGAACTGATATAACTCCACACAAAAATATAATTTAGACGCCATGTAAGGCATTATTACGACGGATCATAAATATCATTTGAAACGATGTAAATCGTCGTCTTTTAGTATCGAAAAACCCAATACTAAGGCCCTTATGCGACAGTGTCCCAAACAAGCATGGGATCGTGCAAGGTAAGCTTCGCGTTTAGTATTCCTCTAGAGATATCTAAGTTACTTTCCTGACTAAAATAATTGTGCCTTTAAGTTCGGGAGATAACACTACGGTAGAGTGCCTAAACCACCCGATGCGACATGAGTTTGCCCGGTAGTAAAACTTGCCCGATCACTTAGAAGAAAATGTACAAGTTCGCTAATCTCTGATGTCGTTCCAGTTCGTTTTAACGGTGTCGCTTTCATTAAAATTTCACGCGCTTCGTCGCTTATTTCTGAGGTTAGGTCGGTTTCGATAAAACCAGGCGCAACCCCGTTTACTCGGATATCCGGACCAAAAGCTGCGGCACAATTCCGCACCAAACCAAATAAAGCCGCCTTTGACGTACCATATGCGATTTGTCTGTCAGGGATAGTCGGATTAGCCATGAGACCCAAAATAGACGAGATACATACGATTCTGCCGTAACCACGCCCGATCATACCGTCCTTAGCTCGCCAGATTTGATAAAACGTACCATCTAAATTGGTCCTCATAATTTCATGCCAAATATCCGTGGTCATATTTACATTATCGGCAAACCGAGCAATTCCCGCATTTGTGACTAATAAATCTACTGGGCCCAACTCGCTTTCAACTTGATCGTACATTCTTGACACTTGATCCATATCGCTCACATCCGCTCGATATATTTGGCCTATCCCGTTTTCTTGTTTCATTAGCGAAAGGGTCTTTTCCGCAGCCGATTTATTATCCACGTAATTTATAGCGACCCTTGCGCCACTGGCTGCCAATCGCAAACAAATAGCCCGCCCTATTCCTCTAGAGCCTCCGGTAACGAGGGCCGTGCGACCATCAAATTCCTTGTCCTTCATGGTTCTCTTTTCTAAATATATAAAAGTGGTGAACACTGCGGAACGAAATTACCCCTTTGTGTACGTGGCTCAAAACCACGCACACACAAATCCCGAACTCCTCTCATCAATGATTGATGTCAGACGTTCACTAACTGAGGCCGAGCAACGGGGCCACATCAGTGCTACTCCAACAAGGCAGTTCTTCAAGTCGAGAGTACCAAGTTTGAATATTCTCAAAATTTGACAGTGGAAGTTTCTGGAAACTGTGCAAATGCATCGGCGAAGCGACTGCAATGTCAGCGATAGTCGGTTTATCTCCAGTTATCCAATGCTGACCATCCAATCGCTTATTTAAAACTGTAGCAAGTTTTCCAAACTTAACGTCCTCTGCCTTTAGAACATCTGCATCGGGATCTATTTTCATTACGAAAGGTTTCACAACATTCTCAACCAAATATACATAGCAACTGCCAAACCATTTATTCGACTCCCACAGTAACCATCGGTTGATATCCGCACGTGTTTTTAAGTCTTGTGGATAGGCTTGAGTTGGACCGGCCACATCGCCAGCATATTGCAAAATCGCATTAGACTCCCAAAGATGAAGGTCACCATCCGTCAAAGTTGGAAGTTCAGCCATCGGATTTATTGCCAAGTATGCTGGCAAAGTTCTAAAACCCGTTTCACTTGGTTCTAAAAGCCCATCGAAATAATCATATTTTTCCGATTCAAATTCGATGTTCATGAGCTTAAGCCCCGCAAGCACTTTTCGGCAATTGACGGTACATGGATCATAGTGAAGTTTCATTTATTCCTCCCGATTTTGCACTTTCCACGTTTGTTCAGACCGAGGTGGTCTCAAATATTATAGAGATGCTCCAACCAAGTGATTACTCACTATGTTCGAGCAACATGACATTATACAGTTAATAGCAAATTAATCCGAATAGTAATCTGGTACAAAGTTTTGTTCATTAATTGGTGGTCGAACATATCCAACATCCGATTGCCGTTCTGGTAGAGTTATTTTCTCCTTTTTAATTGATCGGTAGGGAACACTAGAAAGCAGATGACGTATACAATTCAGACGTGCTCGCTTCTTTTCGTCTGCGTCAACTACATACCAAGGCGCCTGCTTGATGTCTGTATACCGGAACATTTCGTCCTTAGCCTTAGAATAATCAACCCATCTGGTACGGGCCTCTAGATCCATTGCACTCAATTTCCAATGTTTTGTCGGGTCTCGAAGTCGCTTCTGAAATCTTCGTTCTTGTTCCTCGTCACTAACGGAGAACCAATACTTGATAAGGATAATTCCTGAACGAACGAGCATACGTTCAAATTCGGGACAGGAACGCAAAAACTCCCTGTATTCATCATCACCACAAAATTTCATAACCCTTTCGACCCCAGCTCGATTGTACCAGCTTCGGTCAAACAGAATCATTTCGCCAGCAGCTGGAAGATGCTCAACATAACGCTGGAAATACCATTGTGATTTCTGGCGCTCTGTTGGAGCCGGCAAGGCCACCACTTTGCAGACACGCGGATTCAAACATTCGGTAATCCTCTTAATTGCACCACCTTTCCCAGCTGCGTCTCGACCCTCAAAAAGAACCACCAATCTTTTTCGATTAGCAACAATCCATTCTTTAAATTTGACCAGTTCAATGTGCAAATCCTGAAGCTCTGACTCGTAGAATTTGGTCTTCAATTTTTTGGATGGGACACCTTGAGTGATAGACTGAGAACTGTTTCTCTCATGTTCTGAAGAAATTCGTGATTTTTTGGCCATCATAGCAAGCCTTTACAGATAGATATGTGCTTTTAATACTCCATATCATAACCTACGTAGCAGTTGAGAAATAGCCTCC
>CAZEWK010000013.1:0-30554 GCA_964515905.1 uncultured Rhodospirillaceae bacterium | reverse complement strand
AGCGAAAACATACGAAGAGTAGCAGAAGTGGCCCGTTTGCTAGCGGACTCGGGAAGTATAGTAATTACCGCCTTTATTTCTCCATATCGAGTTGATCGAGACCGTGCTCGAGAAATAGCTTCGGGAAATTTTCATGAAATCTACATAAAAGCAGATGTAGAGGTTTGTGAAGGGCGTGATCCGAAGGGACTGTATGCTCGGGCACGAAAAGGTGAAATCAAAGAATTTACAGGTATCGATGCTCCGTATGAGGCTCCTGGTGGCGCCGATTTAGTGGTAGATACAGAGCATAATTCTATAGAAAGGTGCATTGAATTGTTGTCAAATTATGTGGACGATACATTTGCGTATGCTTCGAGTGCTCGTAAAGATGTGGCGTGAGATATATTTACACATAATCTGGATATATTTTGGATACTGGAAATATTGAGGTATGACTTATTTTCCTATCTTCGTGAACCTAATAGATCGTAACTGTTTGGTGGTTGGTGGATGCTCTGCCGCTGCTGCTAAAACAAGGAGACTGCTCGCCGCAGGGGCTATTGTTCGAGTGATAACTCCCAACCCAAATGAAGAACTTAGCTTGTTAGCACAGCGTGGTGAAATTGTGATGGACCGGAGACCGTTTCAAATAGAAGACCTTGAAGGGAAAACACTGGTTATCAGTGCTAGCGGCTCAAAAAGTAAAGATACATTTGTCTCTGAAAGTGCGAGGAGACTAGACGTTCCGGTAAACGTGGTAGATTCGATTTCCTTGTCTGATTTTATTGTTCCATCGGTGGTTGATCGCGGGCCAATTCAAATTGGGATTAGCACTGGTGGGGCATCACCAGTTTTTGGTTCTCGGCTCAGATCCCAAATCGAACAGTTGATGCCGAGTAATATTGGTGAATTCGTAGGCTTATTGGGTCGTAACCGATCTAAAATAAAGGAATTAATTCCCGATATAAGAATGCGTCGGAGATTCTGGAATGATTTTATTCGTTCGAATTCGGACAGGAACAACTCTGTTACCAATGAAATTATTGGTAGGGCTGTTGATAAATTTGTGCGGAGTAAAAAGAATCGATCCGTAACTAACGGGGAGGTGGCAATTGTGGGAGCTGGACCCGGTGATCCTGAAATGCTGACTATTCGCGCTGTTAGAAAGCTTCAGGATGCAGACGTGATAGTATATGATCGATTAGTTCCTTTAGAAATTTTGGAACGAGGTCGCCGGGAGGCAAAACGAATATTTGTTGGAAAATCGAAGGAACGGCATACCTGTTGCCAGGACGAAATACACCAAATACTGCTGAGGGAGAGCCAATCTGGAAATCGTGTAGTCCGTTTAAAGGGGGGGGATCCATTTATTTTTGGTCGTGGTGGTGAAGAGCGTTCATTCCTACTTTCCCATGGTATCTCAGTAGAGGTAGTCCCAGGAATAACAGCAGCACTTGGTTGCGGAGCGGCAACTGGAATTCCAATGACCTACCGTAATGCTGCACAAGCTGTTACTTTTATTACTGGGCATGGTGATGGAGAATTACAACTAGACTGGGGTTCTCTGGCAAGAATGGAACATACACTAGTGATATATATGGGAATTGGCACAGCGAAAACCATTGCTAGGAATCTTATGCAACACGGGATGAAGGGAGAAACACCTGTAGCGGTAGTGGCAAATGGAACCCAACCAAATCAGAAATCGGTTAGGGGAAACCTAAAAGAGCTGGATCGTCTTATCTCAGAGAATAACCTTAGGGCGCCTGCGGTAATCATTGTAGGTGCTGTGGTTCATGAGGCCGAGGTGCATAATTTCGTGGGCAGGATCAAGGAATCGACGTTGGAAAAACACGATGTAACGGATACTAGTAACTTTGAATCTGTCTCGTAGGAAAGTTTTTTAAGGTATATATATGAAAGGGAAAATAGCCACTGCTAATCGTCTCAGAGAGGGCGATATCGTCTACCTAACAAAAACAGGAGAATGGTCTGTAAATATGCAGGACGCCTGGTTTGTTGAAGGGGATGGCAAAAATCTCATTGTCACGGCTCAAGCCAGTGTTGAGGAGCGAGTGGTAGTGGAAACTTATTTAATAGAAGTTGATTGCGTAGATGGTGAAATCCACGCCTTGAGTCAACGGGAACGAATAAGAGCAACAGGACCAACTGTATAAATAAGTGTTACGGTGTGAACTTAGTGGGAACCAGAGAAGGAACAGCCGATGTACCGTTATGACGAATTTGATCGCACTCTGGTGTTAGAGCGAGTTAATCAGTTCAGAGGACAGGTGCAACGACGTTTGAGTGGCGAACTTAATGAAGAGGATTTTAAACAATTGCGCCTACGTAATGGGCTATACCTGCAATTGCATGCGTATATGCTTCGCGTCGCAATACCCTATGGGACACTATCCTCTTTGCAAATGAGAACATTAGCCCACATTGCTCGAAAATATGACAGAGACTACGGACATTTTACTACTCGGCAAAACATTCAATATAATTGGCCAAAATTAATTGATGTTCCCGATATTTTATCAGAACTTGCCGAAATCGAAATGCATGCAATTCAAACTAGTGGGAATTGTATACGAAATGTCACAGCAGATCATTTTGCAGGAGTAGCAGCAGATGAAATAGAAGACCCTCGAGTTTACGCTGAGATAATTCGGCAATGGTCTACTTTGCATCCAGAGATTTCGTTTCTTCCAAGAAAATTTAAAATTGCCGTGGTTGGAACCGTCCAAGATCGGGCTGCAATCCGTGTACATGATATTGGATTACGTATATGTCGTAACGACGGTGGAGAAATTGGCTTTGAGGTCATCGTGGGGGGAGGCCTGGGTCGTACACCTTACGTGGGACCCACGATAAGGAAGTTCCTTCCAAAGAAACACCTTTTAAGTTACTTGGAAGCCATTTTAAGAATTTATAATCAATTAGGTAGGCGAGATAATTTATACAAGGCCCGTATCAAGATTTTAGTTAACAGCACTGGTGTTGCGGAGTTTACAAAGCTTGTTGAAGATGAATGGCGGATGATAAAGGGCGGTGAGTTAACTTTGCCAGACGAAGAATACCGAAGAATTTTGGAATATTTTTCACCACCGGATTACCAGTCATCATCTGGCGCCTCTGAAAGTCTAGAGACTCATAAGACTTGGAATTTAGATTTTGCCCGTTGGTGTAAGACTAACGTTTCCAATCATAAGCGTGCTGGTTTTGCAATAATAACAATCTCGCTTAAACCAATTGGAGGTGCGCCTGGCGACGCATCAGCCGAACAAATGGATCTAATTGCAGATTTGGCTGAACAGTACAGTCATGAGGAAATACGTGTGTCCCACGAACAAAATTTGGTCTTAGCGCATGTTTGCCAGAGTGATATTTATGAGATTTGGCAGGCGTTGGAGAAAGCAAAATTATCGACTCCCAACGTAGGTTTAATAAGTGATATGATCGCTTGCCCTGGTCTAGATTTTTGTAATCTTGCTAACGCAAGATCTATTCCCGTGGCACAAAATATTGCCAAAAAATTTGAAGATATTGATAGGCAACATGATATTGGGGAGTTAAAAATTAAGATATCGGGTTGCATAAATGCTTGTGGACACCATCACGTTGGTCATATTGGAATCCTAGGAGTAGACAAAAGGGGAGAGGAGTTTTATCAGATTACACTTGGTGGAAGCGGGGCTGAAGATGCCTCGCTCGGAGATATTGTTGGTCGGGCGTTTGCTTACGACGAAGTGACCGGAGCAATTGAGACACTGGTCGGAACTTACCTAATCGAACGTCGGAATGGAGAGCGATTCCTAGATACTTACCGACGAGTTGGACTAGATCCCTTTAAGGAGGCACTCTATGGGTCTGCTTAAAGAGGGGAGGTTAGTCAATGATCAGTGGTTAAAGTTAACTGACAAAGATGATCCTGTTACTGCTGATCATCCAATCATCTCACTAGAATCGTGGAATTTACACCAAGAGTCTCTTGGTAAATTGAACACACCTCTGGGAATAAGATTACGAAGTGACCAATCTCCTGTTCAAATTGCAGATGTTGTCGGCCGGTTCGAGTTAATAGCTATAGAGTTTCCAAAGGTTTCTGATGGGCGGGGATTTAGTTACGCTCGCTTGCTTAGAGAGAGATACAATTTTAGCGGAGAAATACGAGCGGTAGGTGAAATCTATAGGGATCAATATCAATTTTTATTGAGATGTGGCTTTGACGCGTTTGAAGTTGATGATTCAGCTGATTTATCCGGTTGGAATGAGGCGGCAAACGAAGTGAGTGTTTTTTATCAACCGTCTAGCGACCGTGCTCCTTGGGCGTTGCGACGTCGGCACTCCTAGTCCAATATCAATCTTTTAAAGATACTTTAGATTACACTCCTATTCCACAGAAATTACGCCAACGCAAAGCTAGTTATATAGTATAAAGTTACTTTTATTTTACATGGCGACGGTTAAAGGTGAAGGAAGATCTCATGAGTCAGTCTACCCATAAAGCAATATCCACAGATGAATCTGAGATAAATCCAAGATCGCAACTTAACGAATCCTCTCTTATGCCCAGAAATGACTGGGCCTTCACGGAAGTGTCGGATTTGTTTTCCAAGCCTTTCAATGATCTTTTGTTCTTGGCCCAGAAAGTACACCGGCGCTGGTTTGATCCCAATCAAGTGCAACTTAGTACTCTTTTATCTATTAAAACAGGGGGATGTCCGGAGGACTGCGCCTATTGCAGTCAGAGTATCAAATTTGAAACGGGTCTTAAGGCCACTTCTTTAATGAAAAAGGACGAAGTCTTACAGGCCGCAAGATCTGCAAAGGAGGGTGGAGCCAGTCGATTCTGTATGGGGGCAGCTTGGCGAAATCCCAAGGATCGGGATATGAAGGCGCTGTGCGAGATGGTAGAAGAAGTGGGGAAACTTGGTTTAGAAACCTGCATGACCTTGGGCATGTTAACCGATGACCAGGCTCATAGACTGAAAGTCGCTGGGCTCGACTACTATAATCACAATATTGATACATCCGCCAGTTATTATAAAGAAATTATCACCTCCCGTACTATGGAAGATCGCTTAGATACACTGCAAAATGTACGTGATGCAGGTTTGAACGTATGTTGTGGGGGTATAATTGGAATGGGAGAGAATTCTAGGGATCGAATTGAGATGCTGCGTCAGCTTGCTAATATGCCATCTCACCCACAGAGTGTTCCTATTAACATGTTGGTCCGTGTAGAAGGTACGCCCCTTGCTGAATCAGCCGGAATCGAAGGATTCGACTTCGTCCGAACAGTAGCTGCAGCTCGAATCGTGATGCCCAAATCTGTTGTTCGGCTATCCGCAGGTCGTGAATATATGTCTTCTGAGCTTCAGGCTTTATGCTTTTTAGCTGGGGCAAATTCTATATTTATTGGAGATAAACTTTTAACGACTCCTAATCCAGATTCAGATGAGGATGAGAAATTATTTAAGTGTTTAGGTATTAAAGCAATGAATCCAAATAATCACCTACCTAAGGAATAATGCTAACTTCATAATTTCCTGAGGCTAGCAGATTGTTACTCCAGAGCCTTATAGGTTGGCCAGGATGTGGGGAGTTTGGCAATTGTCTGGGCTATGAATGCCAAAACTGGGCCGAGAGTTTCAGGATCGGTCATGTGATTCACTGATTCAATGGCATTTCGCAATGTTTTCTTCGTTGAGACTTCATTGGGTATTGCTGCGTATTTTGAAGCGAGGAATGCCATTACTAAAGCTCGAGGTTTAGGGTTAAGAGCATAGCCAAGCGTCATTGCAGAGCGGTATAACTCATTTGCGTTCTCTTCTTCTCCAACTGAACTAAGGGAATATCCAAGATGAATAAAAGCAAGTGCTTTAAGAAACGGGTCATGGGTTTCATTTGCATGTGTTACGCCAGAGATAATACTTTTTTTGGCATTTTGGGGTTTACCTATCGATAATTGACCGAGAGCTATTAAAGCATATATCTCGGCTTTCGTATTCTTATCGGCAATCTCTGGAATAAGATTCAAAGCAGCGGTTATTGCTTGGTCTCCTTTTTTGAACATTTTTAACTTTACCAATGGAGGTACGCTAAGGGCATGTGTCCAAGCTTGGAGATAAGGTAAAGAGCTGGGTTTTACTACTATCATAGAGGCCAGTTGTTTTGCTGATTGGATATCTTTTTGGTTAATATGGTAGGACAGAATTGATAAAGAAGCCGGACCTTTTAGCTCATTATGTGCAATAAGATTGAGTGTCTTAGTGGCAGATTCGATATTACCAGCTTCAATTTGGGCCCATATTAGGAAAATTAGTGAAAAATCACGCTTCCAATTATTTTGGATCAACGAGATTTGTTCAGATGCAGCGGTCAGCAGACAAACTTCTAAAAGCATTTCGGAACATTGAGTTTTAAGGTCATAAATTAGATTATTAACGAGAGCTAATGGCTCTCGGGAATTTTCATCATTGTTAATATCGGTGATGGGGTAATTAGGCCTCTGTCTCAGGCACCCAACGCACCATTTGTTTGATACTGTGGGGAAAAATATTTCTTTACTTAGATATTTTGGATGAAAATCAAAATTTCGGAATTGATGATCGGATAGTTGGGCAATTGAAATATTGTTTAAAACAAGCGTAAGAAAAAAATAAATGGCTGAAAATGTATAAACTTTTGCCATTATATAAAATTACGATACCCATTACATTATGTCACGGACTACTTCAATGTAACGTGTCATAGCGTCGGTATGAGCGCGTATCGATGTTTCTGAAATACGAGTGTGATGGTATCGGGAAAATGTATTATTTAAGCATACGTGAGAAACATTGGATTCCTTCCAAAATTTAAATTCCTCTCGCCATTGGTCTGGTGTTCCGGCAGCTGATACCCAAACCTCGATACCGATCGAATCCGGATCCCTCCCCGCGAGTTCGGTATATTTATGGAGGTCTTTAAATTTGGCTAGGGCTTTGTCTCCAGGTGGCCATTCTAACATGATCCATCCGTCTCCATGTCTCGCTGTTCGTTGCAGTGTTATATCTTGGTGTCCCCCAAACCAGACTGGTATGCATTGTTTCTTAGGTAGAGGGTTAATTCCTATGTCTTCTAGCGAGTGCCATACACCTTTGTAGTCCACATGAGGTTTTGACCAAAGTTGGCGCATCACTTGGACTTGTTCTACCGAGCGTGCGCCCCGATTGTGAAAATTTTCGTTTAAAGCGATAAATTCTTCGTGATTCCAACCTACGCCTATTCCAAAACGAAATCTTTCACCAGACAGAATATCCAAACAGGCAGCTTGTTTTGCCACTAATGCTGTCTGCCTTTGTGGTAAAACAAGTACTTGTGTGGAAAAGTTAATCTTTTGTGTGCAGGCAGAAAGAAAACCGAACAACACAAAAGGGTCGTGAAAATAGTCAGATGAGGTGTTTCGGTTTCCCCATTTAGGTCGACTTTCCACATTCACCCCCAACACATGATCTGCAGCGGTTAGATGATCGTATCCAAGACCTTCTGCGTGTTGTGCAAAATCTTTAATAACTTCTGGATCGCCTCCGATATCGGTTATTGGGATATTTAAGCCCAATTTCATGTAGTTTGTATCCTTATATATTTAGTTGTGGATCACATTTGTCCTGGAATCCAAGACTTCCATTTTGTTTTGCGCGTTTCTTTGCGAGCTTATGTATCTGTGGATAGTTAGAATCCATAAAAGACACAAAACACTGAAAGCCAAGCACATTCAGTGTGTTCATATCTTTTTCACTAAACAGTACCGTCGATGTTCATAAGTAAAACATTGTCATAATTCTGTGCCCACGTGCTCAAACAGATTGGGCATCCGTTAATTACATAGTAATTCACGACGAAAGAGGCTATCGGTGAGAGCATAGAAATGTCTTCTACGTAAATCTACCCACCTTTAGATGAAACCACCCGTGTTAATAGGAATTATTGTATCAAAATCTCATTAGCTTTACGGAACCAATTTAAAATATCTAGTTACAATGTTTTATGATCTACAAATCTAGTTACTATTCAGATACAACCAAATTTTCAGCAGCAGATTTTCCATTTCTTCCGGTCACTACTTCAAATTCAACTTTTTGTCCTTCATTTAGACTGGAAAGACCAGCTCTTTCCACCGCTGAGATATGAACAAATATATCTCCAGTACCATCGCTAGATTCGATAAAACCATAACCCTTATTTGGGTTAAACCATTTTACTGTTCCTGATGCCATAACGTTAAATCCTTTTTCATACGGCTATTATTATTACAACTTTATTTTATAGTTACTCAACTGTGTTTGTGAAAATTACATGCCATGAGATGAAACGGGGCTGCAGCTTTTTTCCAATATTAGCTGCAGACATTCGTCTCGCAACACTCGTTACATTCATGTTATCGGGGACGAAGGAGCCCAGGCATGGGCTGGCGACAAACTTTTTTAGCCGGTTCAATTTTACCTATTGCACGCTAAAGCTTAAATGCCTTTCGACAAACTAACTTCTAAATCACTCATCCTTAAATTCCAAATAAACAACAAAACATAAAAAACGTTTTAATCAGAATGGATTTGTTATTATCAGTCAACACTTACTGCGTTCTCTAATTATACACCAAAATTTTTACCAAACACCGTTAGTAATTATATAATTGGTTATTTGGCAAAGCCAAACATATTTTTGCATTTTTTGGTATTTTACATCAATTTGTTGCTATTAATCACTAATTAGAAGCGTATTTCCTATTTGTTTGATAAAATTGGGCTAATTTAAGGGATATATGCATTTATCAGGCCACAACGAATAAATATATAAATTAAAGTGAAAACGGCAATTTCAATATTAAAACGACAACTTCAAAAAGAGATCCGAGGTGATCTACTTTTTGACGATTACAGTCGTGGACGTTACTCAACAGATGCATCGATTTATCAAATGAGACCTCTTGGTGTCGTCGTGCCGAAAACAATTGAGGATGCGCAATTAGCTATTTCGATTGCTGGCGAGAATGGAGTCCCTATTCTAGCTCGCGGGGGCGGCACTTCACAATGTGGTCAGACAGTAAATGAAGCTTTAGTTGTTGATACTAGCAAATATTTGGATGGAATAGGAGAGTTCGACAGAGGCACTCAGCGCATTGTCGTCGAACCGGGAATAGTCCTTGATCGATTAAATCAGTTTTTAAAACCACACGGACTGTGGTTTCCGGTCGACATATCAACATCTAGCCAAGCAACAATTGGCGGGATGGTTGGAAATAATTCGTGTGGTGCTAGATCCGTGCGCTATGGAACCATGAGAGATAATGTAGGATCGATTGAGGTATTTCTTTCAGATGGCCAAAGTTTGCGCTTCGGTGCAGAGGGTGCGGAAACACCATTTTCTTCTAGCTCACCAATTAATAAAAATTTACAAAATGAATTAATTTCGATTGGTCGAAGGGAAAAAAAAGAAATTGATGAGCGGTTTCCGAAATTAATGAGAAGAGTAGGTGGATATAACATTGATCGTTTAGTGTCAGACAAAGACAACTTGGCAAATTTAGCCGATATTTTTGTTGGATCAGAAGGAACCCTTGGATTCTTTAAGCGAATACAACTCGTTCTTTCTCCACTTCCACAAAATAATGTTTTAGGCGTTTGTCATTTCTCGAGCTTTTATGATGCTATGGTTGCGACAAAAGCAATAGTTTCTCTTAAGCCGACTGCTGTGGAGTTGGTTGATCAAACAATGATATCGCTTGCGCGGAAAATTGAAATATTTCGAGATGTAATTGGCAATATTGTTAAGGAAGATTGCCAATCCGTACTTTTAGTTGAGTTCGGTGAACCAGATAAAGATACAAACTTAAATAAATTAGAAAAACTGATTCAGTTAATGGGTGATCTCGGATACGGCCGAAATACTGTCCCTGTTATTGATACTCAGGAGCAGAAAGCAGTGTGGGAAGTACGTAAACAGGCACTCAACATAGTAATGTCAATGAAAGGTGACGGTAAACCGATTTCGTTTGTGGAAGATTGCGCAGTAGAACTCGATGATCTGCCAGAGTACACTGCACGTTTAAACAGTATTTTTGAACGATATGGCACGGCGGGAACTTGGTATGCGCACGCGTCCGTTGGAACACTTCATGTACGGCCGATATTGAATCTAAAACTCGATTCAGATGTAAGAATTATGCGGGCCATTGCTGAAGAGGCGTTCACCATGGTGCAAGAATATAAGGGATCGCACTCTGGCGAACATGGTGATGGAATAGTACGGAGTGAATTTCATGAAAAGATGTTTGGATCTCGTATAGTAAACGCATTTTCAGACGTTAAGAATTTATTTGACCCGTCAAATTTAATGAATCCAGGAAAAATAGTTGCACCACCAAAGATGGATGACCGGGCGCTATTCCGATTTAGTCATGAGTATAAAGCAGAACCATTAAAGACAAAATTTGATTGGACAGAATGGGGTAGTTTTCTTGGTGCTGTTGAGATGTGTAACAATAATGGTGCTTGTAGAAAACTTTTCGGTGGGTCGATGTGTCCTTCTTTCCGTGCTACTCGGGACGAAGAACACTCTACCAGGGGCAGAGCAAATGTTCTGCGCCTTGCTCTGTCGAGTCAGTTAGGACCCAAAGGAGTACTGTCGGACGGCATGGAAAAAAGTCTGCAGCTGTGTGTTGGGTGCAAGGCCTGTAAAAGAGAATGTCCAACAGGCGTAGACATGACTAGAATGAAGACCGAAATTTTGCATAAACGCGTCGAGAATCGTGGAATATCAAAACGTGATTGGCTAGTCGGGTATTTACCTAGGTATGGACCCTGGGTATCTAAAGTACCTTGGGTTGCTAACCTCGCTAACACGAAACTTGGATCTAAGCTACGACGATATTTTGTTGGTTTTACAGACGAACAAAATCTTCCCCAGTGGTCTAGGATACCCTTTGACACATACAAAAATGCATCCGGTGGACAAGAAGGCCCGGAAGTAGTGGTGTTTGCCGATTGTTTTAATCGGTATTTTGAACCGCATAATATTCAAGCAACAGTGGATGTATTAACTGCAGGGGGATGCCATGTACATTTTGCTAATTCAATGGACGGAAATAGACGACCCCTCTGCTGTGGTAAAACATTTCTATCTGTAGGTTTAATTGAAGAGGCAAAAAAAGAGGCGAAACGTTTTGCCCAAGCGATTTCTTATTGGGTGGATCGAGGTGTTCCAATAGTCGGTCTGGAACCGTCTTGTATTTATACAGTACGTGATGATTTTAAAGATTTAATAGATGACGATGACAAAAATTTCAACCAGGTTAGTTTGGTAGAAGAATATATAGTAGACGCTCAGAAAACAGGGAAGATTTCATTAAACTTAGGGTCTGGTGCTGGCCGGAAAGCGCTAATTCATGGGCATTGTCATCAAAAAGCTGCTAATTCAGTACAGTCAAGTCATGAAGTTTTAAAATTAATACCGGGTATCGACGTGAAGGAAATTCAGTCTACATGTTGTGGGATGGCAGGCGCTTTTGGTTACCAGGCAGAAACCTACACGGTATCCAGACAAATCGGAGAATTAGATTTTTTACCGGCGATTCGAAAAGCGCCTGAGGAGGCTGTTATTGTTGCAACTGGAACATCTTGCCGACACCAAGCCGCATCTGGGGCCCTGAAGACGACTCATCATCCGATAACTGTACTTCGTGATTTTATTGAGTAGGAGCTACAGGTATTAACTTTTGTTGTTTGTTGACAGACTCTCGTGTTCTATAGCCCAAAATTATTTGCATAGACGTCATTCAGCAAATCTATGGTCGACATTGGAAGCGGGCCAGATTTAACAGCGCCAATAGCTTCTTTTAGTTCATCAAGATTAGAAACGCCGACCAATACGCAAGCAATATCTGTATTTGCTAATGCAAATTGTATTGCTGTCTGAGGTTGAGTCTTAGATTTTTGGTCAAGGGCGGAAAAAACTGCTTGTGCCCTTCGTTCTTCTGCTTTCAGGTCTGTTTCGGCGGTGATAGGAACCTCCCTCCCTGTTCTTTTATTACTAGCGAGAAAACCGCCTGCAAATACACGGATATTCATTACTCCAACGTCATGTGCAACACAGGTATTTATTAGACCATGAAAACTTTGTCCCTGCCAAGAATCAGGCATTGTAAGTCGACCCGCACTTGGGTTCAGAAGATTAAAGTACACTTGTGCTGTATCTATGGTACCGCTGGCAATGACTTCCTGGCATGATTTTAATTCACCAAGCGCTGTTATTCCGATGTGCTTGGTTAGGCCATCGGCACGGGCCTTTTCTAGTGCATCTATCACACCGTTTTTGCTAAATAAATGCTCAGTAGCAAGTGTTGCCCCATTATCGTTTCGGGCTAATGGATTATGAAGTTGTAAGAGATCCACGGAGTCCTTTTGCAGTCTCCGAAGACTTTTGTGGATACTGCGTTCTATTTGGCCCGCCAGATCGTTTCGAGTCTCAGTTGCTATGGCAACCTTCGTGGACACATAAGTTGTTCCATTAATTTGGTTCAGGATTCTACCAATTGCTCTTTCGGATTCGCCATCCCCGTATGATGGAGCTGTATCAATAAAATTTATGCCCGAATTCACAGCATATTGGAGGGCTTGTATTTTAATCTCGTCATTTTGATGTATTAATATACCCCCAACGTATCCACCTCCTAAAACTAGTTCAGAGACATTTATGTTGGTCTTTCCTAAGCGACGCTTTTTCATATTATTTCCTGTTATCAATATGTGATGCTGGGTTGCTTATTTTTTAGAAAATAGCCATGAAATAATTTATAAAGATTATCGGTGATGGTTTCTTGCATCGATATTTCATCTTTTATATTAGTCTATTTTCTTGTTTTGTTGGGGCTCGTTCAGCGAGACATTTAGGATCATCATGAGCAGTGTTATTAACATATGAAGTTATGGAATTTGCTCTTAAGTCTGTGGATGAATAGGGTCGTAATAAGTGATTCGATTTACCTCCATCGAACCACATTGTTTGTTGTTCTGCATTCAATATAACGGGCATTCGCTTGTGGATATCAGACATAAACGAATTGGCCTCAGTAGTTATTATTGTAAATGTATATAAATTTAATTTATTCCTGTCTCTCCATTTTTCCCACAATCCTGCCAAAGTAAAGGTCGTGCCGCCCATCATTTTTATATGATAGGGAATTTTTCCTGTTTTCTCTTTTTTCCATTCGTAAAATCCGTCAACAGGAATTAAGCATCGACGTTTTTGGAGAGCACCATGAAACGCGGGCTTTTCTTCGATGGTTTCGGCACGCGCATTAAACATTGAAAATTTGTTATCTGGTCCGGTTGAAGACCAACTGGGTACTAAGCCCCATCTCATCAGTGACATGGACCTTTGATTATCATGACAGGTAATGACTGGTGCATATTGGCTTGGGGCAATATTGTATCGGGGTAGAAGATTTAAATATATTCCGGTTATTTTAAATAAATTTCGGATTGCTTCTTCGGGCGTTGTAAGACTATATCGGCCACACATGAGAATTCTTGCACTTAATTTCTAGGGAACCTATGAAGGAATTTGACAGTAACTTTACAAACTTTTTTTTTAAATACGATTATAACATTAAAAAGCGCCAAGTAGTACTTAGTCTAAGTTGATGCTAGTCCAATTGGGAAGATTAGTGGACTTATTTAAACGATTTATAAGAATATAAATAAACCAACGTTCCATAGAGGAAAAAAAATGAAAGCCTATGAGATTCGGGGAGCCGGGGGAATTGATGCATTGGAGATAAGAGAACGTCTGGAGCCAAACCCCGGTCCAGGTCAAGTAAAAGTGAAGATAAATGCCTCTTCAATTAATTATCGAGATCTTATGATGCTAGAGGATCCTATAGCGCGTGGTTTAGAACTGCCAAAAATCCCAAATTCAGATGGTGCTGGGGAGGTTATGGAGGTTGGCAATGGTGTTAACAATGTAAAAGTTGGTGATAGAGTCATGGGATGTTTTTTTCAAAAATGGAAAAACGGTTACATTACACCTCACTCCATGGCTAGTGCTCTAGGTGGCGCTCTAGACGGTGTTCTTTCTGAATATTGTGTCTTGGAAGAAGATGGCTTAGTAAAAATACCTGAACATCTTTCATATAACGAGGCGGCTACACTTCCATGTGCCGCTCTTACTGCTTGGCACGCCTTAATTGAGCGAGGTGGGATGAAATCGGGTGACACGGTCCTATTGCTGGGAACGGGCGGTGTCTCAATTTTTGGTTTGCAATTTTGTGCCATGCACGGTGCCAAAGCGATTATCACTTCAAGTAGTGATGAAAAGCTTGAACGCGCAAGATCTTTGGGAGCTTGGGGTACCGTTAATTATAAAACAAATCCGGAATGGGATAAGCAAGTGCTTGATCTAACTGGGGGAAAAGGTGTGGATCATGTGTTAGAGGTTGGTGGGGCGGGCACGTTGGAACGGTCTATTGAATCTACTCGAATTGGACAAAATATTTATTTGATAGGAATACTGGCCCAAGGTTCCGTGAACCCTACTTCAATTATGCGTCGCTCTCTTAACCTACACGGTATTTACGTTGGTAGTCAGGATATGTTCATGAATATGAATAAAGCTATTAGCGTGAACGAACTTAAACCAGTCGTTGATAAGACCTTTTTGTTCTTGAATGCTCGAAGTGCCTATCACTCAATGAAGGCGAATACTCATTTTGGCAAACTTATTATCTCCGTTAATCACTAACGTTTTTTAATTAATAAATAGTAATGAAAGTGTTTCAAACAGGCGTCGTCTGGATGTTTGGCGCAATAGCCTCCTTTGTACTTATGGCAATCGCGGGACGTGAACTTGCATCCGAGCTTAGTGCGGTGCAAATACTCTTCTGGCGCAGTTTAACCGGTGCGCTGCTAATGCCGTGTTTGCTATTTGTTTTTGGTTGGCATCATGTAAAAACAAAACAACCTGGCTTGCAGTTACTGCGCGGCGCCATTCATTTTGTGGCCCAATATGGCTGGTTTTTGGGAATTACCCTGATTCCCTTGGCTGATGTTTTTGCCCTTGAATTCACGGCTCCAATTTGGACGATCATTTTTGCGTCCATATTTCTTTCAGAGCGTTTGACCTTGTCGCGTATAATCGCTGTAGGTGCCGGGTTTCTTGGAGTACTGATAGTCCTTAGGCCTGGACTACAAGCTGTAGAACCTGCATCAGCTATTGTACTTGCTAGTGCAGCTCTTTACGCGATTACCTACGTGATGGTTAAGACTCTAACAAAGACCGATTCTCCTTTGTGCATTATGTTATACATGTCAGTCGTACAAATAATATTAGCGTTGATGGTGGTAATTCCTGTTTGGGCGGTCCCTTCTTACGAATTATGGCCTTGGGTATTTATAGTTGGGGCTTCGGGTTTATCTGCCCACTATTGTATGGCCCAAGCGCTAACAAGAAGCGAGGCGGCAACAGTCATGCCCATAGATTTTTTCCGGCTTCCATTGATTATGGGTGTTGGGGCCTGGCTGTATAACGAAGGAATTGACCCATGGGTTTTTGTCGGGGCATTCGTTATATTTTTCGGGAATTATTTAAATCTTAAGTTAAATACTAGTGACAATCATAAAAGTAATTGACAAATTTTGGGTAAAATCAAAGGCCGAGTGATCAACCCGGCCTTTGCTTTGGGTTTTAAAAAGGTGGTGTTTAATCTAAGTAACCTAAATCACCCCAAATTTTGTAACCCGCTCGAAAATCTTGCAAGGACTGCCAGACTCGAGCAAAATCCTGGTCGGCAGCAGCCTCAGCGGCGACTACCTCGTTCCAAGCTTCCTCGAGAGCTTGAAGAACCTCTGGTGTCCAACGATGAAGAGTGACGCCCTTTGATTGTAATTCCTGGAGAGCAGGGAATTGGATCGCCTCTCCTTGAGCTAGACCACGTAACAAACTCTCTTTACATACAGCATTGATAATTTCTTGTTGGGAGCTTGTTAAGCTATTCCAGTCGTCCAAGTTAATCATTAATTCACCCATGCTCATGGGTTGATGCCACCCAGGGAAATAGTAATGCTTTGCAACTTGGTAGAAACCAAGGTCTAAATCAATAGCGGGCATAGAAAATTCTGTTGCGTCGATAGTTCCTAGTTCAAGGGCAGGAAAAATATCGCCTCCTGCTAAAAGTTGAGTTGAAACTCCAAGTTTCTCCATAACCTTTGCACCTAAACCAAAAAATCTCATTTTCAGGCCTCTTAAGTCTTCAGCCGTATTTATTTCTTTGGTGAACCAACCAGAGCCTTCTGGTGATATAAGATTACAGGGTTGGGAGTATATGTTATGGCGTGCATAAATTTCTTGCATGAGTTCAAGACCGCCACCGTAATACATCCATGCGAGTCCTTCTCCTGCATTAGGTCCAAATGGTACAGCAGTAAAAAACTGTAACGCAGGGACTTTCCCGGCCCAATAACCAGAGGCGGTCCATCCAGCATTTACGGAGCCAGCTGACACCGAATCAAAAATCTCGAGAGGAGGGACTAAAGCTCCTGGTTCAAAAAACCTGAGCTCCATGGTACCACCGGACAAGGTTTTAATACGTTCTTCGATTAATTGACCTTGTTCTCCAAGTTGAACCAAATTTCCAGCAAAGCTGCTTGCCATTTTCCATCGAATCGGTTTAGCCACTGGCTCAGTACTTGATATTGCCTCGTCACCGTCGACGGAGACAGTTGTCTCTGATTCTGGTATCGCAAAAAGACCAATCACAAGACCAACGATCAAGCCAATCACGCCGATAATAAGTGTGGATCCTTTCATTTTATGGTTCTCCCCTAGCGGCACTCCGCTGTTATTTCGTAAAGTAGTATTAAAGACGCAAATTTTATGGCACTGCTAATCCGTAGGTATAGAAAGAGCAGTATCAGTTGGCATTTAGCCTGCTTCTGCTGCCTAGGGCAAGCATCCAATCAAGTTTTTAGGTGTAGTCCTCCTTATTCTTTTACTTGACAAAGTAAGTCATTGAGCCGACTGGAGCTCTCGTTATCAAAAATCCCGTCGACTCGCGCAGGGCGAAAATGCCTTTGGAAAGATTCCACGACTTTTTTTGTCGATAAATCATAAATACCCGTTTTATTCACTTGATATCCGAAAAGAGCCAGCTGATTTTGTATGTCTTCGACATTTGAATTAGTTAACCTGGATGTAGGATCTATAGCACCCATTGTTGAAGAATGTGTTTTCTTAGGCCAGATTCCAATGCCTTTTAAAAACAATCTATGCCAACTGAATAGTTCCCCAGGGTCTTTTTTTCTCAAAGGAGCAACGTCAGAATGACCCAGTATTCGATGATTAGGGATTTTATATCGAGTTTTGATATCAAAAATTAAATGTTCAAGAGACAGCAGCTGTTGTTCGGGAAAATCCTTATATCCTAGCTCATGGCCAGGATTGACTAGCTCAATGCCGATTGAAAGACTGTTGATATCCGTTTCATTTTTCCAACTACTTCGACCGGCATGCCATGCTCGATTTAATTCCGATACTAGTTGATAACAGATACCATCTTCATCGATAAGATAGTGAGCACTAACTTTGCTTTGAGAATCACACAGCCTTTCAAGTGCCGAACGGCAATCTTGCATGCCGGTATAATGCAACACTAACATATCCACTACAAATTGTTTTGGTCGGTGATCGTAATTCGGAGATTGGCGCTGGTTAAGTATAATATCGGACATTATGAATTAATTTACATACGCAATAACCGATTATATTAGTAATATTTAAACTTATTTGTGTTTTATTAGATAGTTCAGTCGGAAGGCTTGTAAATTTTTCTTCTTAATAACATTCGCTGATAAATCAAAATTATTGCTAATAGCACCAACCCAAAAACATCGCTTTCAATTCCAGGTCTCATTAGGGTCATCGCTGAACAAAAAAGTGCTAAGCGAAAATATAAGTTTAAGGCCGATAATAAATATCCGTGAAGAGATGATGCGAGGCATATAACTCCTAATATTGCTGTTATTACGGACCAAGTAGCTGCACTCCAATTGCCGATTAGAAGTAGGGATGGTCCAAAGACAAACATGAATGGAATGATATAGCCAGTAGCTGCCAGCTTTACCGCTGCAATTCCTGATTCCCAAAGCCCAGCTCCGGAAATACCGTTGGCCGCATATAGCGATATTGCCACTGGTGGAGTAATGACGGAGAGGATTGCGAAGTAGAACACAAAAAGATGAGCCGCCTCTCGGGGTATTCCGAGATTTACCAAAGCTGGGGCAAGCAAAGCAGCCTGAACGATATATGCGGGGGTAGTTGGAAGTCCCATTCCTAAAAGGATACCTGCGATAGCAGTTAATAATAGGGCCAACAATAAATTTCCATCGGTAAATCCGCTAGCGACTAATTGGGTAAACTCAATTCCGATTGCTGTTTGGGAAATTACTCCGATGACAATGCCAGCGCTCGCGCACGCTCCGGCAACGATTAACGTGTTGCGGATTCCTGTAATTAAGGAGTCAAACAAAGTTCTCCACGTGATTTCTTTACGAGTGGTCCTTCCCAACAAAGCAACAGGTATAACAGATAAGAGTCCGCATAAGGCGGCATAAGGGGGGCTGTATCCCGCTACCAAAACGCCGACAATAATGCCAAGTGGAAGGAACTGATGTCCACGAGTTTTTAAAACTTCACCCATACGTGGAAGGTCCGGTTTTGGAAGGCCTTTTAATCCTGTACGCTTCGCTTCAAAGTGAACCGCGAAAAATACGGCTATGAAATATAAGAGGGCGGGAACGATAGCTATTGAAACGATAGTTAAGTAACTAACAGCAAGCAACTCAGCCATAACAAATGCAGCTGCGCCCATTATAGGGGGCATTATTTGACCGCCAGTGGATGCTACGGCTTCCACGGCACCGGCAAAGGCCGGTCTATAGCCAATTTTCTTCATCATCGGTATGGTAAAGGTCCCAGTTGTCATTACATTCGCTGTAGAACTTCCAGAAACGGTTCCGAACATGGCGCTTGTGACACAAGCCACTTTAGCTGGACCGCCTGCTGACGCTCCAGCTAAGGCTAGGGAAAAATCACGGAATAACCTTCCGGTTCCCGAATGTTCTACCAATGCTCCAAATAGTATAAACAATACCATGTAAGTAGCTGATACATTTAAAGGAATTCCAAATATTCCTTCTGTCGTTAAATACATTTGATCGATTAATTGCCCATAGGAAATTTGGTCGATTAGGAGAGCATAGGCCAGAAATATCAACGCTGTTAATGGGAGTGCGAGGCCAATAACTCGTCTTGTTGCTTCCAACGTGACAGCGATCAACGCTGTTCCTAAAACTAGATCCGCAGGGGTTAAATCATCTACGTAAGCAAAGCGGTCAAGTATGTAGTCGTGATTTAAGAAAATATATCCTATCGATGATATTGATAGAACTAATAAAACACCGTTTATGATTACATTGACGCTAGTGGACAGTGTTTGGGAACTTGGATACCAAAGAAAAACTAAAACAAGGGTCAATAAAAGGTGAGTGCCACGAAAATAAAAAACAGACGGAACACCGAAAGTAACTACATAGAAATGGTAGGCAGCCATTCCGATCGCAATGGTGGCAGGGATATATGAAAATTTTAGATTTATCATGGTATTTTATAATAAAAATTAGGTTCTTAATATCATCCTAATCTGATTTTTGTTCACTATAGAAACGAGCAGCACCGGGATGCAAAGGCACTCCTACATCTTTTGACATAACATCTAAGTTGTAACCTTTTAACATCGTGGTCACAGCACTTAACTCTGCACCTCTTTTAGCGAGGGCAGACGTTATTTGATACGCGATCTGCTCTGACACATTTTTGCAGTTTGCTAACATGTGCATTTGATAACTAGCGGTTGGAATATCCTCGTTCTGTCCCGTATATGTTCCACCAGGAATGACTGTACGACTCCAACCGGGATTTTGTTGCTTTAATCTAAGAAATTCTTCGTCAGGGATCGGTAGTAATTTAACTGATCTAGATGTAGCCAAATCTAAAATTCCGGCAGCAGGGACAGAACTAGCGACAATAAAACCGTCTATTTGCCCATCTTTCATCATATTTACTTGGTCAGTTAGAGAAGCAAAATTCACTTTCCCAAGATCATCGTAGGTGAGATTAAAAACACTCAATATATCTCTAGCCGCTACTTCAGTGGTGTTCCCCCTTGGTAACGTAGCAAAAGCTTTCCCACGAAAGTCCGAGATCGATTTGATAGAATGATCAGTGACTGGGATCTGGGCGACTTGGTAGTAAAATGCCGCGATGTTGCAAAGATCTGGTATTTTTTTGTCAAACGGTGGCCGACCGTGAATAGCGTCAACGGTGGATATGACGTTGCCCCATGCGAGGTCTGTTTTACCTGTGGTAATACCTTTTATGTTAATTAGTCCGGCACCCGGTCGAACTACAATTTTTAGTCCTTCAATTTCTTGTTCTAGTAATTGTTTAACCGCTCCCCCTAAGGGATACCAAGTACCACCAGCGGGTCCTGTCATGAAAGTAAGCCGTTGGGCGTGAGCAATTGTGCTAGTATCCAATACGAAGAATATAAAACCAACCAGGGTAAGTAGCATTTTAAACATTGCTTCTCCTCATAGAATTGAAGGAAAAAATATCAAGTTACGTTATGAATAGGTTTTAGTCATTTGATCATGAGCAAAACAATTTTTGTCAGTTTAAGTCTATTTTAGCAATGGCACGGAGATCTTTTGTATCAGCATTTCCTCCTGATAAAATAATTCCCACTTTCTTGGATTTCATTTGTTGGCGTTCCTGTAATAGGGCTGCGTAGGCTGCAGCACCAGCTGGCTCTGACAAATTATGAGTATCCCGTAACAAAAGAGCTTGAGCCATCAAAATTTCCTGATCAGTTACAGTAACAATTCTGGTAGCATTCTTGTTAATAAGGTCAACGGCCTCGGAATTCGGTGTTCTTGTAGCTATTCCAGCCGCAAATGTCTTAACTTGATTTGTTGATATGGGTTTTTGAGCCGCAAAGGATAAGGCATAGCTTGGAGCACCTTCAGATTGAACTCCAATAAGTTCTGTCCTCAAATTCAATGCGTTTCTGACATTTATTAGTCCACAAAGTCCTGATCCAAGTCCAACTGGGGCGTAAACATAATCTAATGGTTCCGTATTATTGAAGAGTTCCAAGGCATATGATGCCACACCTTTTACGAGATCAGGATGGAAGGATGGTACCATGTGCAAGTTTTGTTGGGTGGCTAGTGTTTGTGCGTAATCGTATGATTCCTGAAAATCTTGGCCATATTCCTCTAGTTCCGCTCCTTGTGCCACCATTGCACGATTTTTATCGGGGTTGTTCCCTTCGGGGACAACGATGACGGCTCTTAGTCCAGCTGCAGTGGCTGCTACAGCTATTGATTGTCCATGATTCCCAGTAGTCGCGGCGATGACCCCTTCACAATCTGGTTGACGTTTCATTAAAGAATCTAAGTAAATTACTCCGCCGCGGATTTTAAATGCGCCGGTCGGTGTGTGATTCTCGTGTTTTACCCATACCTCACAGCCAGTATAGTTCCGTAACAGAGGCCAATTGTGCTGTGGAGTGGGAGGTACAATCTCGTGTACTCGGTGACTTGCATGCACCAATTCTTCCTGAGAAAACTGCAATTTTTATTCCTTTATTGGTCTGATTGACATTATGGTGTCTGATTGTGTATGGGCAAGTCGTAAAAGAGGAAAGATAGTAATGTATGCAGGCTTTCAGAAAAAACGAATTAACGTTACGAAGACCTACATTAATATGGTGACAGGGGGAGATGGTCCCCCATTGCTTCTTCTTCACGGTTATCCACAGACCCACGTAATGTGGCACAAAGTTGCCTCAGATTTAGCGAAGCAGTTTACGCTGGTAATTCCAGATCTTCGTGGGTATGGCGACAGTGGAACTCCTGAAGTCGATGGAGAGCACTTTAATTACTCAAAAAGAGCAAATGCCCTAGATCAAGTTGAATTAATGACCTCTCTTGGATACGAACGGTTTATGGTCGCAGGTCATGATAGGGGTGCCCGAGTGGCGCACCGGATGGCGCTCGATCATACCGACAAAATAGAAAAACTATGTGTTTTGGATATTATTCCAACACATCGAGTATTCGCCGATGCTGATAAACGACTCGCAACGATGTATTGGCATTGGTTCTTTTTGATTCAAAAACATCCTCTGCCAGAAACTTTAATAGGCAACAATGTTGAATTCTATCTGCGGAGTCAATTTGGAGCTTGGGGGAACGGAGACGACTTTATAACAGACGAAGCATTTTCCGAATATTTTCGCTGTTTCAAAAATTCTAGAGTGATAGAGGCGACTTGCGAAGATTATAGAGCTGGCGCTTCGATAGACCTTACGCACGACGAAGTTGATATGGATAGAAAAATAGAATGTCCACTATTGGTACTTTGGGGTGCCTCTGGAGCCATGCACAAGCTCTACGACGTAGTTGACGTGTGGCGAGATAGAGCGAAAGATGTCTCGGGTTGGGCAGTAGACAGTGGACACTTCATTCCGGAGGAAGCACCTGACACTATCTTGGAAGCGTTCGCTTCTTTTTTTACAAGTTAAAAGGTCTATCCACATCGGTAATGTTAGAACGAGGGCCTGAAATTACTTAGAAACTCGTAAGTAAACGAATTAAGCTTAGGCGTTAGATTGTGGGGCATCATGGGCGGCACCGATAATAATAGTAAAATTAGTACTGAAAACGGAAAAGGTGATCAAAATTTACGTCGTCGTGGGCTATTCGCTCGGCTTCGTAATTATTTTTTAACCGGTATCATTGTAACAGCTCCCGTCGGTATAACTATTGCCTTAGCATTCTGGGTTATTAGCTGGATTGACAGTAAAATCGTCCCCCTAATACCTGAAGGATACAATCCACAATTACTTTTTGAAATTCATACTGGCATTCATGTTCCCGGTATTGGTCTGGTTGTCGTATTTATTGGTTTAACTCTTATTGGTTTCTTAGCTGCGGGTTTGGTTGGTCGAGTACTAGTACGGACGGGAGAAGGTATCTTAACCCGTATGCCAGTTATCCGCAGTGTATATAGCGCGTTGAAACAAATTTTCGAGACGGTCTTGAGGTCTTCGTCTCGATCCTTTCGAGAAGTCGCTTTAATTGAATATCCGCGACGCGGAATTTGGGCACTGGGATTCATCACCACCAAAACTAGTGGTGAAGTACAAAGTGATATTTCTGAAGATGTTGTTAACGTGTTTTTGCCGACCACACCAAATCCAACTTCAGGCTTTTTGCTGTTTGTTCCAAAAAAAGATATTATTGTGCTCACTATGACTGTTGAGGAAGCCATTAAAATGATCGTGTCGGCAGGTATTGTCACACCACCACATAGAGTCCCCGTTAATGAGACGACGAAGATGAAAGAAAACAGTGAGGAAAATTCTAACTAGTTACTTTAGAAATATTTTTTAATTATTTGTTATGAATTGATAAAATCATTATCCCGATCGAAGTAGATTGGCCACCGTGTCTCTTTCAAACAAGTAAAGCAGTATGCGTAGTGCTTTCCCACGAGAACTAGTTAATTCCTGGTCTCGTTGTAAGATCAACTTCGCATCATCATCAGCGATCTTCAGTAAATCCTGGTGATAGGGGAGTTGGGCCGTGCGAAAAGTAGGCAAGCCACTTTGGCGAGATCCTAACAATTCCCCGGCGCCTCTGAGCCGTAAATCTTCTTCAGCGATTTGAAATCCGTCATCGGTTTCTCGTAAAATTTTTAGCCTAGCACGGGCAGTTTGGCTTAGTGTAGGGGAATAAAGTAACAAGCAAGCTGAATTACGGCTGCCCCGTCCAATTCGTCCGCGCAGTTGATGAAGTTGCGCTAAACCAAAACGCTCAGAGTGCTCAATTACCATCAATGTTGCTTTGGGTACATCTACTCCTACTTCGATTACTGTGGTTGCTACAAGAATATCGATTTTCCCTGATGAAAAATTCAACATTGTAGTTCTTTTTTGAGCCTCTGGGGATCGTCCGTGCACTAAACCTACCCTCGTCCCAAAGTGTTGTTTAAGTTCTGAGTATCGCTCCTCGGCAGCCGCAAGATCCAGGAGAGCGGATTCCTCAACGAGAGGGCAGACCCAATAGATTTGGCCACCCTCTCTAATAGCCCTTTCAACCGAGTCTATAACCTCTCCCAATCTTTCTATTGGAATAGCAGCAGTCACAATTGTTTTTCGTCCAGAGGGCTTATCCATTAGTTGGGATACATTTAAATCACCATAAGCTGTCATCATTAATGTGCGTGGGATAGGAGTAGCCGTCATTACCAAAAGATTTACTGCCTGACCTTTTGACTGAAGGCTCACCCTTTGGTGCACTCCGAACTTATGTTGTTCGTCGATTACAGCTAAGAGTAAATTTTTAAAAACGACATCAGTTTGAAATATAGCGTGAGTACCAATAAGTATTGAAAGTTCGCCGTTTGCTAAATTCGATAAAAGTTTTTTTCGTTCTTTGGTCTTGGTTTTTCCCGTCAGTATGGAACAAGAAACCCCAACGGAGTTTGCTAAAGATGAAATGGTGCGAAAATGTTGTTGGGCAAGAATTTCTGTTGGAGCCAATAATGCTGCTTGCCCTCCAAACTCAACAGCTTTCAACATCGCTAAAATTGCGACGATAGTTTTTCCGCTTCCTACATCGCCGTGTAGCAGACGATGCATGCACCAGCCAGAACTAAAATCATCATCGATATCTTTCAGGGCTTTTGTCTGCGAATTTGTGAGAGAAAAACTTAGATTTTGTATTACTTTTTTTTGGAGTTGGTTATTCGTTATAATGGTTTCTCCAACAGATTTTCGAACGTGTCTTCGGAGTAGATGTATTGTTAGTTGGTTGGCTAAGAGTTCATCATAAGCTAATCTTTGCCTTTCCGGTGAGATGGGACTAAGGGAATATTCATTCAAAGGCCTGTGTATCCTTTTAATAGCCTTTTCCCACGAGAGCCATTTCCTCTCTTTCAAAAATGTAGAGTCAATCCATTCTGGTAAGGATGGAGCTATTTCTTGAGCCGCAGTTATTGCTTTATACAAAGGTTTTGGTGTCAGACCAGATGTAAGACGGTATACTGGTTCAATGGAAGGAAGTGATTCGGCTTCTTCCTTTGTAACGATATGATCGGGATGTGAAATTTGTATTTGGCCCTTATAATACTCAATTCGACCACTTACAATTCTGGTCTCTCCGATGGGTAGTTGTTTTTCTAAATAATCAGAATGCGCATTAAAGAAAACTAGAGTTAGCGGATTGTTTTCTGTTTCGCACTTTACCCTATAGGGCTGTCGCCGATGGCGCGGTTTATTGTGTTCAGTGACTTGAATTTCAACTGTAGCTATTGTGCCATGTGGATGATTTGCCAATCGGGTAGAAATCTTCCTATCGATAACTGAGTAGGGGAGGTGGTAAAGTAGGTCCAGGACATTGGGTCCAGTTGCAGTTTTAATGAGTTTGCTCATGCGGGGGCTTAAGCCACTCAGGGATTCAATGGGTAGAAAAACATGACTGAGGATTCTTGGTCGCATAAATTAGAATCCTTACGAAAAGAGGAAGTTGTAATTAGTCTGCAACAACAGAAACATATAATGTTCTACTCTTTTTTATAAAAGACTCGTTATTCTAAGTTGTATAGGATTTTAAATCCTCTACAAAGAAAATGCTAAGTTTTTTCAATCACCCTACAAAAAATATTCAGTTCGGTAGTGTTTTGAAGCTGACATATTTTGAAATTAAGGTTATATCGTATTTTCGTCGTAGCCATTCAAGGAGAAGTGGAAAACTCAGGATGTCAGGTGAACTTCCAATTCGACACAAACGATTGCAATTTAGGTCTTGGCATAGGGGGTCCAGAGAGGCGGACCTTTTGCTTGGAAGATTTGCGGATAATAATCTTCAAGCAATGTCGGAAAAGGATTTGATTCAGTTCGAGGCATTATTGGAACAATCAGATCCTGATATTTGGGATTGGATTTCAGGCAAGCAAAAAGTTCCTGATCATTTCGATCATAATATTATGCAAAGACTTAAAAAATTTGTGACTAAGTTAGAAGTAACGTGAATTCTTTAAGCCAGTATCTGTCTGAGCCAGGAAGAATAAAAATTGGTGGCTCACCTGAGGGTTGTGACGCTCTTGCAATGTCAAAATTTTTGTCTGAAAAGCCCAGAGAAGACATTATATTTGTTGCTCGCGACGAAACACGGATGGTTGCGATGCAGGATCTTCTTAATTTTTTTGTTCCTGAAGAAACTATCCTACAGTTTCCTGCTTGGGACTGTCTTCCTTATGACAGAATTTCTCCCAAAAAAGAGGTGATATCCCAACGGTTAAAGACTTTAAAAGATCTTTCAGAAAGATCCCGTGTAGAAGACAGACAGGTATTGTTAACCACATGCAATTCAGCCATCCAACGTGTTCCCTTAGGTACAAGTAAACATGAACACAGGCCTTTCCTGCTCAAGACCTCAGAATCTATCAATATGGACGTCTTTAATGAATATCTGATGTGCAATGGGTATGTGCGGACGGGAACTGTTATGGAACCCGGCGAGTATGCCGTTCGTGGGGGTATTATTGATCTATATCCGTGGGCCGTTGACTGGCCTATTCGGATGGATCTATTTGGCAATGTCATTGAATCAATCCGCGAGTTCGATCCTCTAACGCAGAGAAGCACCGACAATAAAAAGCTTGTCGAGCTTATTCCTGGCTCAGAAGTATTACTAAATAAAGAATCAATAGCTAGATTTAGAAGTCAGTATCGAGAGTTATTCGGAGCGGTTACCGGTAAAGACCCATTGTATGAATCAGTGTCAAATGGTCGACGTTATCCTGGTATAGAGCACTGGCTTCCGCTATTCCACTCAAAACTCCAGAGCATTTTTCAGTATCTGCCAGATGCCATTATTTTTTTGGATCATCTTTTGGAAGAAGCACTGGAGGAAAGATTTAAGCACATTGCGGATTTTTACCAGGCTAGAGTAGAGGCACTAGGAACTTCTTCGAAGATTAATGCGCCTGTTTATAGGCCAATACCTCCATCATTGTTATTTCTTGATAAACAAGGGTGGGATAGGGCGTTGGCGGGACGCAGGATTGGGATGTTCTCTGCGTTTGATATACCTAAATCGGACTCTTCAAGCATCAATCTTAACGCTCGTCGTGGGCGTGATTTTTCGCCAGAGCGAAAGCAGAAAGATTCGGATTTATTTAACGCTGTTAGAAATCATATTCAGGACCGCATTGCATTAGGAAAAAAAGTTATCATCAGTTGTCAATCTGTTGGGGCACGGGACCGTCTATTACGTCTACTTGGGGAACATGGGATACAAGTTAGTCCCATGATGAATAGTTGGAGTGAGATTCCGAATATTCTTGATAATATTGTTTCGTTGTTGGTACTTCCAGTCCAGCTGAGTTTTGAGACTCAAGAATACAGTTTTCTGAGTGAGCAAGATATCCTTGGTGACCGCCTTTCTATCAGAGCAGGCCGTGGACGGCGTGCAAAAAACTTTTTAACAGAGGCAACTAACCTAATGTTAGGTGACTTTGTGGTACACGTTGATCATGGGGTAGGAAAATTTGAAGGTTTAGAAACCGTTCAAGTTAGCTCTGCACCTCATGATTGCGTCAAATTAACGTATTTGGGTGGGGACCGTTTATACCTTCCTGTTGAAAACATTGAAATGTTGGGACGGTATGGTGCCTCTGATACTGACGTAAAACTTGATAACCTTGGGGGAGTTGCATGGCAAATAAGAAAATCAAGGGTAAAAGAGCAACTCCGAGATATGGCTGAAGAATTGATTTCTACGGCGGCGGAAAGAACCGTAAAAACAACCGACCCATTAATTGCAGGAACTGGTGTTTATGATGAATTTAGTGGGCGCTTCCCCTTTATAGAAACGGAAGATCAATTACGTGGAATAGAAGATTGTATCGCCGATCTGTCAGGAAATACTCCAATGGATCGACTCATCTGTGGGGACGTTGGTTTTGGAAAAACAGAAATTGCGCTTCGCTCAGCTTTTGTAGCTGCGAGCGCCGGGAAACAAGTGGCAATCATTACACCCACCACTTTACTTTCACGACAACATTACGAAACTTTTAAAGAACGGTTTAAAGGTTTTTCGTTCACTATTGCTGAATTGTCACGATTGGTGTCTGGGAAAACTGCGAAAGGGATTAGGGCCTCCCTTTTGAATGGGGAGATAGACATAGTTATTGGGACACACGCATTGTTATCAAAATCCGTGAGTTTTAAGGACTTAGGTCTTTTGATTATAGATGAGGAGCAACATTTTGGAGTTGCCCAAAAGGAACGATTAAAAACGATAAAATCAGATGTACATGTACTTACTTTGACGGCTACACCTATACCGAGGACTCTTCAATTAGCACTATCAGGAGTTCGTGAACTAAGTATTATCGCCACTCCTCCGGTCGATCGTTTGTCGATACGAAGTTTTATCTTACCATACGATAGGTTGGTAGTCAGAGAGGCAATATTGCGGGAGCATTTTCGTGGCGGGCAGGTTTTCTATGTATGTCCGAGAATAAAAGACATAGAATCTGTTGCGAGGGAACTAAAAGCAATAGTTCCAGAAATTAAAGTGGTCAGAGCTCATGGCAAGATGCCAGCGTCGGAACTCGATATGGCTATGACGGCCTTCTATGAAGGGCAATATGATTTACTCCTATCAACCTCAATTATTGAATCCGGTCTTGATATTCCTTCTGCTAATACTTTGATTGTTCACCGTGCTGATCGATTTGGGTTAGCACAGTTATACCAACTTCGTGGTCGAGTAGGCCGCTCTAAAATTCGCGCTTACGCCTATTTCACAGTTACTTCAGAAAATTTACTCAAAGGTGAGGCTTTAAAACGGCTTGAGGTACTGCACCGGTTGGATAGCCTTGGTGCTGGATTTTCATTGGCAAGCCACGATCTTGATATACGGGGAGCCGGGAATCTTCTTGGTGAAAAGCAATCTGGTCACGTAAAAGAAATTGGAGTAGAACTTTATCAACAACTTCTAAATGAAGCAGTCTTGGAGGCCAAAGGTAGTCCTGATTCCCAGCCCAAGAAACAAGATTGGTCGCCCCAAATACAATTGGGGGTGCCGGTTCTTCTTCCGGAGGATTACGTTCCTGATTTAAGTGTACGAATGGCTTTGTACCGTCGATTAGGATCAATTGATGACCCTGCTGAAATCGACCCATTTGCTACAGAATTAATTGATCGGTTTGGTAGCCTACCGGATTCTGCCGAAAATTTATTACGTGTTGTGCGAATTAAACAGCTATGCAGAATAGCCTTTATTGATCAAATTGATGCCGGTCCGAAAGGTGCTTTGGTACGATTTCGGGACAATTTTTTTCCCGCTTCAGAGGAATTAGTAAGATTGATATCGGAAAGCAATGGAAAACTTAGAGTTCGCCCTGATCAGAAAATTGTAGTTAATGAGGAATGGCCATTAGTAGAAGCTCGATTCAGGGGCTTAACCACATTCATTGAGGAGTTAATTCATTTAATTCCAAGTAATGAAAATGGGCCGGAAATTTTACTTCATTAATTTTATAGAGGTACTTGAAAGTAAATAATTTACTCTGAAGTCACCTGTTGCACATATGATATAATTTAATGGACAGGAAAAAATGATATTGGATTAGTTTTTCGTGTTAGTAGCGTTGGTTACACAGCCAATTCCTTTGCGGCATCAAATACTTGCAAAAATACCTCCGGTTCCTGAGCACCAGATATAGCATATTCGTCTTCGATAATAAAACATGGGACACCTGAGATCCCCATTTTTCTCGATTGCATATCTTGCTCTTTTATCAAATCAAGATCTTCGTCAGAAGACAGGTATGATTGAACCTTAGAACTACTAATTCCACTTTTTAAGGCAATCTCCACTAAGTGAGGAAGAGATCCTATATCTTCGCCGTAAAGAAAATAACTTTGAAAAAGGTTCTCTGCTACTTCGTTTTGGACCCCATTTTTTTTTGCATAATATAATAACCGGTGAGACTGTAGGGAATTCGGCATGCGTTTTATTTGACTCAATTGGAGATTCAAATGCTCACTGGCACTGGCTTCATGCACGGACTGATAGGTTTCTTTTGCGCGTTCCTCACCACCAAATTTTAGATTTAAATAAAGTTGCCTTTCCATGCCTTCATTTGGCATATCAGGGTTTAATTGAAAAGGGTACCAGGTAATTTGAGTGGTAAGATCAGGTCTCATTCCCAGGGCTCTTTCCAAGCGTTTTTTTCCAATAAAACACCAGGGGCATACAGTGTCTGAGATGATGTCGATTTTCATAATGATTCACACCTATTAGCCATTTTTTCTCGTTAATATACGTAAAAATTTTATAACAGGGTATAGACCTTTTATGAAGTCCATTGATCTCAATATCACATAAAAT
>CAZEWK010000012.1:0-8541 GCA_964515905.1 uncultured Rhodospirillaceae bacterium | reverse complement strand
TTTCAATTTTTTTCCTTCTCAATTCAGCTTATAACCCGTCTTTGCGAGATTAATGTTTTAAGAGAATGAAATAAATTCTCAGAAACCGCTACGGTACCAATAAACGTGATTAAGGTATACCATTGGGTGGGCTACTTCCATTTTGCTTGCCGTACATTATCCCAAAAGCTTTTCTAATATAACCGTTCCTTGTAATCCGTTTCGATCCGGGCATCGATTTTTTTTATGACTTCAGACTTTACTTCTCGGTCTCCGGAGGTTTGTTCGAGAATTATTTGACCAATACTCGGTAGTTCGCTCCGATCATGTTTAATTTGATCATCCCACAGGTTTGATCGTCGGATGGCTTTAGCGCAGTGAAGCATAGCCAGTTCCACGGAGATCAAGATTCCCATTTTGGGTACTTTTTGATTGACGATAGATGTTTCTAGTAACTTCTTGTCTTTTATAACTGTGGCTTTTCCGTTGGCACGCAGGCAGTCGTCGAAACCGGGTATGAGGAATAGCATTCCAATATTTGGATTTTGGATAATGTTACACAGGGTATCTATACGTTTGTTCCCTGGCCTCTCAGGTATAAATAAAGTGTTGGAGTCTATAACGTTGACGAACCCTGCTTGATCGCCTCTGGGTGAAACATCACCTTTGCCGTCCTTGTTAGCGGTTCCTAGTATCACGAAGGGGGACCTTTCGATAAATGCTATGCAGTATTTATCCAAATGGTCTATCGCCTTTGTGGATGCCAGTTCGGCGGGTGTCCCAACAAACGTTCTTAATTGGTCTTCGTCATCAAAAATATCTTTCGGGTGTAACTTCATGCTTGTAGCCATTGTCATGGTTCAGGTGTAAGGACAGGGGTTGAATCATGGGGTATCCGAAATACATCGGATAAGTACCTATAGAATATAACGCAGTGTAACAGATGTCGTGACAATCGGGAATCGTGAGGTGATCCTATCATAAACTACCGTTATAGCCGTATTTATAGTGGTTTAATAAATATTGATGATTAAATAACTAAACTCTTTGAAGGCTGTAGCCCTGACGTAGAATGCCCAGCAAATGGTGCCAGGTGGTGATGGTAGATCATTAAATGAGACTCTGTCCATGAGTACGCCTATTGAATTGTCTCATGACGAAGCCTACCCTTTTAGTATGAAGTGCTTACTCACTCTGGTCATACTCCTTGGTTTCATATCTCCGGTACATGCAGGAATTACAGAGGTAAAAGGCATTTGGTGCCCTACTGTGCCTAATTTGTTTTGCGAAGGCTATTGGTTGGAAAATGGTCAGGCCGACTGTTACTATATTTATGGCTTTAAAGTTGAACTTGGAGAATCTACGTATTACGGAAGCGAGTTGAAAAAAATATTCGTATACGGAGCGGAAATCGATATAGAGAGATTAACACTAACAGACACCTTAGAATCGAGTTATGGGGATACGTACCCGTGTTATCTTGTGCAATCTCGTCAGGAATTGGTGCAAAAGTTAGAAGACGAACTCTTCTTCAAATTGTTCATCCATATATAAAGATGGTTGGGTGTGGACTACTCCGTCGTTCAGGTTTAACTCAGAAAACACTGCCGTCTCATATTTTCAAGCCCTTTACACTACAGTCGGGATCAATCGAAATCACAGTGGTGTTAACTAACTTTGGAGAAAAGTCGTGGTGTATGCATTAAATGTCTTTAATTTTGTAAAGGGTAAAGAAGATGACTACAGAGAATATTCCATAAAAGCGGGGAAAATTATTTACGGGAAAGGTGGTCGTGTCGTTTCATCCGGTTGGAACCCTATTCGGAAATTGCACGAAGATAGAACACGTAACTATATGATCGTTGTGGAGTTTCCCAGTGAACAGATATTCCAGGAGTTTCTGGATGAAGCGGAGGCACAGGACATTCATCCGTTACGAGAAGAGTCCACGACTGATTATATTTGGACCTTATACGAATCGTGGGATATTCGGGACTGGGTTCAAGCGCAAAAGTAAGAAGAGAGGATGGGTTAGCAGTTAGATCTTCGGTTTGCCTGCCCGAATGTAGCCAAGGTTTGGTATACCGGTACATTATAAACCGGGGCGCTTTATTCTTGCGCTGAATTCCCTAGTCGTGCCCTGCCACGACTTGTGGTCTGTATGGCGCCTCCAACGTTGTGATGTCTTCCGAAGAAAGTTGCAGATTGAGCGCTGCAACCGCATCGGGGATATGGGACTGCTTGGTTGCTCCTATAATTGGTGCGGACACGGCTTGCTTGCTTAATAGCCAGGCTATGGCGACATGAGCTCGGGGTACGCCGAGGCGTTCGGCGACTTCTATCACCGCCGTGCGTACACCAACGTCATCCGGTTTCCCAATGCCCCATTTTTGTATCTGTGGGTCGGTCTTGCTACGAATAGTTTCCTTACTTGGGTCCCGAACTAAATAGCCACGTGCCATAGGGCTCCATGGGATGACCCCAATTCCTTGATCGATACACAATGGCAACATTTCTCGCTCCTCCTCGCGATAGGCAAGGTTGTAATAATTTTGCATGGATACAAACTTAGCCCAACCGTTCATCTCCGAGATATAGAGGGCTTTTGCAAACTGCCAAGCAAACATTGAGGATGCGCCGATATAACGAACTTTGCCCATCCGAACTACATCATTGAGCGCTTCTAGTGTCTCTTCCACAGGAGTTTCATGATCCCAGCGGTGAATTTGATATAGATCAATAAAATCTGTTTGTAGACGACGGAGGGAGTGGTCCACTGCCTCCATGACATGCTTGCGCGATAAACCTTTTTGGTTTTTCCCGGGACCCATTGGTCCATAAAGTTTAGTTGCAATAACGATCTCATCGCGTTTTGCCAAATCTTTCAGTGCACGTCCGACAATTTCCTCGCAGACTCCAATAGAATAAACGTCAGCAGTATCGAAGAAATTAATTCCTGCCTCTATTGCCTGCTTGAAAAATGGCCGAGCTGTCGTTTCATCTAATAGCCAATCACGCCAATTCGTAGAGCCATAGCTCATCGTTCCCAGGCACAGGCGTGAGATTTTCATTCCTGTGTTTCCAAGCCGTGTGTATTCCATACGTTTCCTCATCCTAAAGTTCCATGGTTATATAGCGAGTAACACCTCATCTTTCAAAGTGCGTTCTCCCTTACTAGCGAATATTTGATAGAAACTAGATTCTGTCTTTTATTTTCTTTCATAAATGACGAACCTAGAGGGGTCATCTATGTTTCTGAGTGTTAGGCGTACTCCTGAACTTTCAGTTCCAAGAATCAAATTTAAATGGAAAAGGGACTAATATTTCGATATCAACAAAAACCTCTGCGTGGTATAGGTTGCCCCAGTTGACCTTTCTCCAAGTTTTGGATCGGATGAAGTAGGGCTGACAAGGAACTTACAAATTGATGAAAAGCGGAAGAGTAGGGGGCGTTCCCTTTATCAAAGTCGTCTCTGTTCGCTCAGTTGCTAGGGAGTGTAGCAACTGACTGTAGATGCGTTAATTTTTGTCCTACGCTAGAAAAGATATTCGCGACGGTATGCCACATGGGAAAATACATCGGTATTTTTAGTCTTTTTTGTTTTTCGGCTCTCGTGTTTGGCGTTGAGGTCGCAAGAGCGGAAACTCTTGGTAAGACTAGTTTGAATCAACTCAGGTCGTACCAAGCCTGTAATAAATGTGACCTTACCGGTGCGAATTTACGTGGCTCCATTATTCATCAAAGTAACTTGCGTGAATCAATTCTGGTCGACGCGGATCTGCAGTGGGTGTACTTCAATCGCGTTAATCTTCGTGGAGCGGATTTACGTCGGGCAGATTTGCGAAATTCTTGGCTTGATGCCACCGATTTACGCGGTGCCAACCTAAGTTATGCAGATTTGGACAATGCACAATTTACTCGAGTAAATCTAAGCAATGCGAATTTAAAAAAGGCCTATGCAGCCGACGGGAATCTGAGTGGAAGTATATTGGCTGGAGCCAATTTAAGCCAAATCGATCTTAGTGGAACCAACCTTTCCGGGGTAGATTTACGATACGCGTATTTGGTTGGCTCTACGTTAGACAACACTGATTTGAGCAATGCCATTTTGACCAAGGCACAAATGCGGAAAATTAATCTGCGGGGAGCCAATTTACAGAATGCAAATTTACGGATGGCTGATTTACGATATGCGGATTTAACGGGGGCGGATCTCTCGACAGCTGATCTATCCCATTCGAGTTTGGAGGGAGCAATATTTTGTAATACTCTCACTCCTTGGGGAGAGGATGACTCAGGTTGTTGAACAGAAGTGCCTTTATACCTTTAGACCCTAGTTATGATTATCGGGTAGGTAATGGAGAAAAATTCTGTAGAGGTGGCTCGATAGCTGTTTATTCAGTGGGGTATAACAAACGAATTTCTGAGAGGTAAACTATTTACTAAGGTAGCAGGCTGTTCTACGTGGAGCTTGTTCACACTGCCATGTGTAGCCGTAATACAATACGGAATAGAAATATTTATCACCGTACGGAGAGTATTTCGTAACGATATTGGTAACGGTTCCCTCGATAATAATGGCTTCGGCTTGTGCCCCGAATACTTTGTCCTCGATTAGTTCGTTTGCCGTGCAATTTGTATCGGGAGTAAACGTCAGGAGTATAAAGAGGGTAGCGATATTTTTCATTCATACATGCTATGCGCTGCAACGAGCTAATTCAATAATGCCATGGTCAGGTCTTACTAGAGATAAAAGAACCTCGAAATAGGTGTTATTTGAGATGCAATCAGATTTGGAGATTCTACGGTAGCTAAGAGGGCACCAACTTACTTTTCGGATAACACCTGTAGAACGTTGTGGAGGTTTCAACTTCCTGGAAAATAGAGTTGCCGCCGCTAAGTTGAACAGTAGCGGCTGGAATCCAATCTCTCCCGTTTGTATGGACTCGATCATCGAACATAAATTGCAATAATCGACCTTCTAGAAATAAGACGTGTTTGCTTAGTTGTGGAAGGAACAGCGGTCCCCATAAGAAATATTTATAATTAATTTCTTCTACGTTGTCGAAATTGAGCCAGGTAATAAGATCCTTATCAAAGTCCACCACCAAAATTTCCTCAGTATGGACTACTTCACATTGATTGGCTTCACAGTCGTAAGCAGTTCCACCATTACATATAAGCTTTGACACTTGATCCCAGATAGGGACGTAATTTTTTAAATCAGCTTTAGCGGAAGAATTACTTGCCAGAAGAAAAATCATAAGGACTACGTACTTCATTTGTAAATGTTATGTTCACTGACCAAAATGGGCAATAGACCAACCTGCATCTATATTTTAGGTTGCGAAGGGATAACACACCGATTGCAATCAATAACTGTGAGTGGCACTTTCCTAAAGAACCATCTACAACTGATTGCAGTTGTAGATGGTTCGCCGGTTGGCCTATCGTTTTGTCAACGGTAGGAATCAGCAATTGCAACCGAGAGGTAACGATATTTCATTTGAGATATCTTCATACGAAATTGGTAGGCTGTAATGGGCCGAATTTAGATGCTTGTTTTTTAATTCGGCTAACCGTTTAAAGATTGGAACAGGATGAGCAGATGAACATTTGTGCAGACAGAGGGATGGAACCAAGATCCAAACAAAAACTCATCAAGTATGCTCCCCGTGTACTTTTGGGGTTGTTGGCTTTGGTATTGTTGGGATTTATTCAATCCACCGACGGGCATGCGCAACCATCGATCGAGTACAGAGTAGAAAATAAGACTGGGATCTCCACCGAATCAACCGAAAACCTGATAGTGAGGTTTCTTGAGACTGAAGAATTACACCTTGGTGAAAACGTTAAAGAGAATGGAGAGACTTTTTTTCTGGCGATGGGTAAAGCTCCGATACTAGCGTCTCCTTCTGCCAAGAGCTTTATCGGGTCGCGTCAAAACGCGTATGATCGCGCTGTACTGAATGCAAAGGCCGAATTGGTTCAATACCTACGTCAGGCGATTAGAAACAATATTAAAAATATTTATAAAGAGCCCTATGAACGACGTAATAGCGTGAGAATTGAGCAAATGACGCGTCAAGGGATAGAGTTGGGAATAGCGAGAGAGATCGCTGTTGCCGTGGTTCAAAACCCAGTCAATCAGGAGAAACCTATCCATGCGTTGAGTATAACAGGGGAAAGGTTCGTTCGTTCGGAGCTCGACAGGAAACTAAGCCAGTTTGGTCTTGATCCATCTGCAGCGATCAATGATGAAGACATAGAAAGATTGTTTACGGCCACACAGATATCCATAAATCTTGAATTTATTGCGAAAGAGCGGCTTACCGGGGCGATGGTATATAAAACATTTGAAAGTATTCAAAATCAAGAGACAGCTGAGATCGCGGTGCTCGTCATTCATAGTGATCGACTTCATAGCGCGGCCAAAGCTTTATACTCCGGAGACACAACCTTCATACCTTCCGGTATGCGCAAATCGCCCATTGGTAACCAAATGCCAAAAACAAAGGGGGCTTTGATGAGCACCTTCGGAGCCCAGCTGCGGGCTGATGAAAACGGTGAACTAGTGGTTCTTGCATATGCTCAGCAAAGCCCTCGAAATCAGTCGGCCAAATCGATGAACACGGCAAAGAAACGGGCGCTTCAGATTGCAATCGCGCAAATACGTTACCTTGTCGCAGAAATCGTATCCATCCCAAGAGTGGTGAGATCTTCGAATACCATCCAGGAATATATGGACGGTATGGCCGAATATCAGCTAGACCATTCGTATCGTGAAACCGTGGAACGAACAGCGGGTAAACTTGAAATTGAAGGGATTACCGGATTAAGACGTTGGGAGGGAGAACACCCACTTACGAAGGATGTTGTTACGGGAATAGTGGTTGCTTGGTCACCGTCCCAGGTAAATTTCGCTGTAGATTAGGAGACTGGACTAGAGAGTATAGCTGCAGATAGTTCAATATTTGCCGCGCTTTCTCTTTTCTTCTTTCTCTTGTATGACCATCTCCACTTGCACCAAATCCATGATTTCACAGTCGTAGAAAAAGTTGTTTCCTTTATCGACAGTGGTTTGAAGTTGTAATGTATCTTTGGACAAGATGTTCCGAAACCAAGTGATTGTGGCATTTCTTGTCCGATAGTTCGATTCGGGCAGCGTCCTAATTCGTTCGGGTGTATCGTTAGTAACCCAAGGGCCTAACACCCTTCCGTTATCGAATACAAAATAATAAGGACGAGAAAAATACAGGTCAGTCCGCCTGCACACTAAACCATTTCCGTCGATACTGTTTCTTAATGTTTCTGCAAATGCAGGAAACAGGATTAGGGTTAGAAAAATTAGGGAAAAAAATATATTCATAAAAGGGTTTGCGTATTATTTCGATATTGTTTTTGACTTCTTTATCTTATCGGTCGATTTTCTCTTGAAACTTAGCTTCCAGTTCCTTTATTGGCATTTTCTCGCATTCCGCCTCAGTAAGCTTTCTAGATCTGTATTTCTTTTGTAGCGTTAGTGTTCTTTTGTCCAAGGAATAATGGATGGAACGGGGTCCGGTAAGTTTCCATTGGATAATGCTTTCTTTTGTTACGTATGTAATTGGGTTCCCTTGTTCCATTCGTGGGGTAGGTTCATCCTTTAGTGTTGGCTTGTAAACGCTAACGCCATCAAAAATCCAATAACTGATTGTGACGGGTAATTTACCGTGCCGACACTCCAAAGCTGTTCCATTCAGAGTCCATGTTTTATCTTCGGCGAAAACAGGAGCTATAGATATAAGGAGTTTCAAAAAAAATAAAGGGAGTAGAGATTTCATCGATTATTTGATCTACACATTAGCATTCCCTTTATGTGCGAGGGGTTCGGTGGGATCTGTGTTTGACTGTATCCTAAATTAAGAAGGGAAGTAATTTCCTTTTGCGATTGCCAAATAAAACCTCTTGGACCTAAGACATCAAAATCACGCATATATTTCCTGCATAAGCTCCAGACCACCTCCGTGGTACATCCAAGCGACGTATTCTCCCGCATCAGGTCCAAATGGGATAGCAGCAAAAAACTGAAGTGCAGGTATCTTGCCCGCCCAATACCCAGGTGCGGTCCATCCCGAAATTGCAGCTCCCGCAGACACAGCATCAAAAATTTCTAGGGGGGCACCAACGCGCCCCGATCAAAAAATCGAATGTTTAATGTGCCATTTGAAATAATTCGCACATTCTCTTCGAAATCCTTTCCGCCAGTCCCAGCGAGCATCATAGTACCCGGGAAACTGCTAGGCATGGACCAATTAACCACTTCCTAGCTCGACGCCACCTCAATCTGGCTACCAGCTTCCTGTTGGTCCCCGCTAGACTGAAGCGCGAGGCTCCCAATTAGGATGCCTACAACCAATCCTCCCACAGTTCCCATTACAGTAGATTTGTTCATCTAATAAGCACCTCCCAAATGCATTTTCCGGTGGGCCAAAAATAGATTGGCGTAATCACTGAGCGAGTACTGGACAAAGATTACAACGCATTTTGTTGGGATACCACATAGGTATCTAAGAGGGATT
>CAZEWK010000011.1:0-50108 GCA_964515905.1 uncultured Rhodospirillaceae bacterium | reverse complement strand
TGCGTTTTTTTCCAATGCCTCCAATAAAGTTAGGTATTCTCGCAGAGTTGCAGGCACCTCGACGTTACGAAGCTTTAAGAAGAATTCTGTAAACATTTTATCACCTAAACCCAACAGGAATAAATTGGAGGCATGTAGTCCAAGAAATAAAGAAAACGTACTAATTTAAACTAATTGTCTTGCCTGCGTGACAAAAATACTAGCCGCTCAAACAAATGCACATCTTGTTCATTTTTCAAAAGTGCGCCGTGAAGTGGCGGAATTATCTTAGCTTTATCCTTAGTTCTAAGAACATCTGGTTCTATATCTTCCACCAATAATAATTTTATCCAGTCGATTAATTCCGATGTGGACGGCCGTTTCTTTAAGCCAGGTGTTTCCCGAATATCGTAAAAAACTTCAAGTGCACGACTTAATAACCGCTTTTTAATGTCGGGAAAGTGGACTTGTACAATTTGCTCCATTGTATCGTTATCGGGAAATTGTATGTAGTGAAAAAAACAGCGTCGTAAAAATGCATCGGGGAGATCTTTTTCGTTGTTCGATGTTATCACAACGATAGGTCGCACGTTTGCCTTGATATGTTGTTTAGTCTCGTAAACGAAAAATTCCATTCGATCCAGTTCGAGTAGGAGATCGTTTGGAAATTCGATGTCCGCCTTATCAATTTCATCAATTAGCAACACAGGTGCTGTATCACTTTCAAACGCTTCCCAAAGCATTCCACGAGAAATATAATTAGAGATTTCCTTTGCTCTTTCCTCCCCCAACTGCCCATCGCGCAAACGCGCGACGGCATCGTATTCGTAAAGACCCTGTTGAGCCTTGGTGGTGGATTTAATATGCCATCGCAAGAGGTTACGTTTAAGTGCTCGCGAAACCTCTTCTGCCAACATAGTCTTGCCCGTTCCAGGCTCCCCTTTTACCAATAAGGGTCTCTCAAGACTGATTGCAGCGTTTACGGCTACCATCAAATCTTCAGTAGCTACATAAGTGTCAGTGCCGGTAAATTTCATAATTTAGAGGACTCTTTGTTGAACTTTTGTAAACCGCAACATCAATGACTTACTTGCTCACGTCAACCCGGGCAGGAATATAGAAACAAAAAAATATAATCCCAGTTAAGTTTTGATACTGGCACATCAAACATCGAAAATAGGTTTGGATGCCGTTTTGCCCAGTTCCCTCGAACAAAATGGTATTTGGTTCAATATTTAGTTGACGCCTACCACCCCAATAATGTTTACCTCAAGGGCTCGTTTCGTAAACTTTTCACAACCAAACCAACACTTGGATTTTGTAGTATCTTATGGCCCAAAAAAGACGTTTATCGACCGTACATATTTCCCGACAAAAAGGTAAAAACATTGTGGTATGCCTGACCGCATACACAGCACCAATGGCACGTATATTGGATGACAAGGTTGACCTGTTGCTAGTTGGAGACTCTCTAGGGATGGTGATTTATGGACACGAAAACACCCTCCGAGTAACGACAGAATTAATGATTGCCCACGGGTCAGCAGTAGTGAGTTCCACACAGCATGCCTGCATTATTGTGGACCTTCCGTTTGGAACGTACCAAGAATCTCCTCAAGTAGCGTATCGCACAGCCGCTAAAATTTTAGCTGAAACAGGTTGCTCCGGTGTTAAACTCGAAGGCGGGTCAGAAATGTCCGAAACTATAAGTTACTTAGTGGCGCGTGGCATACCGGTGATGGGTCATATTGGCTTAACCCCCCAACACTTCAATAGTATCGGTGGCTTTATTGTTCAGGGTAAAAACAAAGGCAGCGCAGAGAAATTAGTTGATGACGCCACAGAGTTAGCTCATGCGGGTGCATTTGCTATTGTCGCAGAGGCAATGCCTCCTGAAGTTGGCGCCGCAATAACAAAAGCTACATCGGTCCCAATCATTGGAATTGGGGCCGGTAAAGAATGCGATGGCCAAATATTAATTACCGAAGACATCATAGGGCTATCTGGAGACTTTTTGCCTAAGTTTGTCAAACGATATGCAGATGTGGGATCCCAGATCCGAAAAGGAATAGACGAGTTCGTCAGTGAAGTCCAAGAGGGTACATTCCCTGATTCGGAGCACTCTTACTTGTCAGACAAATCTGACTAAAACCACCCACACCGCGTCATAATACTCATGGACGAGATCCTGGCCGATAACTGTCCCAAGCGCCTAACAGTTCATACCAAGCTAATTCGCTATTGAACCATTCTAATATCTGAAACAAATTTCCAAAAAACCTTTGATGGATAAGGGGCATAGCTCTTAACCGCTACAAAGCTTATACTCCTCTAGAAAAGTATCCGGTGAAAACCATGCCAACTATTAAAGATATCAACTCTATAGGTCTTGAACACGATTTGGGTGAGTCCAACGCTTATGGTATGGCAAGGGGCCTTACCTCGGTGCGTAGCGCCACGATCATAATTTTGGAGACTGATACTGGAATATCTGGCCTCGGCGAAACGTGGGGGCCCCCAACGATGGTCAAAGCGGCATTGGAAATTTTAAAACCATACTTTATTGGCAGAGACCTTGCCGACCACGCACTAATAACTCCCTATTTTTATGCTCAACGTTACCACCTGGGCATTCAAAATAGTTTCACTTCCTGTCTCGGTGGTATCGACATTGCCGCGTTTGACGCAATTGGCAAACTGCACGGAGTACCCGTTTGTCAACTTCTCGGGGGAACCTCTCAAGATCGGATACCCGCATACGCCTCAGACGGATATTTCAGTGTAAATCCAAAAAATAAACTTAAAGACCAACTACTTTCCTTTCTTGATCGAGGATTCTTAGGGGTAAAAATTAAAATAGGTCGGGGACCCAACGACGATGCGAATAGGGTGGCCTTTGCGCGTGAAGCATTAGGATCCGATATTTATTTGATGGTGGATGGAAACGGAAACTACACCTCAGACATTGCACAAAAGAGCATGCAACGTATCAAAGACTACGATATTCATTTTTATGAGGAACCTTTGTCGCCGACAGATTTTGATGGATATGCTCGATTGCGATCTAAGTCTGATATATCCTTGGCGGCTGGTGAGGCGTTGTACACCACAAATGACTTCAAACGGCTATCCGACGTGGGCGGGTGTGACATTTGGCAGCCTGACCTAACTCTTTGTGGCGGCTTTACTGTAGGAAAAGAAATAGCTGCCCTTGCACGCACATCACACGTCCAAATTTCTCCCCATGTATGGGGTGGTGCAGTCGGGTTGGCCGCTGCCTTACATTTTGCTTCTGCTCAAACACCCTGGCCACACACCGACAATATACCTCATCCCGCACTCTTCGAGTATGATCAAGGTGATAATATTTTACGTGACAAATTATTGAAAACACCAATTCCCTGTGTCGACGGTCACCTAATAGTGCCGATGGGACCGGGACTTGGTATAGAATTGAACTGGGAGATCGTTGACAAATATAGGGTAGTATAAGTTTTATGAAGAAAGTTTTTATTACAGGTGGAAGTGGTTTTGTTGGAGCCCATGTTGTTCGGGCCTATCTAAACGAAGAATGGGAAGTTCATGTGTTTGGCCCATCACAAAAACCTTGCTTAACCCAGGATGATTTACGCCAGATTACTTTCCATAAAGGAAATATATGTAATCAAGATGATGTCGACGAGGCAATTAAAGTTGCTGCACCAACTCTTGTGGTTGGACTTGCTGCGTATGGCGATAGCGGCCAGGGACTGCTAGCATCAGCAGCAACCAACGAGTCGGCAGCTTTACAGGTAAACGTGGTAGGGTTTCACCATTTGCTTTCAACTTGCTTAAAACGAGACATTCCTCGAGTCATCTGGGCTAGCACTTTGGCAGTCTTTGGAAAACCATCGCTGTACGAAGGCGGCGTTGTCTACGATGATTCTATCAGAAAACCAGAAACATTTTATGGTCTGACAAAGGTTTTAGCTGAGGACGTGGCAGAGTTTTACCGCCAGCAACATGGCTTGAGCCTTACCGGACTGCGACTACCCCTGGTGTTTGGTCCGGGCCTTTGGTATCAAGGAGTTGCGAGCAAAATCAAAGAGATATTCGAAAATACTCCAGAAAATAAGGAAAAAATAATTGAAGCACCAGCAGAACCGGTTGACTTAATGTATGTAAAGGATGTGGCCGGGGCGTTTGTTCATGTGACAAATTTTAAAGGTCCTCTTGACCTTATTTACAACCTTACAGCATACCCAGGAACAGCCAAGACATTAGCAAACATAGTTCAGGAAATTCGTCCGGAAACCCAAATTCAAATAAACTCCAAGAAATCATTGCATCACTATCCAGAGGTAAACGGTGACAAACTTAGGCATGAAACAGGCTTTGCTCCAACGTTCAACTTGCATGAAGCTTGCAGGGATTACATAAACGAAATCTCCAGAGGCTAGATAGTGCTTCTCATAGTTTAACAGTTCTAACTTTTACGATGAGGAACTAATGAATCTTAACTACAGTGAGGCGGATCAAACGTTTCGGACGGAAGTTCAAAATTTTATTCGGGATAATATGCCGTCGGCGATCCAGGCGAAGATCGACAAAAACCAAAAATTTGCCAAAGAGGATTACCTAACATGGCAGAAGGTTCTCTATGAACGTGGGTGGGTCGCCCCAAACTGGCCGGTTGAATTTGGAGGGACGGGTTGGAGCCCTCTAGAAGCCCATATATTTGATGAAGAAATCGGACTTTCGGGTTCACCGCGAGTGCTACCGTTTGGAGTTATGATGGTGGGGCCTGTTATAATGGAATTTGGGAGTAAAGAACAAAAGGAACTTTATCTGCCGAGAATCCTCTCCGGTGAGGATATTTGGTGCCAGGGGTACTCAGAGCCCGGCTCTGGATCAGATCTCGCATCTCTAAAAACTCGTGCTGTGCGTTCGGGAGAAGAATATGTCGTCAATGGATCAAAAATATGGACGACGAGTGCCCACTGGGCAGATATGATTTTCTGTTTAGTTCGGACCAACCCAGACGTAAAAAAGCAGGAAGGAATCTCTTTTTTACTTATTGACATGCACAGTCCTGGGATTTCAGTGCATCCAATTATTACAATGGATGGTGGGCACGAGGTAAACCAGGTATTTTTTGGGGATGTGCGCGTTCCAGTTGAAAATTTGGTTGGCGAGGAAGATAAGGGCTGGACATATGCAAAATTTCTTCTAAAGCACGAACGAGCAGGCATAGCAGCCATTGGATCGCAAAAACGCCAACTCCACAGATTAAAAGAAATTGCAAATGCCGAGCAATCGAACGGTGTGCCACTAATCAATGAATCCCGATTCAGAGACAAAATTTCGAAAGTTGAAATTGATTTGATGGCACTCGAATATACGGAATTACGTGCCGTATCTGCAGCCAACCAAGGGAATGTGCCCGGAACAGAAGTCAATTTGTTGAAAATTCGTGGCAGCGAAATGCAACAAAAAATAAGTGAACTTTTAGTAGAGGCTATTGGTTACTACGCCAATCCGTTTGTCCCTGATTCCTTTCAATCTGGCTGGAATGAGGAATCTATCGGACCAGACTACGCAGCAACACTTGCACCAGAATATTTTAACTGGCGCAAATCGTCGATTTACGCCGGATCCAATGAAATACAAAAAAATATTATTTCTAAAATGGTACTCGGTTTATAACTTGTAGACAAAATTAAATATTAGAGGCTAGCGGTGGACTATACACTTTCTGACGAACAAAGGCTCCTTCAAGACAGCGTTACAAGATTCGTAACGGACAAATATTCGCTTGATATACGTCGAACCCTTGTGTCGTCAGAAGAAGGATTTAGTTTAGAAAACTGGAATACCTTTGCAGAATTGGGCTGGCTAGCAATTCCATTTTCAGAAGATAGCGGAGGTCTTGGCGGCGGACCCGTCGAAATTATGGTTCTAATGGAGGCTTTTGGAAGAGGCCTCGTAGTCGAACCGTTCGTGAGCAACATCCTACTTGGCGCAGGCATCCTAGAAGCTCTTGGAACAGAGGCACAAAAGTCCCAAATATTACCTGGAGTGATTGCGGGAACGGAATTTATATCCCTGGGTCACGTAGAAGCCCAAGCTCGATTTAATCTTGGGGACGTTTTGACAACAGCACAATTGGAAAAAGGTGGCTATCGAATATCGGGCCAGAAAATCGTGGTATTTGGTGGCGACAAAGCGGACAAATTTGTGATATCAGCCAGGAGCGCCGGGCAACAAAGGGATAATGAGGGTATATCTTTATTCGTCATAGACTCAAAAGCACCCGGTGTCTCACTCCGCGGCTACCAAACTATAGACGGATTTCGCGCAGCTGACATTAAATTGGATAATGTGATCGTAGACAAAGATGCAATTCTCGGGAAAGAAGGCGAAGCGCTTTCTACGTTAGAACGTATTGCAGACCAAGCAACAACTGCTGTGTGTGCGGAAGCAGTCGGAATAATGGACTCGCTACACGAGCAGACACTAGAATATCTAAACACTCGAGAACAATTCGGCGTAAAACTTGGGACTTTTCAGGCTCTTCAGCATCGATCCGTGGATATGTTTATTGCATGCCAAGAAGCAAGAAGCATGACCTATTTAGCAACCCTATCTCTGAATAAACCCAGATCGGAGAGGATACGAGCGGTTTCCGCAGCGAAATCACACATTGGGAACGCAGGTCGGTTGGTGGGACAAGAGGCTGTGCAGATGCACGGAGGCATGGGAATGACTGAGGAACTGGCCGTGGGACATTATTTCAAACGTCTTACAATGATCGACACCATGTTCGGAAATTCGGATCATCATCTAGAACGGTTTGGTTTAGTTACACACAAAATTAATGAAACATGACTAGAGACAATCTAGCTAAAGGGGGGAAAATGTCGGATCTTTTCGATTTAACAGGTAAGGTAGCTATTGTAACCGGTTCTAGCCTGGGAATAGGCAGAGCTACAGCGGAAGCAATGGCTGCTCACGGTGCTAAGGTTGTCATTTCAAGTCGGAAGGCAGACAAATGTGAAATAGTCGCCGAAGGGATTAATGATAACGGCGGTGAAGCCATAGTGGTTCCTTGCCATTGTTCACACAAAGACCAGCTTCAGAATTTAGTGGATACGACCTTGGATAGGTGGGGACGTATCGATATCCTTGTTTGTAACGCTGCCGTAAATCCATTTTACGGCTCTTTGAGTGAAATCCCAGACGAGGCTTACGATAAAATTATGGACACCAATGTTAAAAGCAATGTCTGGCTTACCAGCATGGTAATACCGCAAATGATTAAACTGGGCGGTGGCTCTATCATTATAGTATCATCCGTCGCTGCATTAATCGGCACGGCAAAGTTAGGTACATACGGCTTGTCTAAAGCAGCCGACGTTGCTCTCGCTCGCAATTTAGCTGTTGAATGGGGAAAAGATAACATCCGGGCCAACTGCATCAACCCCGCAATAATCCGCACGAATTTTGCCCGCGCCTTATGGGAAAATCCAGAAATATACGATCGAGCGGTTAAAAACTATGCACTCCATCGCATCGGTGAGCCTGAAGAAGTTGGAGGTGTCGCCGTGATGTTAGCGGCGAAGGCTGGGAGTTTCATTACCGGTCAAACTATCGTGATAGATGGCGGGTCGACCATCTATGGCGGTGACGGGTAAGTAACCCTGCAATGTGGCGTAGTCGCGGAACTTCTGCGGCCAAAAACAAACTCTGGTTGCGTTTAATTCGCAACGATCAGTTGGTATTATCTGTACTCGCTCTGACATTTGGCATTGGGGGCGCCTATAGTGCCATTGCTTTCCGACTCGCGATAGACGCAATCCAGATAGTATCTTACGGCGCACCTTCGGAAGAAGTGTACTCTACTGCAATAAAACTGTCCTGGTGGCATCTGCTATTAGCACCCACTTTAGGGGGCCTTGCTGTAGGTATATTTATTCATTTCTGCATGGCTGAACGCAGACCTCTGGGTGTCGCAGATGTAATGGAATCGACTGCCCTTCGCGGTGGATACATAAGACTACGCGATGGAATTAGCGCTGCCGTTGTCAGCGCAACTTCTATAGGTGTTGGTGCATCAGTAGGTAGAGAAGGTCCAGTGGTGCACCTCGCTGCGACAATATCGAGCTATCTTTCAACACGACTGAAGTTAGACCGTTCAATGAACCTCACACTTCTGGGTTGTGGCGTCGCAAGTGCCGTTGCTGCCTCTTTTAACGCCCCGATCGCCGGAGCCTTTTTTGCCTTAGAGGTGGTTGTAGGCCATTACGGACTTGGCGCATTTGCACCAGTGGTAATTTCGAGTGTAACAGGAACGATTATCGCCCGAGTTCATTTAGGAGATTTTCCTGCCTTCACGGTTCCCGGGTTAGAGCTCACTTCATATTCTGAACTTCCACTCTTCATTTTACTTGGCGTTGTGTGCGCGGCGATAGCAATATTCTATATGTCAACAATCATTGGTATCGGGAGAGCACTGGCGAAAAGCCCGATACCAAGAATTCTGCTACCCGCATGCGGTGGGTTATCAGTAGGAATGATGGCTTTAATATTCCCTCAGGTAATTGGAGTCGGATACGAAACCACCAATCTTGCGCTGAGCGGAGGCTTTGGGGCCAGCATTTTCCTTCTTGTTGCTCTTGTTTTAGCCAAAACAATAGCAAGTTCAGTTAGTTTGGGATGTGGCTTTGGAGGAGGTGTATTCTCTCCAAGTCTATGCATTGGAGCACTATCTGGTGCCGCATTTGGCTTAGTTATTGCGATCCTACTTCCTGGCCTGAACGTGGATCCAAATGCCTACAGTGTCGTTGGAATGGGAGCAGTCGCTGGTGCTGTCTTAGGTGCACCTATTTCCACATTCTTAATAATTTTTGAATTGACTGGTGACTTTGGTCTCACTGTTGCTGTTTTACTATCCACAGCGGTATCCACACTGGTTGTTAAACAATCAGTTGGCCATTCTATGTTCACTTGGCAATTAAAAACGCGGGGCGTCGACATATCAAATGCAGGAGAACACGCGATTTGTCAGTCAATACCAGTTCGGCAACTAGTGACCAAAGATTTCAAGAAGTTTGCAGAAGAAACGACCAAAAGCGCCTTAGCTGAAGAGATTCTTTCCGACTCAAAAAGAGAATATTACCTAGTTGACGAGAACGGAATTCTTACTGGCTTCTTAACCTTCTCAGATGCAATAAGTAAAGTTCTGGATCCCAACCCAAATGTATTTTTGACAGCCAAGGATTTATCCAAAGAGCCCATTTCTGTGTTAGATTTAAATGACACACTTGATAAAGCGTTAAAATTTTTTGAGTTCGGCGACTTTTCTTCCCTTCCAGTAGTAGAAACCCATAGCACGATGAAATTGGTTGGAGTAGTTCGCCATCGGGATGCTATTTTGGCGTACAATCAGGAGTTGATCCGTTTGCGCCGACACGAACACGGAGAAACTTAAAATACATCAATGGTGAACTCGTTAAAGGATAGGATGAATGACAATTATTCAAAATTTGGCTCGCCAACGCCTGTTGGCTGGCGAATTATCGCTTGGGATCGGACTCCGGCAAGCACGCACTGTCGACATTGGCAGGATTATGAAAACTTGCGGATATGATTGGCTCTTTATTGACATGGAACATGGGTCCATGTCCATTAACGACACAGTCCAGATCAGTGTAGCCGCTTCAGACTCTGGGATCACTCCTATTGTACGAGTTCCAGGATTCCAACATTTTCACGCTACTCGTGTTTTGGATGGTGGCGCGATGGGTATAGTGTTTCCCCATGTGGATACTGCTGAAACCGCGTCTGAACTAGCCAACTTTTGTAGATATCCTCCACAAGGCCAACGATCGATCGTCGGAGCCCTTCCCCAAATCGATTTTAACTCTCTTCCTGTGTCTGAAGCAGCGAAAGCCATTAATGACGCTGTATTAGTAATAGTAATGCTTGAGTCACCCGAGGCTATAGAGAATTCACATTCAATCGCCGCTGTTGATGGTGTGGATGTCCTCCTGGTAGGAACCGGTGATTTGACCATGGAAATGGGCATACCCGGACAAATCGACAACCCAAAAGTCGTTGCCGCTTATGAAAAAGTTATCTCCGCCTGCCGCGAACACGGTAAATACCCTGGTCTCGGTGGGGTTTATAAACCAGACTTAATGCAACAATATATAGCGATGGGAATGCGTTTTATACTCTCTACCAACGACCTTTCCATGATGATGCAAGCTTCCTCGGAGAGAGCCGCATTTTTGCGCAATTTACCAGTTTCCTAACGATAGTATTATAATAAAAAATAGGGAAGATTTACCTTATGCTAAGACTACGCCAAATTTGCCTTGTTGCCTCAGATCTACAAAAACCCGTGTCGCAACTAGAGTCTATCCTTGGACTAAAAACATGTTACCACGATCCGGGAGTAGAGAAATATGGCTTGAAAAACGCCCTGTTACCGATTGGTAATAATTTTCTGGAGGTCGTCGCCCCCTTTCAAAACGGTACAGCTGCTGAGAGATACATGAAACGCCAAGGGGGGAGCGGAGGTTACATGGTAATTATGCAGTGTGATGACTTAGAACTTCGCAGAAACCGGATGGCAAAACTGGATATCCGCATTGTTAGTAATGTTAATATTGGAGATGGAAAGTTTACTTCAATTCAAATGCATCCAAAGGACACTGGTGGCGCAATTATGGAGACTGGAACCGACCATAGAGGTGAACAATTTGATGGTCCCTGGGGACCTGCTGGTGACGACTGGAAGGGATGCATTCAAACCAATATAACTAGTGCACTAGTGGCTGCTGAATTACAGAGTCAAACCCCAAACGAATTGGCAGAACGCTGGGCAGAAGTATTAGATGTACCTGTGAATAGCAGTTCCGACAACAATTACCACTTACAACTAGAAAATGCGGTTCTTCGTTTTACAAATCTTACAGATAAACGAGGTGAAGGGTTGAGAGCATTAGATATAAAGACAGCTGATCGGGCTGAACTTTTACGACGGGCGACCATTTTGGGCTGCGGTGTAGACGAAAACACAGTAGCTATCAGCGGAATCTATTTTAACTTGCTGTAGACATGTGATGATGAGTGACCCATTTGAATTTTCTGAAACAACGCTCAACCCTAAAAGCTCCGAGCAACATTTGGCCACAAAATTATATTTATCCCAGTTAAACGATGAACAGACCCAGGCAGTAGAAGCAATCGCTGGACCTGTTCTAGTTCTTGCCGGAGCTGGAACGGGAAAAACTCGGGTCCTCACCACACGTCTAGCTCATATTCTGAGTAGCGGCGAAGCGCAACCTGGCGAAACTCTTACAGTTACTTTTACAAACAAAGCTGCACGTGAAATGAAGAATAGGGTGGAGGCACTCATTAATAGGCCATTGGAAGGTTGGTATTTGGGAACTTTTCACTCTGTTGCAGCACGTATCCTCAGGCAGCACGCCGATTCGGTCGGACTTAAATCCAATTTTACTATTCTTGATTCCGACGACCAGCTAAGAGTTTTAAAACAGGTGCTAGAAGCTCGTAATATTGATGAAAAACGTTGGCCCGCAAGGTCCCTGGGAGCAATTATTGCAAGATGGAAAGATCGAGGTTTGACAGTCGATCAAATATCTGAATCTGACGAAATGGAGTTTGCTGACGGACATACTCGGGCGCTCTATCATGACTACCAAGAAAGATTGCGACTGCTGAATGCAGCTGATTTTGGAGATTTGTTGCTCCACAACCTTAGCTTATTCACCAATAGAACCGATATATTGGAGCGATACCATAAACGCTTTCGGTTTATCCTTGTCGATGAGTATCAAGATACAAATGTAGCTCAATACCTTTGGCTTCGATTGCTGGCCCAAAAAAATCGCAATATCTGCTGCGTCGGAGACGATGACCAATCTATCTACGCCTGGAGGGGAGCAGAAGTTGGAAATATTTTACGATTTGAGAAGGACTTTCCCGGAGCACATGTGATCCGATTAGAACGAAACTACAGATCAACACCGCATATACTGGGTGCTGCCTCTGGCTTAATTTCGCACAATCGCGGCCGGCTGGGGAAAACACTTTGGACAGAAATCAATGAAGGAGAAAAAGTCCATATCGCAGGTTTTTGGGACGGAGAAACTGAAGCTCGAGTTATTGGTGAACAGTTACAAAACGATGCGAGTGATGGACAATCATTGAATGAGGTTGCGGTCTTGGTCCGTGCTGGACATCAGACACGACCATTTGAAGAACGCTTCATCCAGATTGGCCTCCCGTATCGGGTCATTGGTGTCATGCGATTTTATGAACGCCTGGAAATAAGAGATGCGATTGCCTACCTGCGTGTTATCGCACAAAATAATGATGACTTAGCTTTCGAACGAATTATAAACCGACCAAAAAGAGGCGTTGGCGAAGTTAGCTTGCAGAAGTTGCATGTTGTTGCTCGGGCTAACTCTTACTCGTTAATGAAAGCAGCTCGTGACCTAATTGAATCCGACGAATTAAGAGGATCCTCTAAAAAAGCGTTAGCCAAATTAATTGATGATTTCGATAAATGGAAGAACTTGTCCCAGATAGAGGCACTTCCATCTTTCATGGAAACAGTCCTTGAAGAGTCTGGATATCTAGGGATGTGGCGCACCGATCGTTCCATACAAGCGTCTGGACGTTTGGAAAATCTAAAAGAATTAATTGGCGGATTGGAGGAATTTGAATCCCTGGACAGTTTTTTGGAGCATATCAGCCTTGTGATGGATAACGCCGAAACGGTTGAAGGAGATATGGTTAGCATCATGACACTTCACGGAGCAAAAGGTCTTGAATTTGATACCGTGTATCTCCCTGGGTGGGAAGAAGGCTTGTTTCCCCACCAGCGCGCAACGGATGAGGGGGGTTCAAATGCTCTTGAGGAAGAACGTAGACTGGCATATGTAGGCCTAACAAGAGCACGGTATAAGGCGCTTATATCCTACGTCGCAAATCGAAATTTATTTGGCACTTGGAAATCCGCATTACCCTCCAGATTTATCGCTGAACTACCCAATGAACATCTCACTCGAACAAGTCAAATGAGTGATCTCGCCAATGAACAAATAACAGAGACAATCTTAAGTAATGTGCGTCGACCGAATCTGGGACGTCGCCAAAGCAACTGGGGTCGCTATACAACAAAACACCAGGGATCAACCCAACTTGAACATAACCCTGGGACCTTAAACGTGGGTAAAAGAATATTTCATCAAAAATATGGATATGGGACCATTTCCAACATAGATGGCAACAAACTGGAAGTTTCCTTTGAAAAGGCCGGAGAAAAAAAAGTGATGGCAAACTACGTTGAACCTGTGTAGCAAATTCTAGTTCATCAACGTAGCCTACAACATCTATCTGCAGTAACTTACCGCCTAAATATACATATCCAAAAGGTTATAATTCTTCACAGTTGTCTCGCGGGTCTCTTCATTCCACCGATTTTCATCTTCCTTACCTTGCAATGGTTGGTAGCAATATGACACTTCATGCGGAAAATATTGACGCCTCGCATCTATGCCAATCTGAATCATCCGACACCTCTCTAAAATTCGGTGTACATCGTAGGTATCAACTTTTCCATTTAGTTTAGTTGTTGTTACATCAAGGACTCTTGGCTTGGGAAAAAAACCGGCGTTCAAAGTAACACGACGATCTAAAGATGAGTTCGCAAATGAACCATGCACCAATTGTCGATTTGAAATAAAGACATCTCCAGAGTCACCAAGTAGAGGCACAGCACCCCGGATACGCTCCGAACCGCTAACCTCAACTAATTTTCTGATATCTATCTTCCCAAGTTTGTGACTGCCAGGCAAAACCCAGACGCTATTCCCAGGAGTGCTGGGGTACAGTTGTGCCATGAAATTAAACCCATGGGCTCCATGATCCCAGTCTGGGGAATCCCAATGGGTAGTTCCATCCTGATGCCACGCAACTGAAGGTCCTAGACCTGGTTCTTTGATAAAGGTAACTTCGTTGTACGGAACGAAATCGGGCCCGTTAACCGCTTCAGCAACTGACAATAAACCCGGATGACCATAGAGGCGCAGGCTTGAATCCATTAACTGCAAGTTTCCTACTAGGTTTTCAATTGTCCAGTCTGGCATTCCTTTCATAGGCCGCGGATCAATCATTTTGACAGGATGACGACCTTTATTCTTGTTCGTACCACCTACTGGGTCACTGAGTGGTTTAGCAAACCGATAAGCAGGCACTTCAAAACCTCCATTTGCGGTTGGACGTCCGAGGTCACCAACATTTAAATCTGGGGAAAGAGGTGCATGCTCTAGAACTTTAGCTATATCTGTCTTCAAATCGGATAACTCATCTTTTTTGATCACGTCTTCAAATACGTAAAAACCATGTTCCCAATAAGCATCCAAAATCTGCGGATCAAGTTTACCCTTATTCGTAAATTTAATAGGACCCCGGTTCTTCAACGATTGAGCCTTTTTCTTTCCAACGGCAATGTACTCTTCCATAGCCAACGCATGTTCGCTTGCGGAGATCCTTCCAATTAAATCAGCTTGAGGAGTAGTTGCATCCGCGCCTGCAGCAATCCTCGTAGTTACAATTTGGTCGTTAGTAGTCATAAATTTCATCACCCCATACTCAAGGAGCCCAAAGTATGATTAAGCTCTTCGGCCAACGTCTTAACTAATTCACCGGTATTCAGATTTCGTACCATATTGGCTCCCTGGCCCGCCCACATGGATAAAAATTCCGGTCTATTTTTCTTTGCCGCTACAGAGCGAATTTCTGATGTAAGTGCATGCTGATAGGGAAAGGGTAGAATCGACTGAGAAGTTTGTTCAATGTCTTCCATCATCTGATTTACCAACCCACGCGCTGGACGGCCCGAAAATGCCCGAGTAAGCCTCACGTTCTTCGCTTTTCGATCAAGTAGTAGTCTCTTATGAAATTCGTGAGCTTTACTTTCTTGCGTCGCTAAAAACGCTGTTCCCATTTGTCCCGCATTAGCACCAAGAGCCAAGACTGCAGCTAAACTGCGACCGTCCATTAACCCTCCCGCAGCGATAACAGGAATAGATACAATGTCAGTTATTTGTGGGACTAAGGACATCAGTCCAATCCCCGAGGGCTCTTCAGAGGCCTCAAATGTCCCTTGATGACCCCCTGCCTCAACGCCTTGCGCCACTATAATATCAACCCCTCTCTTCTCTAGAGCAAGTGCGTCAGAAAATTGAGTCGCACAGCCGATCAATATTGCCCCAGAGTCTTTTACTTTCCGCACTTCCTCGTCCCCCGGCAAACCAAAATGGAACCCGATAACCTCGATACTCTCACTTAATAACACTTCGAGTTGTTCCAGGAACCGATCTTTAATTTCCGGGACTTTGTTTGGTTCTGGAAGGCCGAGCTCTTTTTGAATGGATCGTAAAGGTCGCCTCGCCCGATCAATGTCGTCGTCTGAGAGAGGGCAAGGTTTTGCTGGCGAAAAAAGGTTCACTTGGAATGTCCGAGAAGTAGCCTTTCTAATCTGGCGTATGGCATCACGGATCTCCTCTGGACGCATATATGCCGCGCCAAGTGATCCAAGGGCACCTGCTTCTGAAGCCGCAATAACCATTTCGGGCGTTGTAGCGCTCGCCATTGGTGCCTGCACAATGGGATAATCAATTCCAAGTAGGTCTGTTAAGACATTTTGCATCTTCTGCCAACTTACCACACTATATAAAAGAAGTTTAATCCGATAATAACAATGGATGATACCAATATTGTTAGAGATCCTAATATGGTCTGGCAGATATCAATAGAAGAAGTCCCTGATCACTCTGGTGAACTGTTCCAAAACGCCCTAGAGCCACTTGTTAGCGTAGTAAGCCGACAAAAACGCGATGGAGAATGGTTGGTACGGGCTTATACAGTGGAACAGCCAGAGCCAAGTTTAATTCTCGGAATGATAAGCGAAGCAGCAGAAAAAGCTGGTATTTCTCCGCCATATGTACATATAGAGCTACTCCCACAGATTGATTGGGTAGCTCAAAGCCTTCAAAACCTAAACCCCATAAAAATCGGGCGTTTTATAATAAGGGGAAGTCATACTCCAGAGTGCACAAACCCCTCTACAATCGAAATTGAGATCAATGCCGGTACGGCATTTGGCACAGGGCATCATGCATCTACAAAAGGTTGCCTGTTAGCACTAGGAAAAATGACCCAATCGCCAACACCAAAAAACTGCCTCGACCTGGGTTGCGGTGCGGGTATCTTGTCGTTCGCTGTTGCGAAACTATGGAAAACAAAAACTATGGCCTGTGACATTGATCGAAACGCTGTCCAGGTTGCGAAGGAGAATGCGACTATGAATCAGGTCCACTCCTTAGTACGCTGTGCAGTTAGCGATGGATTTCGTTCACCAATTGTGCGCTATAAAGGACCATATGATCTAATAATGGCGAACATTCTTTTCCGTCCTTTGGTCCGACTAGCCCCATCAACTATATACAATATGTCCCCCAGTGGTACATTGATTATATCCGGAATACTAGAGCAACAAAAAACCGCAATAACTGCCACATACCGCAGTCTGGGTTTATATTTAATCCGCAGTTTCTCGGTGGATGGCTGGACTACTTTGGTAATGCGTAAACCGTCCCACACAAGTCCAATAGCTTAACTAAAATTTATCTGAAAATCGTAATCTATACTTCATAAATAATTGCAACAGGTATAAATAGTAATATGAACCAGACTGCATTAGCTAAACTTCTTAAAACCGAAAATATTAGCATGCCTTTGGACGAACTACTTGGTTTGGTGAGGGGAGTTCAAGCTGCCCCAGTAGGCACCGATCCAAACGCATGGATAAGATTGATAACTCCTAATCCCAGTTCGTTACTCGTGAGAGCACTCAATGGGTTGCTCAAAGAAATGAACGAAAAAAAAGAACCAGACGAGTCACCCGAAACACGGCTACTACAACTGCGAAGAGTTTTAAAGAAAAACCATGTCGACGGCTTTCTTATTCCGCGCGCCGATGAATACCAAGGTGAATACGTCCCAGCCTACGCTCAGCGCCTTGCGTGGCTGACAGGATTTACAGGTTCTGCGGGGACCGCTGTAGTTCTTAAGGACCGGGCGGCCATTTTTGTGGATGGCCGCTATACTTTACAAGCGGAAAATCAAATAAATCTAGAACAGTATGAAATTGTCTCGATTGGTGAGACTTCAATCGATAGTTGGATGAAAAATAATGTGCATGAGGGACAGAACATAGCATTTGATCCAAAACTACATACGCGAACTGCAATAAAAAGTCTTCAAAAGATCTGCGCGTCTAAAGGAGCACAAATGGTCTCACTGCAAAAGAACCCCCTGGATTCAATATGGATTGGGCAACCACCACCCCCAATATCCCCAGCGATACCTCACAAAAAAATCTACGCTGGGATGAGCCTCAAGGATAAGTGCGATAAAATTGCGGCTAATATCTCAGAAAAAGGGGCTGATGCGGTAGTAATTACCATGACCGACTCAATTGCATGGCTGCTCAATTTAAGAGGCGGCGATGTTGAATTTACGCCCTTACCCTTATCCTTCGCGATTCTTCATAAAGACGCCTCCGCAGAACTATTCATTGATAAACGAAAAATGAATGCGGATACCGTAAGCCATCTGGGTAACCGAGTATCTATTCACTCCAAAGATGACTTCGCCGGCAGTTTAAACAGCCTTCGTAACAAAAGCATAAAAATACAAATTGACCCCTCAACAGCCAGTGAATGGGTTTATCAACAAGCACTCGGGGGAACCTCCACTATTTTAGAAGCAACAGACCCATGCTCCCTTCCAAAAGCTATTAAAAACACCACCGAATTAAGTGGGAGTAAAGCAGCTCATCTGAGAGATGGGGCAGCGCTGACAAAATTTTTACATTGGCTATCTGAAACATCTTTGGAAGGTTCACTTACTGAACTCGAAGCATCCGATAAACTGGAAGAATACCGACAAGAAGGTGAATATTTTCGCGGCCTTAGTTTTCCAACAATTGCTGGGGCTGGTGAACACGGCGCAATTGTTCACTATCGCGTCGATGACAAAAGTAACCGCCAAATTTTACCCGGCGAACTGTTCTTAGTAGATTCTGGCGCACAGTATTTAGATGGCACGACCGCCGTAACCCGCACCGTAGCCATCGGGTCGCCCAGCAAAGAGATGGAAGATCGCTTTACTCGAGTATTAAAAGGTCACATCGCTATCGCCACTGCGGTTTTCCCTGTTGGAACCACTGGCGGACAACTGGATACGCTAGCCCGAAAGGCTCTATGGGAGGTCGGCCTCGATTATGATCATGGAACAGGTCATGGTGTAGGTAGTTTCCTCAGTGTTCACGAGGGACCTCACCGAATCTCCAAGGGATTCTCAACTGCTCCTCTGCAACCGGGTATGATCGTTTCCAACGAACCTGGCTACTACAAAACAAATGAATACGGGATTCGCATAGAAAACTTAGTTACCGTAGTACCAGACCAACAACCCGAGAGGGGTGAACTAGATATGTTACAGGTCGAAACTTTAACACTTGCCCCTATAGACCTTCGCCTAATCAGTAGAGATCTTTTGACACAAGACGAAAAAAATTGGGTGAATGCATATCACGCTAGAGTTCGAAATACTTTAAGCCCATTGTTACCACCAAATGTCGCCAAATGGCTGCAGATTTGTACAGAACCGATTCAGTAATAAAAAAAACTTTAACTCTCTGCAATCTTCTCAGTTAACGCTGACATATAGATACGAATTCGGGCGGCATTTACCCCTACATCACTTCGGCCTACTCGACTAAGAGACCGCATATCAACCCGACTCCCAACAGATTCAGAAGTCACACGGATCACTATATCGTCGGTAAATCCGTACCAGAATGATGTGTCGGAAGCTTCTATGCGACCACCTTCTGTATCCGCTTTTATTATTTCCCAACCCATCTCCTCGGCTACTTTCAACGCAATGTCGAAAGTCGTCCCCGGAGGTAATTCAGTTATAAACGGTGCAATATCTTTATATGGTCTATTGAATCCCCCATAATGCTGCAGAAATGCCAAATCTGAACCTTCATACAGATGTGGATTGGCATTCAATGACTGTCGAATCGGCACCACGGCCACAAATTGGGGCGGATTATCCGTATCAGTCGTTATGTCGTGAATAAATGGGTGGGTTTGCACCATTTTCCAATGCTCAAAAATAGTGCAAAAGGCTCCGGAACCGATAATAACTCCAAATACCGACAACAATAAACCTCTTGAGGTACCCCCTGGCCAGGACTTGCCTACACCAACCAAAGAAATAGCTGCGCCAACAAGCGCACCGTATGTCGCATATTTAGTTAAAGTAAGAAGAGCAAATTTGACAGACCACAAATCCCATCGATAGCCAACAGCCGCAATTATTAAAATAAGAGAAGAAAGAATAGATACCGCGATACCCATGCGGACAAAATACGACAAACTTAATTCTTTCGCCTCAAACGACTTTTTAGATTTAGATATATCCATTTTTTAGTACCCAGTTATTTTCCCTCAGTCCTTGTTATAGACAGAATAGATCCGAATATTGACGCTTAGTTAGTTGGTATTCGAAGTTTCAAGAAGCTGAAACCATTCCTTTTCGCTTACGACTGTCACATCTAACGCCTTTGCTTTTTCAAGTTTAGAGCCAGCATTCTCTCCAAAAACTATAAAATCAGTTTTACTTGATACTGACCCTGTAACCTTCAAACCCATTGTTTGTGCTTGGGCTTTTGCCTCAGCCCGGGTAACCAATTGGAGAGTCCCAGTAAAAACAACCACCTTCCCTGCCAAACCTGATTTAGATGTTGGCTCAGTAAAATCCGAAACTTGTATTTCATCAACTAAATTTGATACCATCATTTTGTTATTTGGATCCGCGAAGAATTTGACTATGTCTGACGCAACACGCTCACCTATCCCATCAATAGCTACTAAAGACTTGAATTCTCTCCCGTTAGGATCTCTCGCGTCCTCCATAGCAGTCAACAGTAAGTCTAGACTCATATAATTCAGAGCCAACAAACGAGCATTTTTTTGACCAATTCTAGAAATACCAAGGGCGTAGATAAATCTTTCCAAAGAAATATTTCTTCGTTCTTCAATCGCCGACAGTAAATTTTTTATAGAGGTCTTCCCCCAGCCTTCTCTCGATTCCAACACCGCTCGTTGATCTTTAAGACAAAATAAATCAGCGGGCCTCAAAACTAAACCGTCTCTCCAGAATGATTTGACTTGCTTAACCCCAAGCCCTTCAATATCAAATCCGTCTCGGCTTATAAAATGTCTTAAGCGCTCTACAACCTGAGCGGAACACTTCATTCCTCCGGCACAACGGCGGACCGATTCGCCAAATTCCCGGCTAGTGTTACTTGCACAGACAGGACAAATTTCTGGAAAATCAAAAATCTTTGCGGTGCTTTTTCGTTTCGATAAATCTACTTCCACCACTTGGGGAATAACGTCTCCGGCCCTTTGGATAAGAACTATATCTCCTACCCTAATATCTTTCCGTTTAATCTCATCCTCATTATGCAAGGTGGCCCGCGACACAGTCACTCCACCAATAAGCACGGGTTCAAGTTGTGCGACGGGAGTCAAAGCACCAGTCCGACCCACTTGAATTCGAATTTCTCTTATCAATGTGTGTGAACGTTCTGCAGGAAATTTATGTGCCACAGCCCACCTGGGGCTGCGACTACTAGCACCCAAACGTCTCTGCCAACCAATACAATTTACCTTATAAACGATTCCATCAAGTTCAAACGGAAACTCATCCCTCCTAAAAACAATATCATTATAGTAGGAAGTAAGCTCTGCAAGCTCATTACTAACGCAAATAGGCTCACTCAAATTAAAGCCAAAATGACTTATTCTATCCCTGACTTCCGTCAACTGAGATCCTAACGGATACCGTTCTTCTTTATTCGCATCGGCATGTATTATCTCTCCCCATCCGTAAGCAAAAAAATGCAGTTTCCTACTAGCAGAGATTCTTGAATCTAACTGCCTCAAACCACCAGCAGCCGCGTTTCTGGGATTCGCAAACAAAGGTTCATTTGATATCCTGCGCTTTTCATTTAGCTCAGAGAAGTCATCTTTAGTCATATAAACTTCCCCCCGAACCTCCAACACCCGTGGTATATCATTCCCTTGCAATGTTTTTGGTATGTCAGGGATAGTGGATAAATTCGCGGTGACATCTTCCCCCTCATAACCGTCACCCCGTGTTAGTCCGAGCACGAATTTACCGTCTTCGTACCTGAGAGCCGCTGATAACCCATCAATTTTTGGCTCCGCCACAAGTACTACGGAAAGATCCTCTGAAAGACCCAAAAATCGACGAATTCGCGCCACAAAATCCGAAACATCTTTCTGAGAGAAAGCGTTATCTAACGATAACATAGTCTCTGAATGCTGAATTTTTCTAAACCCACTGCGGGGGACTGCCCCAACGCGCAAAGCAGGACTATCTTTTAATACGAGATCTGGAAAGCGTTCTTCGATATCCTTGTTACGACGACGCAATTCGTCATATTCGGAGTCTGAAAGAATCGGCGCATCCTTATTATAATAAAGCTCGTCGTGATAACCAATTTGAGATGCCAAATCTCTGAGCTCTTCGCGGGCGTCCTTTACCGTCAAATCTCTAACCGGTTTTGAAAAAGCGGCAATCATTTGCTTGCTTCATCCATCAATCGTTTTGCTGCAGCCCTCGCTTCGTCTGTAATTTTTGCTCCTGCCAACATACGAGCAATTTCTTCCACACGTTCCTCCAGAATTAATTCTGCAACGCTTGTGGTTTCCTTCCCCTGAATTTTTTGTCGACGAACGTGGAAATGATAATCCGCGCGAACCGCAATTTGAGGCTGGTGGGTAACTACTATCACTTGCATCTTAGAGGATAACCGTGCCAGACGGCTACCGATCGAATCTGCCACGGCCCCGCCGGTTCCTGTATCTATCTCATCGAAAATCAATGTTATTGCTTCACTATTACTGGCTGTCGCAACCCGAAGAGCAAGTGTAATACGAGATAATTCGCCCCCTGAGGCAATTTTGTGCATCGGAGCAAGGGAACTCCCAGGTATAGTGGCAACCGTAAAGGCTACCTGGTCACCCCCAGACACCCCCCAACTTTCTCTCGGCATAGATTTAACGTGAGTAGCGAATATAGTATTCCCCATCCTTAAACTTTTGAGCTCACGGCTGACAATGAGATCGAGCTTTTTTGCGGCACTGACCCTAGCCTCCCTAAGTTCTTCCACCTGCCTCGAAAGTATTTGGTCCAAGGAAACGAGCGTCCTGCGTTTTTCTTCAATACCCTCTTCTGCAACTTCGAGGTCTAGTAACTTCTTTTTCTCAGATTCCAAGAATTGAGGAAGTTCATCGATTTCGACCATATTTTTCCGCGCTAATTCTCTCAAAGCAAACAATCGATCTTCAATAATCGAAAGTGCTTGTGGATCAGCATTGAGCTCGCTCCGAATTTTGTCAAAGCCAACTCTTACCTCTTCCAACTCTATAGAGGCTCGATCTAGCGCCTCTAGAACTGCATCAAGCTTCCCAGCCGCCTTTTCTGAAAGATCTGAAATTAACCTGCGTACTGAGCGGATACGCTGATCAACCGCTTTCTCCGCCTCAGGAAAAAGAATGTTTTCAGAATTTATCACGGCGTCAGCAATTGAAGAAGCATGACGTAGTACTTTTCGTTCATTTGTGAGGACTGATTCTTCACCTATTTTAGGACCTAGACCTTCTAGCTCGGTTACATTATGACGCAACTCAAGCTCCAGTTCATGCGCCTGGTTGTTGTTCTTTTGCGCAACTTCTAACGCAATACGGGCCTCACTCCACTCTGTATATGTAGTACTAACACGCTCAAGATTTGCATCTAAATTCCCAGCAACGTCCAAAACGTTTCGGTGCGTTAGAGGGTCAAGCAATCCTAATCTGTCATTTTGTCCATGTATCTCGATTAGCTGAGCGCCTAGCTCGGAGAGAAAACCAATGGTGACAGCTTGATCATTTACGAAAGCTCTACTCCGTCCCTCAAACGTAAGTGTTCTCCGTATGACTAAATCACCGTCAATCCCGATCCCCTTGGATTCCAGCATAGATAGTACAGGATTTTCCTGTTCTACATCAAAAGTGGCAGCAACCGTTGCTGTGTCTGCCCCCTCTCTTACCAGACTGGCATCGGCCCGACGACCCAACGCCAGACCCAAGGCATCTAATAAGATAGACTTACCCGCGCCTGTTTCCCCCGTAAGGACACACAGTCCTACGCCAAATTCCACATCCACGTTGTCGATGGCAACCACATCGTGTACCGACAAGTGTGTTAACATGTCTGAAAACTACGAATATTAGTTCAAAACAAACGGGCAAGCCAGGATCGCTTTGATAAGCGCGGCTCTAAATTACGGACTCGTAATAAAGCGTAAGAACTTTCATACCACTCACTTTCAGGAAAATTATGTCCCAGCACGGCAGCCGCTACCTCGGCCTCCTTAGTAACACCGAGGGCCAAGTAGGTTTCTGTTAAACGAAACAACGCTTCTGGTACATGGCTAGTTGTCTGGTAATCCTCTACCACATTACGAAAACGGTTTATTGCGGCTACATAAAATTCTAGGCTTTGATACGTACGTCCTATTTCCATTTCCTTGCCAGCAAGATGATCACGAGCCAAATCAATTTTCATGTTCGCATCACGCGCGTACTCAGAAGTTGGATAGCGCTTTACTACTGCGATAAACGCTTCCAATGCCTTCGTGGTCATTTTTTGGTCTCGTCCCACATCGGATATTTGTTCGTAGTAACATAGACCCAACAAATAATAAGCGTATGCCGTATCCGCATGACCAGGGTGAAGCGAAATAAAACGTTCTGCTGCTATTACCGCGTCGTCATAACTATTATCTAAATAGTGGGCATATGCTGCCATAAGTTGAGATTTAGTTGACCACATTGAGTACGGATGTTGTCGCTCAACTTCTTCAAAGGTTAGAGCAGCCATCTGGTAATCTTTGTCTAACAAAAGGTCCATAGCATAGTTGTATATATCTTCAACTGGTCTCTCGAGGTAGACGTTCGCCTCGTCTTTTGCGCAGTTAGACAACGCGAATACTGCACTGAGAATCAGTACTTTCCGAATGTCCATCCTATTAATAATTCTGTTGCCCTTGGAAACCATGATTACCATTATTTGAGAAATCATTTAGATCGCACACCCTATATTAAACGTTAAATAGCTAATCTTAATTAGGAAATAAATCATACCACGCATCTTTCAATCCTTCACGATTTTACACAAAAATGTGGTCAATTTCTGGGTTTAACTCCAATAGAGAAATCACATTACTTGCACCCCTCTAAGTAAAAATTGATATACTATATGTTATAACATAACAATAATTACCCAATTCTGGGTCTAACTCCAATAGAGAAATCACGTTACTTGCACCCCTCTAAGTAAAAATTGTAATGTCTCTTTTAGCAAATTTGCATTACTTGTTGTGATACTTGCAAAATTAAGAGCCTAGCCCATAAAGCTAGGGACCAATTGGTAAGGGAGGACATATATGAGATCCTTAAAAACACTTGCCGTCGGGGGTGCTTTTGGTGCCGCGATAGCAATGAGTGGTAGCGCTTTTGCTGCCTGCTCAGATAACTTAAACGACTGTGTCGGTAAACCTTGGGTTGACGGAAATAAAATGGAAACTCCGCTCGGCTCAAAATGGTGGCCCCACCCGATCTGGGGTGAAGGTGACGAAGCCGGCTCAACAAACTGGTACAAAAAGCCGGAAGTTGTCATGCGCGCTTTGTCTGTGATTAAGAAGGGCATGACTATGGAAATAGGCCATGAATATCATGCAGACATGCCGCTGTTTGGCGCTCGTAAATTTAGTTTACGAATTCCAGGTACCCCGACAGGTGGCCCATTCGGACCCAACGCCATTATGTGGAATGATGAATTCTTAGCCACAGAAATTGGACAAGTTGGAACTCAGTTTGATGGCCTAGGGCACATCGGCGTGCAAGTTGGCGTCAATGGCGATAAAAACGAAATGCGTTGGTATAATGGTTTCACTGCAGCCGATATGGGAAATCCGTACGGGCTGAACCATTTGGGTACAGAGGAGCTACATCCCATCATTGCTCGTGCTGTCCTACTCGACATTGCAGCAATTAGGGACAACCCGATGAACCCCGGCGACGAAATCACCATGGCAGATGTGCAAGCTGCCTTGAGCGCCCAGGGAATGTCGGATTACAAAATCATGGAAGGCGACGCTATCGTTTTCCGTACAGGATGGGAACGTAACTGGGAAGATCCAGCGGCTTATAACGCCGGCTGCCCAGGTATTGGTATGGAAGTTGCTCGTTGGATTGCTGAAGGCAAAGCAGGCGTGACTGCGGGCGACACATGGCCGGTTGACGCTGTGCCAAATCCAGACCCAGACTGTGTTTTCTGCGTTCACCAATTCTTGCAGACACGTCACGGCATTGTAAACCACGAGAACCTCCGTCTGAAGGAACTCGCCGATGCCGGTGTCTACCAATTTGCTTTTTTCTTCTCGCCAGTCCCAGTAAGGGGCGCGACGGGATCGATTGGTAACCCAGTAGCAATGTGGTAAACGGACAGTCTTACAGTCCTGAATTAGAGGAAAGGACGCGTCCCAGACGCGTCCTTTTCCTTTTTCAGTAATAAATACTTCACAACATAGCAGTAGGGGTTTAGAAACCATAATTGGGAAAGCCAAGTCGTTGCGCAGAAGGCCGTGGCATGGAATATGTGTCTAACACCGCACTCACTGAGTTATGCACTTTTGCCGAGCACTTGGCGGATACTGCCCGCGGAATTATTGTACCCTATTTTCGCAATGAACTTGCGGTGGAAGACAAGCCCTCCAGTGCTCCTACTGGCCAACCAGTCACACAAGCTGACAAACAATCAGAGAAGGCTATTCGTGATCTCATTACGTCTCGATATCCCGATCACGGAATCGTGGGCGAGGAATATGAGGATTACAACCCGAATGCCGAATTTTGTTGGGTGTTAGATCCGATTGACGGCACACGTGCGTTTATTGCCGGACTGCCTATGTTTGGCACCCTTATTGGCCTGGGATTTCAAGGGCAACCATTGTTAGGTGTGTTGGATCAGCCAATCGTAGGTGACCGTTTTATTGGTACAAAGGAAGGCAGTTTTCTTAACGGAAAGCCTATTCAAACCAGGGCTTGCAAAAGACTTGATCAAGCGGTGTTTGCGATCACAGATCCTCGAATGATGGCCACGCCCGCCCAGGAAGTAGTATTTCAAAGATTAATGCGGGAGACACACCTTACTCAATTCGGTGGCAATTGCTATTCGTATGCGATGCTAGCGTCTGGGTGCATCGATTTAATAACAGAAAGTGATTTGAAACCTTGGGATATATACGCCCTCATCCCTATAATTGAAGGTGCAGGCGGTATTGTTACAGACTGGATTGGAGGTCCCGCTGAAAAAAATGTCTCCGTGATTGCCTGCGGGGATCCTAGACTGCATAAGGATGTCCTCCCAATGCTAAAACTGGCCGCATAGTGTTATGTCACGGATTAAGAAATAATGGGCCATAATGATTTCTACCTTGATACTCTGGAGTTGAGATGAGTCGTGAGGTGATGGAATACGATGTTGTTATAGTTGGGGCAGGTCCAAGTGGCTTAGCGGCAGCTATACGGCTACAGCAATTAGCAGCACATAACGACACCGAAATAAGCGTTTGTGTATTAGAAAAAGGTTCCGAAGTTGGTGCCCACATTCTTTCGGGTGCCGTGCTTGAAACTCGTGCCTTGGATGAACTACTTCCGAACTGGAAGGACCTCGACGCGCCAATAAAGACACAAGTGACCAAAGATAACTTTGTCTATTTAAGCAAAACACGCAGCTTTCGATTTCCACTTACCCCGCCCATGATGCAAAATCATGGGAACTTTGTAGTGTCACTAGGGAATCTTTGCCGTTGGCTGGCAAAACAGGCCGAAGCATTGGGAGTAGAAATATACCCAGGGTTTGCCGCTGCCGAAATATTATATGATGAAACCGGAAAAGTGTGTGGGGTTGCTACAGGTGATATGGGTATCGGCAAGAACGGATCAAAAACCGAAAATTTTCAACCCGGTATTGAGCTTAAAGCAAAACAAACTTTATTTGCGGAAGGCTGCAGAGGTTCACTGACAAAAGGACTGTTCCGTAGATACGAACTCCAAAAAGATTGTGATCCGCAAACCTTCGGCATAGGGCTAAAGGAACTTTGGGAAGTGCCGCCTAAACTTCATAAGGCAGGAACGGTGACCCACACAGTTGGTTGGCCTTTAGATAACAGAACCTATGGGGGATCTTTCATCTACCATCTTGATAACAATCAAGTTGCTGTCGGATTTGTCATTGGACTGGACTACAAGAACCCCCACATAGATCCTTATTTCGAATTTCAACGTTTTAAGGCACACCCTGCTATCCGCCCGCTATTTGAAGAGGGAAAGAGGATAGCATACGGCGCCAAGGCCTTGAACGAGGGTGGATTTCAGTCAGTTCCAAAGCTCACCTTCCCTGGAGGCGCTCTCATAGGATGCACCGCTGGTTTCATGAATGTCCCAAAAATTAAGGGCAGCCACACGGCGATGAAAACAGGTATGTTGGCAGCGGAAAGTGTTTTTAATTTATTAGTCGCAGATGAGCAAAGCAGCCAGAGTTGGGAGGCGGTCGACTACGAGGATAAACTAAAGAAATCCTGGGTTTGGTCAGAGCTTTATCGAGTCCGCAACATACGCCCAGCTTTCCGTTGGGGACTCTGGCCTGCAATACTTTATGGGGCAATCGATACGTATATTTTTAAAGGCCGAGCTCCTTGGACACACCACCATTCCCCGGACCATGAGTCTCTAGAAAAGGCAATAGATTGCAAGCGTATCGAATACCCGAAACCGGACGGAAGGGTCATCTTTGACCGCCTTTCTTCCGTATTCTTGTCCAGTACTAATCACGAGGAAAACCAGCCGATCCATCTAAATTTGAAGGATCCAAATGCGGCAATTTCTTTTAACCTGGCTGAATATGATGCCCCTGAACAAAGATATTGTCCTGCAGGTGTCTACGAAATCCTTCGGGATGACGATGGGTCCAACCCGCGTCTCCAAATCAACGCACAAAATTGCATCCACTGCAAAACTTGCGATATAAAGGATCCTGGCCAGAATATAGTTTGGACAACCCCGGAAGGAGGTGGAGGGCCTAATTACCCCAACATGTAGACATTTTTCATCTAAGGGATCCAAACCCAAGGACGAGCCAATTTCTGGGACACTACATTGCCATTAGATTGTGCTATTACTTAGTGGCCTCCTCTAGGACCATAAAGTGCTTAACAAAATATTTTTCTATGCGACTATTGGGCTATCTCTGATCATAAATTCATGCACAACTCTTGCTGATATGGATCAGCCATTCGACGATCGTTTATCTCCAAAAATCGTCAAACAACTATTCCCAGAATCGACAAGACATACTGCATCAGAAGGTGACCCTCCAATTTCTACTGTCTATTTTGACCAGAAACGCCTGGGCTACCTTTTTTCAACTCACGAGACCGTCAGACCAGCTGGGTACAGCGGAAGCTCTTTCGACATTGTCGTTGCACTCAGAGACGATGGCGTAATAGCGGGCCACCAACTACTTGAGGAAAATGAGCCGCTCATTTCAGATGGAATGATTGGGCCCAAGAAATTTGAATTTTTTCTAGACGGATTGAACGGACATTCAATCACAAATCTGCTTATGCGTGGACCACTTCATTCACTAAACGAATCTAGTTCTGAAGATAACAGAAAACGACTGGATGCTGTATCTGGTGCAACAATAAGTGCACTCTCAATGTACCAAGCGATTATTAACTCTGCTTCGAAAGTGGGATACATTACGAAAACGATAAAAGAGAATGCTCAACCCCTAACCGTTGATAAGTTCAGTTACGAGAAAAAAAGTTGGCCCGACTTAGTTGCAGACGGGTCAATTAAGGTACTTACCCTATCCTACGCTGACTTGCGCTCAAGAATGGGTCCTACCTTTGGGATAAAAGAGGGTTCTATTAATACTCGACCCAAGAACAAGGACACCTTCATAAAACTATATGTCGGCCTCGCCACAATACCTTCCATAGGCCGCAACCTTTTTGGACCTCGGGCCTATCGTCGTTTTAGTGACGATGCCCAAGCAGGAGAACAACAACTGTTTATAGGATCCGAAGGTGGCTATTCGTGGATTCCCTCCAACCCATCTTTAGTTCCTGTCTTCGATCTCATCCAAATTCGACAAGGGACTAATACCTACCCTATTTTTCCCGAAAATTTTTACAGAGCCCGTCGACTCGCAATTACTGGTTACCCTTTATTTCACAATGCGGGGCGCGTTCGAGTAACGTCTAATATGGGCTTGGACCCATTGAAAGACTGGAGTATCGAACTCCTTATTTCCCAAGACACAACCCCCCCATTAGACGTTCAGTCAACTAGTTTCGAATTAAAATATCGACTTCCCCAGCATCATGTCCTCGGCAGTGATTGGGAGTTAGAAAAAGCGGGCTTTAAAGACCCAAATTACTTGTTCTTTGGATTATTTCACGAAAGTCAAATGAACGCCTGGCAAATCCGATGGGTTGAGGAGCAACGGTCCATCATTGGTGTGTTAGGATTATTGACTATTGTTACATTGATTTTATTTTTTCAAAATATTCTTGTGCAGTATCGAAAAACATACAGACTAATTAGAATTACTGTACTTTGCATGACTCTGATCTGGCTGGGGTGGATTTCCGGCACTCAGTTAAGTATTTTGAATATCATAAATTACCTAACAATTTTGGTTGACGGCTTGGATTGGGAAACAGTTCTATATGAGCCCTTGATGGTAATACTTGTAATATACGTACTGGCCACATTGCTACTTTGGGGTCGAGGAGTTTTTTGCGGATGGCTGTGCCCATTTGGAGCTCTTCAAGAAATACTCAACAAAATAGCTCGTGTCGTTGGAACTCCGCAGTTGCGACTAAATCACACTGTTCAAGAACGACTCTGGTCAATTAAATATATCGCCGCAATCGTTTTACTTGGACTTGCCTTTTATTCATCAGAACTTAGCAGCTATGCTTCAGAAATCGAACCTTTCAAAACAGCGATTACATTAAAATTCAATCGTAGCTGGCCATATTTGCTCTATGCGGCGGTGTTATTAGCTATTGGTCTATTCAGTGAACGCTTCTTTTGTCGATTTTTATGCCCACTTGGTGGTCTACTATCTCTGAGCGGACGGCTACATGTACTAAATTGGTTAAAACGTCACGATAAGTGCGGAAATCCCTGCCAAATATGTTCTGCTTCATGCCCTGTAGGTGCCATCAACGATTCAGGTTCAATAAATTTAAATGAGTGCTTTCAATGCCTAGACTGCCAACTCGAGTACGTGGATAATCAAAGATGCCCAGCCTTAGTGTCCAAACGTTGAGTTTCTATTAGTTACGTTATATTTAGTATAATTACGCGTAACTTTTAGTGAAATGCACCATCCCATTGAGACGGCAACAAAGCCCATTATTAGGAGAAGTACAACACCGTGAGACAAATGATTTACCTTTTAATAGGTTTTCTCCCTGCACTTACCCTCAATATATCCACTTCAAGATCAGATCAGAATCTATTAGAAACTATTAGCTTACCACCCGGATTCGAAATAGAGCTTTATGCAACTGATGTTGTAAACGCGCGGGCTATGGCATTAGGAGACAATGGGACCCTATTTGTGGGTTCTAGGTCTGCTGGTAAAATCTATGCGCTAGTTGACGAGAACGAAGACATGTATGCAGAAAAAATGTATGTCATTTCGGAACGGTTACAAGCGCCCAGCGGTGTTACCTTTAGGGATGGGTCTTTGTATGCTAGTGCTGTCGACCGCATACTTCGTTTTGATGATATCGAAAATTCGTTGAACAACCCTCCCTCACCTGTGGTCGTCACAGATAATTTACCCAATGAACGTCACCACGGCTGGAAATTCATCGATTTTGGGCCGGACGATATGCTCTATGTTCCGGTCGGTGCACCCTGCAATGTTTGCATTCGACCAGACCCATTTTCTAGCATACTGCGAATTACTCCAAATGGGTCTAATATGGAAGTGTTTGCGAGAGGAGTTAGGAATTCTGTTGGATTTGCCTGGCATCCAGTAACAAAAACCTTATGGTTTACTGACAATGGGCGGGATAATCTCGGCGATAATATTCCACCTGGCGAACTTAACCACGCATATAAATCAGGTCTTCATTTTGGTTTTCCCCATTGCCACGGTAGTGACATTCCTGATCCTCGGTTTGGGAAAGAAGCAGACTGTGCAAACTTTGAACCACCCGCACAAACTCTAGGACCCCATGTTGCGCCACTTGGGATGACTTTTTATGACGGGGAAATGTTCCCAAACGACTATCTCAACCAGGTGTTCATCGCGGAACACGGCTCATGGAACAGGAGCAAAAAAATAGGATATCGTATTACTTTGGTCCGCCTTAACGATTATCAAGAAGCGGTGAAATATGAGACTTTTGCTGATGGTTGGCTCCAAGGCGAAAAGGCTTGGGGAAGGCCAGCAGACGTTATGGTTATGAAGGATGGATCTCTTCTAATTTCAGACGATACAGCAGACTCCATTTATCGGATTACTTATCAAAAATAATGAGCAATTCTAATTTAGGCGAAGAATAAAATGGTCGAACGCTTTGCTATCATATTGGCTGGCGGTCTTGGGACCCGCCTGTGGCCATTGAGCCGCGGCCTTTACCCTAAACAATTAATGAATCTAGCTGGAGAGGGATCATTCCTACAGCAAGCAGTTCAGCGCGCCATGAAGATTGTACCACCTAAAAACGTAATAACTGTAACAACGGAATCGCAATATTTACCGACGCATGACCAGCTATCCGAAATTGAAAGCGACCTCTGCAGAAATATCCTAATTGAACCTTTGGGCCGTAATACCGCAGCCGCTGTTGCTGTTTCTGCCTTACATTCAATTCAGAAAAATGAGTCTTCGGTTTTGCTTGTTATGCCGGCTGACCACTCTATACAAAATAGTGAAACACTATTTAAAACTTTGAATGGTGCCTTAGAAATTGCTGTACACAACTGGATCGTGACCTTTGGGATCAAACCGAGTCGACCAGAGACCGGCTTTGGTTACCTCGAAAAGGGGGAAAAAGTAAACTCGGAAATCGACGCGTTTGAAGTTAAATCTTTCGTGGAAAAACCAAACTATAATGAAGCCAAGATCTTGATATCAAAAAGCGATACCTACTGGAATAGTGGTATGTTTGTATTCTCAGCGAGACATATCCTTAATGAACTACGGAAACTTGCCCCGCAAATTTTAGTGACGGCGGAAAAAGCGTTTAAAGGCCGTGTCATAGAAGACAAAGTCACCCGATTCTCCCCAGTCGATTACGGGAAAATACCTATGGAACCCATTGATACCGCTGTGATGGAACATTCAAAAACTTTGGCTCTAGTACCATTGGAAGCAGCTTGGTCTGATGTTGGATCCTGGCAAAAACTCTGGGAAATTAGTCAACAAGATCAGAATGGAGTGTCCATGTCAGGCGACGTAATCCATGAATCATGCAAGAATACATTCTTACATAGTGAAAGTCGGCTCCTCGCCTGTGCAGGCCTAGAAAACATTACAGTAGTTGAAACTGCAGATGCAGTCTTAGTTGCAAATAAACAATCTGATGATTCCATTCGTTCTATCGTTCAACAATTAAACAATGAAAATCGTCCCGAAACTAACCGACATCTGGGAGAGAAACGGCCTTGGGGATTATTTCAAATTCTGATGGAACAACCAGGTTTTAAAATAAAAAAGTTAACTATTAATCCAGGCGGTAGACTCAGCTTACAAAGTCATAAGCATCGAACAGAGCACTGGGTTGTCGTAACAGGTAAAGCAAAAATTACCCGAGGAGACCAAATCGAGGTCCTAACTTCTAATCAATCTACCTATATCCCTGCCAATATCCAACATCGCCTTGAGAATGTCGGCGAAGAAATTTTAGAGGTCATAGAAGTTCAATGTGGCAACTATTTAGGTGAGGATGACATTCAACGATATGATGACGCCTATGGACGCGATGTAGCCTTGAAGAAGTGAATATTCTCAAGGAATATATTTTATAATACATGCATACCATTGCACAAAACTTTGGTGTATTGGGACAGGTAAAACAAAACTTAGTTGCCCTCTATAATTTTAATATTACTGTTACATTACAATTTATAAAATAAAAGTCTAAGGGCGTTCCACGTTTCAGTTCTAGCTTGCAATCGTATATATTTGGCAGTCATATCCGTAAGCCTATAATTTGTATTAATTTCCATATCGTCCCATCAAGGAAGCATGAAGATGTCTCCACCCTTAAAGCAATCGGGTTCAAAAAAGAGCCGAATCAAAATGCCAAATGTGGAATCACGAAGGATCGATTCTGTTAGTGAAGATCGTTTTGTGACGATTGGTAGCAACACTTTTGCAGGGACACACCTTTTATTAGATTTATGGGAAGCAAAAGGACTTGATGACCCTTTTTTAATTGAAAAAGCCTTACGTGATGCGGTTGACGTCTCAGGAGCCACCCTACTGCATCTGCACCTTCATCAATTCACTTCTTCCGGTGGGATTTCCGGTGTAGCGGTTTTAGCTGAATCACATATTTCCGTTCACACTTGGCCGGAACGAAATTATGCTGCATTTGATTTGTTCATGTGTGGAAACGCCCAACCTGAGTTAGCTGTGTCGACACTGCAACAAGCATTCTTGGCGGGTAGAACCGAAATCACTAATATACAACGAGGGAGACTCCGTTCATGCCAGAATGGCTAAAGGAGACGCTTCATCCAGGGATAGGCCAATATATTCGGGTAGACCGAATCCTCCATACACAAAAGACGCCCACTCAAGAATTATTGATATTTGAAAATGAATTTCTGGGACGTGTTCTTGCTTTAGATGGGGTGATTCAGACAACCGAAGTCGATGAGTTTATATATCATGAAATGATCACACACACTCCGATCCTCACACATGGTTCGGCGCAAAAGATTTTAGTCCTTGGTGGTGGTGACGGAGGTGTAATTAAGGAATTATTTAAGTACCGAACTATCTCAAAAGTAGTAATGGTTGAAATAGATTCGCAAGTAATACAACTGTGCCAACAGTATCTTCCAAGTATAAGCCGGGGTGCATTTGAGGACCCCCGTCTTGACTTAGTAATATCTGATGGAGCGAAATATGTGGCCAATTGCCCTGATCACTTCGATATCATTATCGTTGATTCCCCTGACCCAATTGGCCCAGGAGAGAATTTGTTCTCAAACTCCTTTTATAGGTACTGCCATCAATGCCTGAAACCCAATGGAATACTGGTCACTCAAAACGGAGTACCATTTGTTCAACGGGAAGAACTTCGTAACAGTGTTCAATATCTTTCTGAATATTTTAAACACGTCTCCCTCTTTACATCTAGTATACCGACATACTATGGAGGGGAGATGGCGTTCGGGTGGGCAAGCGACCAACCTTTTTTAGAATCTATGTCACTGGGACAAATCAGATTTCGATTCTCTGCTGCAGAAGTTCAAACGCGACATTATTGCCCAGAACTTCATCTAGCAGCCTTTGCCATACCGCCGTGGATAAGAGAAATTGCTAACTAATTGTTGTCTGGTGAGATCTACTTAAGGCCATTTAACTGACGGCGGCATTGACATTAAAATTGCCTCTACATTCCCACCCGTCTTCAAACCAAACTGAGTCCCACGATCGTGAAGCAGGTTGAACTCGACATAACGACCGCGGCGAACTAACTGGTGCTCCCGTTGCTCCTCTGTCCAAGTTTTCTGGAAATGTTTACGCACTATCTCCGGATAAATACGCAAAAATGCTGAGCCAACGTCGCGTGTAAAGGAGAAATTCCGGTCCCAATCTCCTTCCAGATTGTCATAAAAAATTCCCCCTACACCTCTCGGTTCATTACGGTGGGGTAAATAGAAGTATTGGTCACACCATTTTTTAAACTTAGGGTAATATTCACTGTCGTATGAATCACATACTTTCTTAAATTCGTTGTGAAACGATTCGGCATCATTCTCATCACTAAACATTGGAGTGAGATCACTACCACCTCCGAACCAAGACCGCTCAGTCACTATATACCTAGTATTCATATGAGCCGCTGGTACTAAGGGTGACCACATATGCGCCACTACTGAAATTCCACTTGCCCAAAAGCTAGCGTTTGTATCAGTCCCGGGAATTTGTCCTCTAAATTGCTCAGTAAACTCTCCCTCCACAGTAGAAATATTAACTCCTACTTTTTCGAATACACGGCCTCGCATGATAGAAATCTCCCCCCCGCCGCCTCCTTCTCGATACCACTTTTGCTTCTCAAATTGGCCGGCAGGAACAGCAGTATTCTGTCCCGAGGTCAATTCTTGTTCTATATCCTCAAATACAGAACATAGGTGGTCACGCAACTGGGCAAACCACGACTGGGCTCTTCTTTTTTGTTCTTTGATCCTATTAGTCATTGCTACTCAATTGAAAAATTTGTCACTCATCATTTTTTTCTATCATGTCTATCTTAGTTATTTTCGCTCTCTAAATCAGGCCAGGTATTGGTCTGTCTCAGGGCTTCGCCTAACACCATTGAGACAGCAATTGCAACATTTAGCGAGCGTTGCCCCGGTTTCATAGGTATTTTCAGACGAAAGTCGGCTGCCTCATGTACATAAGTCGGCACACCCGCAGTTTCTCGACCAACTAATAACGTATCAGTACGAAAATACTGAAAACTCGAATAACGTACATCTCCAGACGTGGTTAAAAGTAGCAATCTACCGTATTTAATCTGTTCCCGGGTACGCTCAGTAGAATATAATTGCCAAGATGAGTGCCGCTCAAGTTCAACATGGTCCAAATAATCCATACCGGACCGTTTAAGCCGACTATCGGTCAAAACAAACCCGGCTGGGCCAATAAGGTCCACTGACACCCCAAGAACCGCTGCAAGGCGCAAAATAGCCCCAGCGTTTGATGCAATATCGGGTTGATAAAGGGCTATCCGCATGAGAAGTTTCTAAGATCAAACCATGTGACTATCGACTAAGACTAATGCAATATTGTAATGAGTATAGACATTTCTGCACATTTAAGGCACAACCTGCTGCGCAAATTTCTACTGTAACCTGATGGAAGGCATTGCTCCATGGCCAAAGCGCCAGCACCCACAAAGACGAATACTATACAAGAAGGGGAAACTCGAAGAGATTTCTTATACGTAGCCACGGGCGCGCTAGGCGCGGCAGGTGTTTTTGCATCTGTTTGGCCGTTCATTCATCAGATGAACCCTTCTGCCGCAGTTCTCGCTCTGGCAAGCACCGAAGTGGATCTCTCCGGAATCGAGGAAGGACAGGCCATCACGGTCGTCTGGAGAGGTAAACCGGTATTTATTCGACATCGAACTGCCGCAGAAATAGCTGAAGCGCAAAGTGTTAATTTCAGTATATTGCCAGATCCACAAACTGATGGGGACCGTGTTATAAAATCGGAGTGGCTTATCCTTGTGGGAGTGTGTACGCACTTGGGCTGTGTACCTCTCAGTCATCAAGGCGAATACCAAGGTTGGTTCTGTCCTTGCCATGGTTCCCACTACGATACATCGGGCCGAATAAGGAAGGGACCAGCACCTGCCAATCTAACTGTCCCAGAGTACGTTTTCCTTGATGAAACTACAGTGCGCATCGGTTAAAGGGGCCCGAACATGAGCGAAATATCAACAGGAAAAAGAATAATTCAATGGTTTGATTATCGTCTGCCAATCTTTACTTTTATGCATCATTCTTTGGTGGATTACCCAGCTCCAAAAAACTTAAATTACTGGTGGAACTTTGGTTCCTTAGCAGGAATAATTTTAGTTATACAGATTGTATCAGGCATTGTACTTGCAATGCATTACACACCTCATGTCGACTATGCGTTTAGCAGCGTTGAATCCATTATGCGCGACGTCAACTATGGCTGGTTAATACGGTATTTGCATGCTAATGGCGCTTCAGCATTTTTTGCTGTCGTCTACATACATGTCTTTCGGGGACTCTATTTTGGGTCCTATAAGGCCCCACGAGAGGTGCTTTGGTGGATGGGCCTTATTATATTACTAATAATGATGGCAACTGCGTTCATGGGATATGTCCTGCCTTGGGGCCAAATGAGTTTTTGGGCCGCCACAGTAATCACCAATTTGTTTTCCGCTATTCCACTAGTAGGAGAATCAATTACCACGTGGTTGTGGGGCGGGTTTGCAGTTGGGAACGCCACACTGAACCGGTTTTATAGCCTACATTACCTACTCCCATTTGTTCTAGTAGGAGTAGTATTTTTGCATTTGTGGGCCCTTCACCGTTTTGGATCGAATAATCCGACTGGGCTAGACACTAAGGGCCCAAAGGACACAGTCCCATTTCACCCGTACTACACTGTTAAAGACCTATTTGGCATAAGTGTTTTTCTACTTATCCTATTAGCGTTCGTATTCTATGCTCCCAATTATTTAGGTCACCCAGACAATTACATAAAGGCTAACCCGCTTGTTACTCCGGCTCATATTGTTCCAGAGTGGTACTTTCTTCCATTCTACGCCATCCTGAGAGCAGTACCTGACATATGGTTCGTTGAAGCAAAGCTGGCCGGTGTCATTGCAATGTTTAGTGCAATATTACTTTTATTTGTTTTGCCGTGGCTAGACACATCTTCGGTTCGAAGTGCTCGGTATCGGCCCTGGTATAAGCAAATTTTCTGGTTTCTCGTTATCGATGTGATTGTACTAGGTGTGGCCGGAGCTAAACCTCCAGAAGGAATGTGGTTAATTTTGGGTCGCGTTGCCACCGCGTATTATTTCGTTCACTTCCTCATTTTGATGCCAATTGTTGGGCGACTTGAACCGACTCGGCCTCTCCCAGCGAGTATAGATGAATCAGTGTTGGGTAAGAAAGAAAAAGGGGCTTCAGAATGATAGGACAAAGGGAGATGATTTACATTAGACGATTATTAGCAACAGTTGTGATTTGCGTTTTTTCTATCTCAGTGACAGATTGTGGAAAAGCCATTGCCGCTTCGGATCCTATTCCGTTAATTAAACAGCAATGGTCTTTTGATGGCATATTTGGAGAATTCGACAAACAAAGTGTGCAACGTGGGTTGCAAGTTTATCTAGAAATTTGTGCCAGTTGCCATGGTCTGGAATATGTTGCCTACCGAAATTTGAGCGAAGTAGGATATACTGAAGAACAAATTAAAGCGGTCGCGTCTCAGTATGAAGTCGAAGATGGCCCTAATTCCGACGGCGAAATTTTCACCCGAACGGCTCGCCCTGCAGATTATTTCAATAATCCGTATGCCAATGATATGGAAGCAAAGCTGATGAACAATGGGGCATTACCGCCTGATCTATCACTGATCTATAAGGCAAGACCCGGCGGTGCGGATTATTTATATAGCTTACTCACCGGTTATGAAGAAGAACCAGAAAATCACGAAGTCGCAGATGGTCTTTACTATAACCCTTATTTCCCAGGTGGAGCTGTCGCAATGCCCCAACCACTCTATGGAGATGACGTAGAATACGCAGACGGGACAGATGCAACCATTGCACAACAAGCTCACGACGTTGCAACTTTTCTGGCTTGGGCAGCAGAACCCAATCTTGATTCTCGAAAAAAACTTGGGATCAAGGTGTTACTATTTTTAATCGTATTGTCAGGACTACTATACGCTAGCAAAACAAAAGTTTGGCGTGAAGTACACTAGGAAAGAAAACACCCTATTCTTCACAGTAGCTCCAAGGGCCGCCAAATTGCCAGCCTGTCGGTTGATAAAGGAGAAATGACATGCGTGGACTCGACGGAAAAAAAGTAATCGTAACTGGGGGCGCCTCCGGAATCGGAAGAGCGATATGTCTGCGCCTTGCCGCTGAAGGTTGCCATGTCGGAATATTAGACCTTGATGCGGATGGAGGAAATGAAGTCGTTAATGAAATCCTATCTTCTGGCGGGATAAGTAAATCAGTGATCTGTGATATTTCAGATTATGGTGCCGTTCAGCAATCCGTCCAAAAAATTGAATCGTGGTCTGGCCCAACGGATGTACTGGTTAACAATGCCGGATGGGACAAAGCTAATCGATTCTTGGATACGGAACCATCTTTTTGGCAGAAAGTTATCAATATAAACTATTTGGGCCCACTAAATATGTGTCACGTCATAGCGTCGCAAATGGCAGAGCGCCGAAGCGGTGCCATAATCAACATCTCGTCGGATGCCGGGCGAGTTGGATCCTCTGGAGAAGCGGTTTATGCAGGCTGCAAAGGAGCGATTATCGCATTTGGCAAAACACTGGCCCGTGAACTAGCTCGGGGTGGTGTGACAGTAAATACGATTTGCCCGGGGCCCACCGATACACCTTTCCTACAAGGTGTAGACGATACAGGAAAACTACAAGAGGCACTCAAAAAGGCGATACCAATGAAAAGGCTTGGGGAACCAGAAGACTACCCCGGGATGATTGCTTTTCTTGCCTCCGATGATGCCACATATATTACGGGTCAAGTCATTAGCATCTCGGGTGGCCTTACCATGCATGGCTAAACCATCAAACTTTTCCATCTTCTAAAAAACTTTTTTTTAAAGAAAACTGGGCTAACTAAGAGTTTGATTCTCGTACGATTACGGTTGAAATACACCGCTTTTAGTGAAACTCCCCGCCTATAAAATACTGAAAATTGATATTTTCAGTGGACCAAGTACGCCTGGAAGGGCAATAATATAGAAAATTATGGGGGGAGATAAATTATGTTCAACAGGCAAGAAGACCCAGACACCGAAAACATTCAACAGTCGTCTGGTAAAACGAATTCGAAACTACCATCATCGACAGGAGCTTCCGGTCAATCTTCTGTTATTAGTGCGGGCCTAAAGATCGTTGGAAATCTGCAAAGTGAAGCTGATGTGGTGATTAGTGGGACGGTCGAAGGAGATATCTCAAGCCGAAGTCTCACAGTTAGCGAAGGTGCGGTTGTAACGGGAACGATAAAAAGTTCGGCAGTAGAAATACGTGGTAAAGTGGACGGTCAGATAAATTCAGCTTCTGTTAAAGTGGCACAAAGCGGTCGTGTTAACGGTGACGTATTTTACGAGACCTTAAGCATAGATGAGGGTGCCATCGTAGAAGGACAACTCCGTCGAAATCAAAGTGGCGTGCAAACTAATAAATCAAAAATTTCAACGCTTACTCCGGTGGATGCTGAAGGGAAAACAAAAGATCGAGCCAGCGAAGCAAAAGTTGGTTAATTTTTAAATTTCGCTAAGGGGATTGAATCGGCCGGCAATGCGTTTTTCAATAATAGGTAACGGTGGTACCGAGGTAACACCGAGCAAGCAAGTCGTATCTATTGTGGAACGTCGTTTAATCGTGACTGGTAATGTAGTAGCGCCTGAACTAGAACTTATTATTGCAGGAACTATAGAAGGAAACGTCACAGCTGGACATATTTTAATTTCGGACACTGGCCTAATTTCTGGAGATATCAGAGCAAACATAGTTGATGTTGCGGGAGAGCTGCATGGTCGCGTCGAAGCAATGGCGGTAGCGCTGAGGAGTAGTGCACGTGTAAATGCCACGATTTACCACAACAAATTGATCGTTGAAAATGGAGCAAAAGTGAAGGGCTTACAGCCGTGGAGGCCAGAAGGATATATGGAAAACAAACAAATTGGTTAGTATTATCGATTTGCCCTTTTCAGTTAGCCCTTAAATCGGACCGAAACCTCCCCTAACTCACCAAATGTAGCGACTACGTGGTCTCCCGGTTGGGCAAAAATCGCTTTGGTAACTGTGTTTCCAGTAGTTACAATATCTCCAGCTTGGATGTTGTGTCCGCGCTTTCTGCAGGAATTTGCCAACCAAACTAAGGCGTTCAAAGGATCGTCAAGCGCATTTGAACCTACTCCATCGGTAAAAATCGATCCATTCACCTTTGCCGTCACCGGAACCTCTGCGCGGTTAACTGCTCGCCAATCAAGCGTTTCCTCTCCATGGATGAAAGCCGCATGTACACCATTGTCGGACACCGTGGGCAAAATACCAATGGGCCAACCTACTGAATACCGACAATCCACAATCTCAATTGCCGGGAACATAGAAACTACAGCATCAATGACATCGTTTGCTGTATATGGATCATTACTTGATTTCAGATCACGCCCAAACCGAAAAGCAATTTCTGGTTCAACAATTGGAGAAAAAAACGAGATATAGGGCACTTCAGCTGGAGTGCTAAAGGTTGTGGGCCCAAACATTCGCCCATAAAATGGTTCATCTGTGTTCGACATTTCCTGGGCCATTTTACTTGTGCAACCGATTTTCCACCCAATTATGTTTCCATCTAAGGCCTCCACTAACGAATCCTGCAACTCATAAGCCTGTTCTATAGACTGAGGGATAGCTTCACCAGAATACGCTCGATGTGCTTTTCTGACCTCTAATAGATCATTCATTACTGTTTTATTTTCGTCCATGATGCTTTCCCCTGATCTATTAAGTAACATTCTCTTCGCCACACCCAGCGCACTATATTTAGCATTTTCAGAGGTTAAGGAGAAGGTCTATGCGCGTCCACAAAAAGTCTCTATCATGTGAGGGAGTTCCTAAACTTCAAATGGTACCGGAAACGATGACTCATAAACAGTCGCCGTCAAATTCATGTGTTTGTAGTCCTGAAGAGTGGAAAAATCGCCAGAAACTTGCAGGAGCCTATAGGATATTAGATCACTTAGGTTGGACTGAAACCATATATGGCCACATAACGCTTCGTGTTCCGGGTCCCGAGACACATTTTTTAATTAATCCATACGGCCTGCGTTACGATGAAGTCACCGCCTCAAACCTTGTCAAAATTGACCTTGATGGAAATATCCTTGACCGCAGTAACCATCGAGTTAACCGACCAGGTTTTGTAATCCATAGTGCTATCCACTCTGCTCGGCACGACGCACATTGTGTACTACATACCCACACCGTTGCCGGCATGGCGGTAGCGGCACAACGTGATGGACTTCTACCCATCAGCATGCCCGCAACTGGTTTTCACGGACGAATTGCTTACCATGACTTTGAAGGACCTAGCCTGAAACTCGGTGAACGCGAACGTTTAATAAAAAATCTCGGCAATAGAAACATTATGATTTTACGCACCCACGGGCTTCTTACGTGCGGGAAAGAACTAGAAGAAGCGTTTATTCTAATGTTTCGTTTACAACGGGCTTGTGAAATTCAAATCGCAGCTCAAGGAAGCGGAGTAGAGTTGGTTGTTCCACCCAAACAGGTCTGCGAACAGTCCGCAGAATTAACTGACAATTTTTTATCCGATAACGATAGCCAAGAAACAGGAAAGCTGGAATTTGACGCTTTCTTGCGCCTTATGGACCAAAAAGACCCGACGTATCAAAGATAAAATCTATCACTGTAACTTCATCGAGAAACCGTTCCATCCTCTCCGACAGATACAGCATAATACTTTTCCGCGTGCTCACGACTAATCAACCCATCACGCAGATCAGTCCTAATAAGCTGGACATCTCTCGCCGATGGAGAGCCATGGCCACCTCCCCCCGGCATTTCGAGAACTAAATGTTCGCCGGCTGGTATAGGTGTTCGACCCTTCGTCGGTATCGACGAACCAGACTTTAGTCTCGCGACACCGCATTCACCCGAAAGACCACCATCCCTCCCCCGGGGAGCATGTTTGGCACGATCGAACATAGATGAAAGAGCGAAAGGGGCGCCCTCGGCATTGCTGATCTCCATTATTTGCCCAAGACCGCCTCTGAATCTTCCCGCACCTCCAGAGTCTGTTCTGTATTCCTTACGCCAGACCCGCACTGGTGCTATAGATTCATTTATTTCAACAGGAGTATTACGAACACCAGATGGGTATGAGGTAGCCGATAACCCATCTTTATTAGGGCGGGCACCAGTTCCCCCATTATGAAACATTGTCACAGTAAACGGGCTTGCATTTGCAAAGCCTCCACCACTGATACCATGTCCTCCATAAAGAACAAAGTTCCAGAGACAAGACGTGCCTTCTGATGGAGATGAACCCGGAATCGCCTTATCGAGACAACCTAACATCACATCTGGGAGCATCTGTCCAATAGCATGTCTAGCAGCCACCGCACATGGGGACGGAGCATTCAAAATTGTACCTGCTGGCGACGTAACTCTAATAGGTGCAAGCGAGCCCGCATTATTGGGAATCGTGGGGCCTATTACACACCTTATACCGAATGAAGCGTATGCTTGAGTGTACGGAAGGGGAACATTGATTCCGTACTCGGATATTGTGGAAGTCCCGGAGAAATCAACATCGATCCCATCCTCTGCAATTGTCATTTCAGCTACTAAATCGATTTCTTTTTCATATCCATCAATTTTCATGGAATTTGAATAACTACCAAAAGGTAGTTTCTTTATTTCACCCAGCATCGCGTTTCTCGAGCGCGACAGGATGAGATCCGAAAGTGCCCCTATTTCAGTAAGTCCGAATTCTTCCATCATCTGAAGCAAACGCTTTACACCTATCTCATTACAAGCCGCTAAAGAGAAAAAGTCTCCCTCAAGCAGAAGTGGTTCTCTCACATTGGCGCGCACGATCTCGAGTAGTGTTTGATTCATTTTTCCGTGTTTAGCCAGCGGCATAATAGGCAAATAAATCCCTTCTTCGAAAACCTGCCGCCCATCAGGCCCAAATCCCAAGCCCCCCACATCAACGACATGACAGGTCGACGCAAATAGGGCAACGACAACTCCGTTCTGGAACGCTGGAGTGACCACCGTAAAATCAAGCAGATGTCCAGTAGAAAGCCAGGGGTCATTGGTTATGTAGACATCCCCATCCTCCATTTGAGCCAGTGGATATTTGGCAATAAAATGGTTGACGGATGCCGCCATCGCATTGACATGGCCAGGAGTGCCAGTCACAGCTTGAGCAATCATTCGACCTGAAATATCAAATACTCCTGCCGACAAATCACCTGCTTCACGAACTGTGTTCGAAAATGCAGTACGAATTAAAGTCTGTGCCTGCTCCTCGACAATGGCAATCAACCGATCCCACATGATCTGGTCTCTTAGAGACCCCAATTTATTGTCCTCAGTCATTATCAAGCCTTACTTTTGGTCGCGCCAATTTAGTACTATATACCCGATAGAATTAATGAAAGCATCAAAGTTTGAAGAAACTAACGTGGTTGTTTCTTCCTCAGTGATGAGAGCAGGCCCCTTAATTTTCATGCCTGGCTTCAGTCCAGAACGTGCATAAACTGAGAACTGTTCCGACGTCCCATTCGTCGTTTCCACTACTTCGCGATGGCCCAAAGGCTCAGCAGCTATGAGCGAATCTGCCTTAGTAAGACGCTGGCTAACCTCAACCGGGCAACTCACAGTAACCGTCCAACTCAAGACTTCAATATCAATACCGGGAATGGTACGACCATATTGACGGGCATAGTAAACATCAAACGTTTCCTTTAGTAAAACAGCGTCAGATGACGTCAGTTTCCGTATTGGGAGCGACACGCTAATTTCGTGTCCTTGTCCCGCGTAACGCATATCGGCCGTTCTTACTTCCAAAAGTTCTCCGTCTGGAACCCCCAAACGAACTACACTCTCCGCCTCTTGTTTCATATCAAGCAGCATTTCATTGATGGTCCCAAAATCGAAATCTTGAAGGCGCGTAAATCTACTTCGAACCACTTCATATGAAATCGGTGCCCGCAAAAATCCAATTGCTGATCCGACTCCAGCGCCGGTTGGCACAATGACCGTCCTTAAACCAAGTTTTTCTGCCAGACGCGCCGCATGCAAGGGCGCAGCACCTCCAAATGCAATCATGGTTCGACCATTCATGTCCTTACCGCGCTCCACCGAATGTACACGAGCAGCATTGGCCATATTTTCATCAACAATTTCGGCGACCATGCATGCCGATTCAGTTTCATTAACTCCCAACCTAGTACCAATGTTGTCACCAAGAACTATTTGCGATTTACCCGAAAATAACTGAACTTCACCTCCGGCAAAGTATTTAGGGTCAATCCTCCCCAAATGAACATCTGCATCAGTGACCGTCACTTCCATCCCGCCCCGATTATAACAGGCCGGCCCAGGATCCGCTCCGGCACTCTCCGGTCCCACGTTTATACGCTGCATAGAATCGACAGTTGCAATGGAACCTCCGCCAGCTCCGATTTCAACCATTTCCACAACGGGAATGCGGATGGGTAGACCACTTCCTCGACTGTGCCGATAAGCGCGAGCCACTTCAAACCCACGCGACGTCTGAGCCATCCCGTTATCAATTAGACAAATTTTTGCGGTAGTTCCCCCCATGTCAAATGATAACGCATTTTCAGCCTCACAGACTGTCGCAATATCTTGAGCTAATATAGCCCCTCCCGCAGGCCCCGAATCGATCAGTCTGATGGGAAATTTTATTCCTGTTTCAAGTGTAGTTAGCCCTCCACTCGACATCATCAACAAGAGTGGGCTATCTACTCCCATCTTCTTCAGTTCTGAATCCAGTTCGGACAAATAACGTGCCATAAGCGGCTGCACGTAAGCGTTGGCGCAAGTGGTTGATAACCTTTCATATTCTCGCACCTCAGGACAAACTTCGGATGACAAACTAATGGATAAATTAGGCATACTCGCCGAAATTATATCCGCTACCCGACGTTCGTGGTCCGGGTTCACGTAAGAATGGAGAAAGCCAATCGCAACACTCTCGATATTCTCCTCTTCAATTTTAGGGAGCAGTGCCTTGGCGGAACTTTCATCTAACGAGGTCCACACCTGACCATCGGGACCCATGCGTTCTAAAACTGGCCATCTAAGATATCTAGGCACTAGAGGCTTGGGGCGCTCAATCTGGAGGTCGTATTGCTCAAACCTGTTTTCATACGCCATTTCCACAGAATCTCGAAATCCATCGGTCACAATCAGAGCTGTTTTTGCTCCTTTCCGTTCGATTATGGCGTTGGTGGCTAGTGTGGTTCCATGAATAATCAGCGAAATATCCGATGCCTTTATACCCGATGTTGCTATTAATTTTTGTACGCCAGTAACCACGGCATCCTCGGGGGCCTGCGGGGTTGTGAGCAACTTATGAGACAGTCGCTGCTCACCCACTTCTAGGGCTAGATCGGTAAATGTGCCACCTATATCAACACCAAGACGTACTTCTGTTTTCATGATAACTCGCAAACCTAATCATTTTTCGACGTGTCAACTAACAAGGATTTTTACTGAAGCAGAAGACACCAGTTATTTACTTGGATAGCAAGATATTACACTTACACAATAGAATATGGGAATATTTACAAACTTATTAAAAATTTTCCGAGCGGTGATTCAACGAGTATCTATTTTTCATCCAAATTTAAAAACTGATGGGCTCCTCGAACGATATTCCGGTCATGCGAAAAAACAACTACCGTACATTTCTTCTCTACCAATTCATTCATTAACCTGTAGACAATCGACGCTCCTTTTGGGTCCATGCCCTCTGTCGGCTCATCAAGAATTGCCAACACTCCGTCATGGCACAAAGCCCGGGCTAAAGCCAAGCGTCGACGAACACCCAAAGAAAATCTGCGGCCATTATCTTTAATCACTTGATCTAGACCTTCCGCCGTCTCGTCTACCAGTTGCAACAAATCTAGGCGCCTCAAATATTCATGAATATCATTGGCCTTCAACTGTGGATCATAAGCTAGAAAATTGTCCCTGATCGTACCGTTAAAAAAATCTGGTTCCTGTGGAAGATATATAATCCTATTAGACCACCATTCTCGGGAGATTTGTTGCAAGCTTATTCCATTAATTAATATATCCCCGCTGTTTGGAACAATTAGTCCCGACAGCATTTTTGCCAACGTTGTTTTACCGGTACCATTGCCACCATAAACACATAAAATTTCCCCCGCACCAAGCGTGATGTTCTTCTTATCAAAAATAGGAGAATGAGCGTATGGATAGGAAAAAGTAACGTCTCTCAGTTCAACGGACACAGAGTCCTTGTTAATACCTGTGCCTTCTGGGGTTACCAATGGTATTCTTTTAATACCCTCGATAGCCCTAGTGGCTTCCTTTGCTTTGGCCCATCCTTCGACCTGTTGGGATAGACCTATAATTGGTAAAAGTGCACGAGCAGCTAAAATGTTGACCCCTATAAGTGCGCCGATGTCGAGAGATCCTGTAGTGACCATAGTCGCACCAACAGTAATGACAATGACAGTCAATATGGAGGAGGCACTCCTAACGATCGTCTGAGTTCGATTCTGTCGGTCAGCAACATGCGCCCGAATTGCCTGCAGGGTTTTTGTATATTGCCCCCATTGTGTACCTTGTGAATCCGAAGTGTCAAAAGATCGGATTGTACCGGGAGAAAAAATAGCAGTGTCAATCAGTTGTGACCTTGCTGTTGCTATCTTTTGCTCGTCCGAAACGGCTTTCCTTAAACCAACCTGCAAAAGAACCATTAGCAAGAAAGTGAAAACTATTAGAACCAAAGTGACAACAGAAAGGATTGGATTGATCAGGTAGATAGCAAGAATAAAAAGGACTGCAAACGGCACATCTAGAATTAGGGATAAGTTGGCGGGGGAATATACGTTTCTTAAAATATTTGAAAGGCCGAAGTATGACCTTAACTGGCTGGGCTCAATGCTGGACACCGCCAAATACTGCGCCTTCGTGATTGATCCAAAAATCTGTTGGTCTTGCTCATAGAACCTTTGTGCCACAAGCCTTTCTGCAAACGAGTAACGCGCGCGCCGGAAAAAAAACTCAAATATGATGGCGATAAATGCACCTGCGGCCAACGTGATTAGAGTGGCATCAACTCCAGCAGAAATATACCTATTGAACACCAAAATGACGAACACAGGGGTTACTAACGCAAATATGTTTGCAAACAGCGACAGTAGGACCATTTCTAAGAAAAGAAATGGCTTCGAAAAATAAATTTTTAATATGCTAAGCACTGAACACGGCCACGATCCCGCCAATAATTCGGAATTGTGCTAAAATATTCCATAATTCGCGACATTTTGGGAGCCAAATGCATGATTTGATTCATCTTGGTTGTATAACGTTGATCCCATTTTAGAGCTAAATCGCCGCCGAAAGTAAAGTATGGGATTTCTAAAACCTAAAACCCATTATAACTCTTTATTTTCTATACACTATATTGTCTCACAAAACTGCTATAACTTGTAATAAAACCACCACTGTGGTAGTTGAATACGATAAATTTTGCTTCAATAGACATCGATTGCGCTGTCAGGATGGGAATAGATGGGACATCGGCTTCTTCTCCCGTGCTTTTTCTTAGTGTTAGTAGCTTCCCCAGGCTGGGCTGAAAATTTCACCGATCAACTTCATGATCTGATAAACACTCATAAACGGATTGTTGCCACGAGAGCTACGGTTGATTCTCTCATGGAAGGCGCCCGCGTTTCTGAAAAAGCGCTTTGGCCGGAAGTAAGTGCGACAGCATTTCAAGGACATGAAAGCAGGAATAACGCAGAAGGTACAGCCAATACTCGCCTGGCTATTAGTGAGTTTGATGTAACTGTCACACAGCCACTGGATTTATGGAAAGCTAAAGGAAGTGCCGTTGAAATTTCACATCTCCAAATTGAACAAGGAAAATTAGGGCTAGAACAGACTACCCAATCTGTGATCCTTGAAGCTATAACTGCAGTAATCAATTTAAAATCAGCGATGCAGATCGAAGAATATGCGCGTACCTCAGTTGAAAATATCAAAGAACAAGCCCAGCTCGAAGACGCAAAGGTAACAAAAGGGGCTGGTTTGTCTACGGATGTTCTACAGGCAAAGATACAGCTAGCCGGAGCTGAAGCACGTCTTACCTTATCGGCCGGAGCCCTAGCCCAAGCGAGCAACAGATACCGGGCCGTTTTTGGCTATGATGCACCAAATAGAGCAGATTTACCAACCATTGGACTGCCACTTCAAAGGCTTCCATCCAGTAAGGAGGAGTGCGTTCAATTAGCACTTCAAAATAATTTCCAGATAAGACAATTACGTAGTGCAGAACAGTTGGCTCAAACAAGTATTCGACAAACTCGGGCCACACAGTTCGCACCTGATCTCAACTTCATCGTCGATTCCAAATTTAAAGACAATATTTCTGGCATTAGAGGCGCCACCAATGAGTGGATTGCTAAATTGGAATTAAAATATAATTTCAACGTGGCCGGGGCAGCATTCAATAATGTCAACTCAACCCAACATAATCTGGTTGCAACATCAAATCAGCTTCAAGATGCCACTAATCTGGTAGAAGAACAGGCAAAAAATACTTTTGAACAATTTGAGATTACACGCCAAAATGCTAGCTTTTTGCAAAATCAGGCTAATATTTCGGGCGAATTTCTTGCGTTAGCCAGAGAAGAAAGGCGTCTTGGAACCAGATCATTAATTGACGTATTAAGCGGTGAAACAGCCGAAATTAACGCTTTGTCCGACGCAGCAGCCGCAAACTCCCAGGTGGCAATTGCCGCCTACACTCTCCTGTTTATACTTGGGGAACTGACTGTCGAAGCAGTAAAAATCGGTGACATAGCCTTATTATCCCCCGAACCTCTAAAACAAGCCTCTCAACCTAAAACTGTTAGTCAGTCCGAAGTCAAACGGACATCTATGAAGACGCCAAACACTGAACAAACAAACAACGTAGAGCCATCAGTTCAGGTGGCAGCCAATGCTACTCCTCAACCCTTGTCTTCCGCAGAACCGGTGGAGCAATCTAGTGC
>CAZEWK010000010.1:0-79695 GCA_964515905.1 uncultured Rhodospirillaceae bacterium | reverse complement strand
GTTTAAAGGGGAACACTATGAGCTTCCCTATACGGGTCCAGGCGCTACTGGACTAGGGAAGCCATTGCGCAGCATTATAAAAGGAGATCCGTCACTAAAGATATATACTGCTGCTATTAGTCCGAAGGGTCTTCGTACGAGTGCTGAGGTAGCTGATGGGGTGTTTCCTTTTTTTACGGACCCTGAGAATTTTGACGTCTTTTCTAGTCCGCTAGAAGAAGGGTTTGACAAGGCAGGCAATGGTAAAAGTCTGAAAGACTTCGAAATTTTACCTTTGGTGCAGGTAACCGTTGGAGAAGACCTTGAACATTGTCGGTTACCTACAAAACAGTTTTTGGCTCTTTATGGTGGTGGCATGGGTGCGCGGGGGAAAAATTTCTACAACGACCATATTAGACGATTAGGTTTCGAAGAAGCGGCCGCCAAAATCCAGAATTTGTACCTAAGCGGTCAAAAGGGTGCTGCTATCGATGCAGTTCCTAACGAGTTGGTTGATAAGGTCGCTTTGGTTGGCTCCCGGGATCAAATTCGTGATCGTCTTGGGGCCTGGAAAATGGCGGCAGAGAAACGGCAAGTGGGTACAATGTTACTGCAAATTAAGGATATCGATACGCTTCGTTTTATGGCAGAGGAGCTACTTTAGATATGTGGTTATTAATTGGTTTTTCAAAATTGGGGTCTTCACTCCTTGTAGCTGCTTACTATGACTAAAGATTATTCAACTGATCAATCACTTGATTCTGTGTCCTATATGGAGGCAGATCAAATCCGTCATTTAGCCCGTACTTGGAAATTCGATGAACTAATCAATAAAGCCTGTGAGTTGCGAGACGAAGGCCATGGGATAATCCAAACTTTTTCGCCTAAAGTTTTCATCCCTTTAACGCATCTTTGTAGGGACGTATGCCATTATTGCACTTTTGCCAAGCCGCCGAAAAAAGGCGAAGTAGCGTATTTAAGGCCCGAGGAGGTATTAGCTATTGCCCAAGCCGGACAAAAGGTCGGTTGTCGCGAAGCCCTATTTACTCTAGGGGACAAGCCAGAACTCCGGTATCGGGTAGCTAAAGATGAACTATTAGAATTAGGGCATGAAAGTACGATCTCGTACTTAGCAGAGATGTGTGATTTAGTTTTAAAGGAGACAGGTCTGCTTCCACATGCAAATCCCGGTGTGTTAACAGAGGAACAAATTTCCGTCCTGCGCAATGTTACGACCTCGCAGGGAATAATGTTGGAAAGTGCCTCGAAACGTCTGTGTGAAAGGGGTGGCCCACATTTTGGGTCTCCCGATAAGTTACCGTCCGAACGGCTCGAAACCCTTCGTTTAGCTGGCACTCAAAATGTTCCAATTACGTCTGGTATCCTAATTGGCATTGGTGAGACACGTGATGAGCGTATTGATGCTCTCTTGGCGCTTCGGTCTCTGCATATTGAGTACGGGCATATACAAGAAATCATCATTCAGAACTTTCGAGCTAAAGCTGGCACCAAAATGCGGAATGCACCAGAGCCCGATTTAAACGAGCTAATGTGGACCATTGCAATCGCTAGAATTACCTTTGGCGCAAAAATGAATATTCAGGCTCCTCCGAATCTTAGCCCAAAAGTTTTTACCAGTTTAGTTAGTGCAGGAATAAACGATTGGGGCGGTATATCTCCTGTTACCATTGATCATGTCAACCCAGAGGCTCCTTGGCCGGAAGTTGAAGCGCTCCGTATTGCCACTGAGGGAGTTGGTAAGACGCTGGTTCCGCGATTAGCAATTTACCCAGAGTATATAAGAGAATTAAATAAGTGGCAGGCTCCCCAACTCGTGGCGAGTGTCCTGCGAGTCTCGGACGGGAGTGGTTATGCCCAAACAGAAAAATGGTCTCCTGGAACGAATGTATCATTCCCTCCGAGTCAGCATCCCAGAGTTGTCAGGGGTTCAACCTCTCCAGAGATAAATGAGATCCTTCGTCGCGCTTGTGATGGGGAACGCTTGAAAGAAGAAGACATAACCAGGCTCTTTCATGCTCGTGGCAATGAAGTCCATATGGTGATTGACACAGCTGATCAATTACGTCAGGCGAGTGTTGGCGATGTTGTTCGGTACGTCGTGAACCGTAATATTAACTATACTAATGTTTGTTATTTTAAATGTCAGTTCTGCGCTTTTTCTAAAGGTAAACTCAGTGAGAATTTAAGGGGAACTCCCTACGACTTGACGTTAGAAGAAATCACACGGAGAACTGACGAGGCGTGGCAAAGGGGTGCCACAGAGGTGTGTATGCAAGGGGGTATTCATCCGGACTACACAGGAAACACTTATTTAGAAATTTGCAGAGCGGTGCGTAGCGCTGTTCCTGATATGCATATTCATGCCTTTTCTCCCCTTGAAGTGTATCAAGGCGCCGAAACGTTAGGTCTAACGGTAGAGGACTTTTTGGCTCAATTGCGTGAAGCCGGTCTTGGGACTTTGCCTGGCACTGCTGCGGAAATATTGGATGATTCAGTGAGAGAAGTTTTATGTCCAGATAAGTTAGACACGAATACGTGGCTACAAGTTATCGAGGCCGCACACAGGTGCGGTTTCCGGACAACTGCGACAATTATGTTTGGTCATATTGATGGGCCAGAAAACTGGGCTCGTCACCTTTTAAAAATACGGGACTTGCAGTCGGCGACTGGGGGATTTACAGAATTTGTCCCATTGCCATTTGTCCACATGGAAGCGCCAATGTTTTTAAAAGGAAAAGCACGCAAGGGTCCTACGTGGAGGGAAACAGTCTTAATGCACGCGGTATCACGCCTTACCTTGCACCCATTAATTCCGAACATACAAGTGTCATGGGTCAAGTTAGGATCAGACGCTGCTAGTGCGTGTCTTCAAGCTGGCGCCAACGATCTGGGCGGTACGCTAATGAACGAGAGTATCTCTCGAGCAGCCGGGAATGAGCATGGTCAGGAGATGGGGCCAGAACAGATGGAAGGTTTAATAAAGGCTATAGATAGAAGTCCTGAACAAAGAACTACGCTTTATCATCCAGCGCCTCCGTGTCAGAGAGAAAAGTCGTTTTCTGCCGCTCCTTTAGCGACTACGATCCAGCCGCCAGCCGGCAAATACGCTCGTGTTGGGACATCGTCTGACCAAAGATCTCAAACTTTAAGATAACTGGAGTAAGCATGGCGGAGGAACACCTTCCAAATCTTGCGGTATTAGGGGGCACAGGAGAGCAAGGGAGTGGATTGGCCGTACGATGGGCGTTGGCAGGTTATACCGTGATTATTGGTTCTCGTTCATCAGAACGCGCCACCAACTTTGCGAAGCAGTTAAATAATCAGCGCTCAATCCCAGGACTCTCTGGAGCTAGTAATAGAGAGGCCGCTGCCGATGCAGAGATAGTAATTCTTACAGTACCTTTTAAAGTTCAACGGGAAACAGTAGTTGATGTGCAAGAATTTCTGGAAAATAAGATTTTAATAGACGTAACAGTTCCGCTTGTGCCCCCGAAAGTAGCTCGAGTGCAATTGCCGGAATTTGGTTCAGCCGCAGTCGGTATTCAAAAATTACTTGGTGAATCTGTTAATGTTGTCTCTGCCTTTCAGAATGTGTCGGCAGAACACCTACGGCAGGTAAAAGAACCCATTAACTGTGACGTCTTAGTTAGTGGAGACAGTGCAGAGGCTCGGAATGCCGCAGTAAAACTAGCGGCTGCTGCTGGTATGAGAGGTATTCACGCCGGTCCGCTTTCAAACTCGGTGGTCGCAGAGGCCCTTACTTCTGTTCTTATTGGTATAAATAAACGCTATAAGGTTCCAGGTGCAGGAATCGCAATTACTGGTATTTCAGATTCTATCGATGATTTTTGCTAATTTTCGTTGGATGACTGTGGATCATGTCACAAACACTGTCTGTTAACTGTACTGCATTGACATTTACTGCTCTTAGAAACGTGCCCCTAGTTCGTTCGGGTGATGATTTAGCGGCTATTATTTTAGATGCGTGTGAGGAGTCTAAAGAAACCTTATGTGACGGTGACATTTTGCTTTTAGCCCAAAAGATAGTGTCTAAGGCAGAGGGGATGACCGTCAATCTTGCTGATGTGATCCCTACGGAAACCGCTATTCGCTTGGCAAAGGAATCAAACAAAGATCCTCGCCTTGTTGAAGTAATTCTTGGTGAATCGAATGAAGTAGTCCGGCATAGGGAAGGGGCAATAATTGTGGAAAACCATCACGGGATGGTTCTTGCCAATGCCGGCATAGATGCGTCAAATGTTGAGCAGGAGGGCGGAGAGACGGTATTGCTATTGCCAAACGACCCCGATTTAAGCTGTGCTCAATTAAGGAACGAAATCAAAAAACGTTCTGGAAAAGAAGTGGGCGTCGTCATTAACGATAGCCTTGGCAGAGCTTTCCGTAATGGAACAGCAGGAGCAGCTTTGGGTGTAGCGGGTGTTCCAGCACTGGTGGATCTGTCAGGTGAAACCGACCTTTTCAATCGCCCCTTGCGGGTGACCCAAGTTGCGATTGCGGATGAACTTGCTGCGGCTGCTTCCCTACTCATGGGGCAGGCTAGTGAGGGGCGACCGATTATCCTATTGAAGGGATTTGTTTGCGATGCCCAAAACGGTACAGCCAAAGATTTAGTCCGACATCGGAAACACGATCTTTTCCGAGATATTAAACAATGATATTGGCACTAGCTGGGGGAGTGGGTGGCGCTAAATTGGCCCACGGATTGGCCAAACTTCTTGAACCAGACCAATTATTGGTGGTTGTAAATACAGGCGATGATTTTGAACATTTGGGATTACCCATCTCTCCTGATCTTGATACAGTTACATACAAATTGGCGGGTATCAATAATCCGGACACGGGTTGGGGGCTTATTGGTGAGAGCTGGGCCTTTATGAGTGCCCTAGAGAGCCTTGGGGGGGAAAGTTGGTTTCGACTTGGCGATCGCGATTTGGCCACACATGTGATTAGGGCTAAGGGTCTGAGGGAGGGTAACAGTTTATCAAAAGTAACGGCAGATATCGCAAGCCATTATGGAATTTTGCACCGGATTGTTCCTATGAGCGACCATCCGGTCCGGACAATAGTAGAAACGGACATTGGCGACCTGCCATTTCAAATTTATTTTGTCCGAGAGAAGTGTGAACCGATAACAAAAAGAGTAAAATTTGAAGGGGCCAATAATGCGTTTCCATCTGAGTTATTTATGGAAGCTCTTAATAATGAAGCGGTTAACGCAATTGTGATCTGTCCTTCCAACCCCATCCTGAGCATAGCCCCAATCCTTGCACTATCCGGTGTGAGGAATCGTCTTCGGTCTCACCCCGCACCTTTAATAGCGGTTTCCCCTATTATAGCTGGCAGGGCTGTAAAGGGTCCAACAGCAAAGATTTTTGAAGAGATGAAAATGGACTCGTCTGCTCTGGGTGTTGCTAATTATTATCATGATGTGCTCGATGGTATAGTTATTGATTCGCAGGACGCCCATCTCGCTGCTTCGATTTCTTCTAAAGGTATTGATGTTATAACGGCAGATATTTTGATGAACTCAACATCGGATCAAGTTCGATTGGCAGGCGATGTGCTAGAATTTGCTCAACGGCTCCGCAAGGTTGAAGTTTCCAACGCGGTGTAATTATGAGCATATTTGCCGTGGTTCCCGTTCGCTCTCTAACTGACGGGAAACGTCGTCTAGCACCCCTCCTTAATCCGTCTGAACGGCAGAAACTAAACGAGAGGTTTCTTTCACACACACTAAGAATGACCTCCACTCTTTCCGTGCGAACACTTGTAGTTAGTAATTGTCCAGAAGTCCAAAAAATAGCTCGGACTTTTAATGTTGAAACCTTGTTTGAAGTAACTCGGGGAGGATTGAATCCAGCGTTATGGCATGCTTCACGGATAGCCAAAGCCCGCGGCGCCGTTCGGGTACTGGTTCTGCCGGCTGATCTCCCGTTTGCTCGTATTGAGGATCTTAAATCTTTAATTGCGCATGCTGGTCGAACTGGGTCAGCAATATCACCCGATCGATCACGGATGGGTACGAACGCTCTGTGCTTGCCAACCTTCAATTCATTTCAATTCCGGTTTGGGATTGGGAGTTTCTATTTGCACCAAATGGAGGCAAAAAAAAATGGGTTAAACATGGTTGTAGTACAAAGGCCTTCTCTTGCATTTGATATTGATTTACCTGCCGATTTTTCCCAACTCCAATTGAGAGAAAATCAAAATCAGCAAGTTATTTTCACATTAGGGCTTAGTCAAAATTAGATGGGCAAATTGAAAAGCTAGATAGATAGGAATGCAGGTATTAACCGCAGTTGAACGTATATTTGTTGAACAAATCCGAGTTGCCCGCCTGGCGACTGCAGATGAGTCGGGGATGCCTCATGTCGTTCCAGTGTGTTTTAATTGTACGGGCAATAATATTTATATAACCATTGATGAAAAACCAAAGGTAACAGGTACAAAGCCGTTAAAGCGTATAAGGAATATCGAAATTAATCCGAAAGTGTCATTGGTTCTTGACCGGTATGAAGAAGATTGGAGTCGTTTGGCATGGGTCCTCATCAGTGGTCATGCGGATATCCTCAATGGGGGAAAAGAGCATATGGTTGCTCAAAAATCTCTCTGCTTTCGTTACCCGCAATTGACAAAGATGGTACTGGATGAATTGCCAGTCATAGCCGTACGCATCAAAAAAATCGTGAGTTGGGGAGCTCTGGATTGATCTCATGAAACGCTTTGCTTGCAGTGAAGTTGTTTTTCATAAAAGATTGTAAGCACAGGGAAACATTTGGGTTGGAGGTTAACTATGCCACTTGAAGTCATGGAACACGTTAATATTCGCGCCGCAGATATGGAAGCAACCAAAGACTTTTATTGTGATGTGCTTGGTATGCGTGTCGGCGAACGTCCGCCTTTTGATTTTCCGGGATATTGGATTTATTTGGGGGATACAGCAGTAGTGCACCTAATCTCAGCGGATTCCGATGCGGCCCTCGATGGATATCTCGGTGCTAAAGACGGTGAGCTGGTGGGATCTGGAGCAATTGACCATGTTGCTTTTAGCGGAAGTGATGTGAAGGCATTCGTTGAACGGGCCAAGGTGCATAATGCCGAAATGATGCACAGAAAAGTTCCGCAATTCGGGATTCATCAGGTGTTTATAAAAGACCCAGATGGTATCACTATTGAGTTGAATTTTAGAGGCAAGGACGCAGAGGATTTTGATCCAGATAGATAATTCAAATTTAACGAAATTTTGACGGAGCTCAGTTCGTGGGCAAGAAGTTATCACCGGCAACGGATACATTGCGTCTCTCGGCAGTCAACGATGGCACGTATTCTAATAGATAGGTTTTATGATGGTTTGGTGCAATCTATGTAAGATAAGTAACGTTCTAATTTTGTCGTGCTTATTGTTTGTTCCGTTAGCACATGCGCAAGGTAATGAGAATGAGCCAATAAATGTAACGGTGACCGCTGGTTCAATCGGTGGAAGTTTCTTTGTTATGAATACCGCTATGTTCGATGTTTTTTCAAAGCACATAGACGGTTTGTCATATGCCATTGTTCCGGGTGGTTCCATTGCAAATCCAATTGCCATCAACAAAGGGAGCGCACAATTTGGCCTCTCTTTTACCAATGATTTGAAATCTGCGGTGATTGGTCAGGAACCATATAAGGAGCCACTCTCAAATATTCGGGCCATAGCAAATGTGGGATTTCAGGCAAAACTACATATTTTTGTTGCTTCAGAACTTGGAGTGCAGTCGATGGAGGAACTGTCTACATTGCGCCCAAAACTTCGAATCGATACTGGGCCAAGAGGCACCGGTTCTGAGTTGGCAGCTAAGCGAGTGTTGGAAATGGTTGGATATGGATATACGGATATTAGGGAACGGGGGGGACGAGTCATCCACTCGCAGTTCCGTGAAATGGTTGATCGCATGAAAGACGGACACTTGAATGCTTTAATGTATAATGATTTGCTTGGGGCCCCGCTGTTTTCTGACCTAGTGTCGTCTCGAGATGTGCGACTTCTTCCCCTCTCAAATGAGGTAATCGATACATTGGCGGCAGAATATGGCTATACACGGGGCGTAATTCCAGGTGGAACATATGAAGGTCAGGATGCAGATATTTCCACAATAGATCGGAATACCATCTTTATATGCGATAAGGATATGGAGGCGGATTTAATTTATATGATGACAAAGTTGATTTTTGAGTATCGGGATGACCTGACTCTGACCTATCGAGCTTTTAGCATTGAAGATGAAAAAGCAGCTGCAAATCTTCCACTTCCACTTCATCCTGGTGCAGAGCGTTATTATCGTGAGTTTGGTTTGGTTCAATAAAGGTTAATTTTATCATTCCCGATGGCGGTATAAATGTTTAAAAACCTATACCTGCTTCTTTAATAGTGTCTTCCCTGTTCCATTTAACATTCGATAGAACCTCACATGCCCAATTCGGAGCTCAATACTGGTACCCAAGGCGTCCCACCTGTTACAAATAATGGGGCTAGTATTGTAGCTCGGTACTGTGCAGTCGCCATTATACTAGCCCACTTGTTTGTGGAGCGGTACGGAAGTTCGACAATACAGTTGATCCAGCCTACCGTGTTAGCATTTTATCTTTTCCTTGTGTTTATAGGTTTTGGGCTCCCTTTGCTGCAATCAGCAGGACGTATGCAGCCCGCGAGCTACGGTATATTGGCTTTGGCGGCTTCTCCCGTCATTTATATTTATTTTAGGCCCTCTCTAGTTTTAGGTGAATTTCCATTTTTGAATCCTACCTCGCTCTCAGACTGGATAGTCTCTCTATTTGCAACTGCTTCGTTGGTTTGGACTTTATTCCGGCAGACGCGGATTTCTTGGAACGGATTGTTCCGAGAGTTAACAGAACCAGTTCAGATTGGTAATCAACGAAGGTTAGCGGGTGCTTCCGGCTTGTTCCTGCGCTGGTTTTCGGTTTTGGTCATCTTGTATCATTTGTCAGCTGCGGCTTTTGGCGCACCCGAAGTGATGCTGTTTCGGCCCACCCATGTTGCTATGTATGTCTCGATGATTTTTTTAGTATACGGAGTTTCTCGCAATTCCTCGGGAGAAAACATACCCTGGTACGACTGGTTGCTGTTTATGTTATCTTGGATTCCCGTCCTTTATATTTATAGTAACTACCACTACGTTGTTGAGCGTTATCCCTATATTACCGACTTACATACAATTGATTGGGCAGTTGCAATCCTTGCTATCGGTTTGGCAATGGAAGCGTGTCGCCGTGCGATAGGGAATACCCTGGTTATCCTGTTGATAATTTTTCTGATTCACGGGTTATTCGGGCCATATTTCCCAGGGCCTTTGCAGCAGGCTGCAGTAGATCCTATGCGCCTGCTAGATCACTTATTTTTAACGACCCAAGGATTGTATGGATCGATCACAGGAATATCGGCAACTTATGTACTCATGTTTGTTCTTCTTGGTGCTGTACTTGAAAAGGCTAGGGGCGGTGCTTTGTTTATGAACCTTGCAGCTGGTCTCATGGGAAGACAGCCAGGTGGGCCAGGGAAAGCCGCCGTGCTAGCAAGCGGTCTTTTTGGGTCGATCTCAGGGGCTGCTGTTGCAAACGTATATGCCACTGGCACCTTCACTATTCCGTTAATGATTAAAACAGGGTTTAAGCGCCAATTCGCGGCAGCTGTTGAGGCCGTTGCCTCTGCAAGCGGTCAGTTAGTGCCGCCGATTATGGGTTCAGCAGCGTTTTTGATAGCCGACTTTACTCGCACTCCGTATATCGAGGTTGCCAAGGCTGCTGCCCTGCCAGCATTTTTATACTTGTTTGCGGCTTATTTTATGGTTCATCTGGAAACAAAAAAATACAACCTTCCGTCAATGGACTCGGAACTTGTGCAGCGAGCCCGCCGGGAGATAGGGTTAGATATTCATATGTTATTTGTATTAGTCGTGGTGGTCATTTTGCTGATCGATCGGACCACTCCCTTTTACGCCGCCTTTGCGGGAGTTCTTTGCACAATACTGTTTTCTTTTCTGAGGTCGCATACACAGCTGAATTTGAAGAGTCTCTTGGATAGTTTTGAGACTGGAGCTCGGCGAATTGCACCAATTGCTTCTGCTTTATTCATCGCGGCACTGGTAGTAGGAACAATAGAATTGAGCGGGTTGGGGCTCAGATTTACCTCGATACTTGTAAACGTGACAGGCGGAAACTTATTATTCACTCTGCTCCTGGTTATGTTCAGTTGTATCGTTCTAGGGATGGGATTACCAACTTCAGCCGCCTATATGATTGTAGCAATTTTTGGTGCACCAGCTCTAATTAAATTAGGCATTGAACCTTTAGCAGCGCACTTTTTTGTTTTTTACTACGCCATTATTTCTGCTATTACACCCCCTGTCGCTGTCGCGGCGTATGCAGCCGCAACCATTGCTAACACTCCTTTGCAAAAAACAGGCCTGACTGCGATGAAGTTAGGTGCAGCAGTGTATTTAGTTCCGTTCGTGATGGTTTATAGCCCTGCACTACTTTCTATCGGAGAAGCTGGAGAGGTAATCCTGGCATTTATTACTGGAGTGGTGGCGGTAGTCGCTCTAGCTACAGCAGTACAGGGCTATCTCTTTACTCGCCTGACGATGCTCGAGCGCTTCGTTTCAGCTATTGCCGCGGCATCTTTATTGCATGGGGACTGGAAAAGTGATGTGTTAGGCGCTGTTTTATTAGGTCTAGTGATTGCTATTCAGATATTCCGGACCAAGAACGTATCAGTTTCGTGACTCATACAGGGTCGACTTAATTCCTGGACAGCTGCGCTGTCATTTGGATGAGTGGGCGCCTGTACGCTTAAATGCGTATGTTATTTATTCAGAGTCGGGCTGATTTGTTGGATGGGCAGCCTGAAATGCTTTTAGTGCCATGCAGTTATTGTTAATGCGGAGAATGGTTGGAAAAGATGTCAGGTCACATTCAAAACGGTTAGCATTAAAGATTTGTGGTACAAGACAAATATCGGCCAGAGTGGGTTTGTCTCCATAACAAAAACTACCGGTATATGGTTGTTGAGCAAGCATTGTTTCGATGCCCGCAAAGGTTTTTGAAATCCAGTGGGCATACCAATCTGATCTTGCGCTATCTGATACTTCCAGGGTGTTCTTCAGGTACTTTAAAACTCGAAGGTTATTTAATGGGTGTACGTCACAGGCAATTGACAATGCAATCGACCGGACCCAGCTTCGAGATATAGGATCTCTCGGCAGGAGAGCGGGTTTTCTGTATTTTTCTTCAAGATATTCAATTATTGCTAGGGATTGAGTGAGATAGGTATCATGGTCTTGCAAAGTCGGGACGAGTGACGAAGGATTAATGGATTGGTAAGGGGAACCAAACTGCATTCCCCCGTCTTTTGTAAGATGTATGGATTCAGAATGCCAATCTAGTGACTTCAATTCTAGCGCTATACGGACGCGGTAGGCAGCTGACGAACGAAAATAGCCAAATAGTTTTAACGGCATTGCTTTTCTCCCTCATGAAAGTTATCCAACATGGTGCGATTGTGTGCCCTCCAAATCTATCAGCTTTGCGACAAACTCTCATTGTTATCAGGGGTCTCTACGATTTCCTGTTTCCACCGGTTGGTCCATCTGTTTGGTGGTATCACCATGAGATGGTAAGGGCTATCAAAATATAACAATCCATTGCAACACCAATTTTAATTAACCTAGACGGAGAATTGAATATGGCCGATCTCAAAATCAATGTTGATGACGGTATTGCTACTCTGACGATGAACAGGCCCGAAGTTAGGAATGCATTGTCGATGGAAATGCGCCAGTTACTGGACGAGAATCTACATAGACTAGAATTTGACGAGAACGTGCGTTGCATATTGTTGGAAGGGGAAGGAGATAATTTCATGGCGGGAGGTGATATTCGCCAGATGAGTGAATTTCTTCAGGGACACGAGCAGGAAGAAATTGAATCGTATTTTCTCCACCGTATTCATAACCTTCATCCTATAATGTTCTCCATGAGGCGCATGCAAAAACCGATTGTAGCGAAAGTAAGGGGAGCGGCCGCCGGTGCGGGGGTGTCCCTGGCGGCCGCATGTGACCTGATCATTGCCGAAGAAGGTGCGTTTTTTACTCTTGCATATTGTCACATAGGTATCACGCCCGATGGTTCCTCATCTTTTCATTTGCCTAGGGCAATTGGTTTAAAAAGGACACTGGAAATGACGCTTCTTGGGGACCGTTATAGTGCACAGCAGATGTCAGATATGGGAATGGTTAATTTCGTGGTTTCAGAGAGCGATTTGGATAGTGAATGTGGAAAGTTGGTGGAACGATTAGCCAGTGGGCCAACTCACGTTTATGGGATGGCAAAAAAATTGATGTATCGTAGTTTAGAAAACCAGTTTGAGTCTCAATTACAAATGGAAGCAGAAAGCTTTGCCGATTGCGCTGCCCGCAATGATTTTCGGGAGGGGGTTGCTGCCTTTATTGACAAGCGGAAACCCCAATTTACAGGGGCATAAAACATCCTTCAGGATTATTAATTTTGAGACCCTAATATTAAGTAGTATTTTTATGAGGGGTGCGTTATTCAAACGGTTAGGATATCAGTATAGCTGTGACCGTAAGTATCTTGCAAAAGCACGGATTTCGGTGTCTTTCGTGTGCCATATTCATGGTGTAAGATATAGTTTATTTATTCATGAGACTGATATAGAGCGTCAATACCGTGTGTGAGGTCAATAAATGACAGAGGTGAAACCCAAGGTTCTTCCAATGGCAGAGCCGTTAATGGCTGGAAAAAGGGGGTTAATTATGGGCGTAGCCAATGATCGATCTCTTGCTTGGGGGATAGCGCGCTCTGTTGCTGAACAAGGTGGAGAGGTAGCATTCACTTATCAGGGTGAAGCTCTCGAACGCCGTGTAGGGCCCTTGGCAGAGTCGATAGGGTCCAACGTCATATTACCGTGTGATGTGAATGATGATTCGGCTCTGGATGCAGTATTTAATAATATTTCTGATCGATGGGATGGCCTGGATTTTGTGGTTCATGCCATAGCGTTTTCTGATAAGGAAGAGCTCAAGGGTCGTTATGTCGATACCAGCCCAGAAAATTTTGCTAAAACCATGCAGATTTCTTGCTACTCTTTTACCGCAGTCTGCCAGCGGGCTGCCAAGTTGATGCGTAAAGGTGGCAGCTTACTTACCTTATCTTACTATGGAGCAGAAAGAGTAATTCCTCATTATAACGTTATGGGTGTTGCCAAGGCCGCACTGGAGGCGAGTGTTCGTTATCTAGCTGCGGATTTAGGGGGTGAGGGGATTCGCGTGAACGCTGTCTCGGCAGGACCCATAAAGACCCTTGCGGCAAGCGGAGTCGGTGACTTCCGTTATATTTTAAAGTGGAACGAGCTAAATTCGCCTCTCCAGCGGAACGTAACCATCGAGGACGTTGGTGGTGCAGGCCTTTACCTATTGAGTGACCTCAGTTCTGGAGTAACGGGGGAAATACATCATGTTGACTCGGGGTATCACGTGGTGGGTATGAAGAGACCGGACGCTCCCGACATATCGACTGTGTAGCCTGTAGTATGGCTGGAAATACCTTTGGTCAGGCGTTTCGTTTTACCACATGGGGAGAAAGCCACGGACCCGAAATTGGTTGTGTTCTGGACGGAGTTCCCCCTGGCATTGAACTTTCTGAGGAGGACATTCAGTTTTGGCTGAATCGCCGTCGTCCTGGGCAATCCAAATATACGACTCAGCGCAAAGAACCGGACATCGTGAAAATAGTGTCGGGTGTGTTCAATGGCCTGACGACTGGCACACCAATAAGCCTTGTTATTGAAAATAAAGATTCACGTACAAGAGATTATAGTGACATCGCTGAAAAATTTCGGCCGTCACATGCGGATTATACTTATTTGGCCAAATATGGAATCCGAGATTACCGTGGTGGCGGAAGGGCTAGTGCTCGTGAGACGGCAATGCGCGTCGCTGCGGGGGCGGTGGCCCGTAAAGTGATTGGAGACGCTATAATAATTCGTGGTGCGCTGGTACAGCTAGGTAGTCATAGGGTTGAACGGTCTGTTTGGGATTGGAGTGAGGTGGAACAAAACCCCTTTTGGTGTCCCGATGCAAAGGCTGCAGTGGAATGGGAGGGAGTGCTTGAGGCCGTTCGAAAGGAAGGACTTTCTCTGGGTGCAGTTATTGAGGTAGTTGCGACTGGGGTTCCTATTGGGTTAGGTGAGCCCGTATACGACAAGCTGGATGGAGATCTTGCTAGAGCAATGATGACAATCAATGCTGTCAAAGGAGTAGAAATAGGTGCTGGTTTCTCTGCTGCTGCAATGACAGGGGAAGAGAATGCGGACGAAATGCGGTCGGGAGAGATGGGCGAACCATTATTCCTAAGCAACAATGCTGGTGGGGTGCTAGGGGGGATCAGTACTGGTCAGGACGTGATTGTTCGTTTTGCTGTGAAACCTACGAGTTCAATTTTAAAGCCTATGCGTACTATCGACGTAAACGGTAAAGAAACTGAAATTGCTACCAAAGGTAGGCACGATCCGTGTGTTGGCATTCGAGCGGTTCCAGTCGGTGAAGCCATGATGGCTTGTGTGCTGGCTGATCACATTATAAGAGATCGAGGGCTTATTACTAAGCGGGTCTAGTCTAGTAAACCCTTAATGAGTATGGAGGGATGTTCCCTGGTGCGTGAGCTCAATACGCTCCTATATTTATGATTGGAACCAAAGGTGGGGAAAAGTGTGTGGTTAAGTTTGGCGTGTTTTTGTTTGATTCTATCGCCGAATAGTCCAATTATAAAAACCAGATATCGCCAGAATCAGTAGTACTATGGCGGCTGCGTCCATCAGGTAAGGGCCCCATGTCCCAACTATCCGTCCACTATGAAGGTCAAGTATAATCCTCTCTAGAGGCAGACCCTTCCCACGATAAGCTTCCAAAACAGATTGCTCGATCTGTTCCGGTAAAGGCGAGTCTAAAATCCAGTTCGGTGCTGATATAGTTGGTTCCCAAACGATAAAATTCTCGTCGGTCGCGAATATTCCTGTGGCGGTATCAATATAAGTATCACCGTCAAGTTCACCAAGACGGCGTATTGCTCCTGGGATAGTGGTAATTTTTTCTATCAGGATTCCCTCTTGATCAAATAGAAAAAGAGCGTCGACTGAGGCAATGACCAACATGCTTGTCGTTACTAACGCTCCCACGCATGTTTTTGCCGAATTCATTATTAACTTACTATCGAGAAAGATTTTCCCGTCTATTTCGGTTATCCAATATTGGTCGGTCTTATAACTTATTGGATCCCGTTCTGGAGTAAACCCGTACCAGTCAAGTAACCATTCATTGCTTATATATGTTTCATCCAGGGACAGCCGTTCAGTGTGATTTAATGCGATGCCTGTGGTTAAAAGAATCAATAAAAATAATGCGACGGCGATGCCCAACCTGCCGTGCCACAGGAGTACAGTGTATGCAAACTGGAGTCTCCGACGGTTAAATATTTTTCTTTTTGGGTTACTAGGGTTTAATTTGTTCATGGAAGTATAATGCAAGCTGCGCTAACCGGGTTAGTGCGCTCACTGATAATGTTGCGCCTGATATTCCGTCAATCGAAGTGCTAAGCTCATGGTCTTCGATGAGTTTTGCTCCTAAAAACTGGTCTGTAAAAAAAGAATATCGAACTTCCCACCCCCGAGATTCACGATAAATTAGAACTGTAACACGTTCAATGAGGCCCTCGTTTACGACAATACCGGTTGTGATTGGTTTAACCTTGCCAATTTCTTCCAGAATCCAGGCACTTCGTTGCCCTTGAGCCCAGTACCGGACGCGCCTCGGGCCATGACTATGAGTCATAATTTTATTTGCCGTTGGTTTGAGGTCTTTTGTAATCCACAATACTTTAGATTCGGGCTGGGCTTCGCCAAAGACCTCAGTTAGAAATACTGTCGGTTCGAGGTATACGTCATCGGCGTTTCCAGTTGTGAATGGTACACACACGAGAAAGACTAGGCAGATTACGCGAAGGTATAGTTTGAAAATGGTCATTTCTAATGGGTCAGAAATAAAGAAGGGGTCCTCAAGGACCCCTTCTATGATCTTCTGCTCTATAGTGCAAATCTAGAACTGCCAGCCCATGCCGACATTCAGCCGATCCGATCCTGTACCCTCTTGGAGGCTCACTTGGTCGTAATCGACCTTGAACACTACAGATGGGTGGATCCAATAATTAGCCCCGAAAGTAAATGATTGTTCTTCACTCTCAGTGTTGTCACCATCAGCGGCATCAAACTTGCTGTGACGCGCGAATATGCCAAGCGTGCCCTGACCATTGGCACCCGGAACCGAAAATCTATATGAGGGTTCAACCAAGTAACCCCATTGCTTTTCTTTCCCAAAATTCCCTGGCCCGGTCCCAGCTGTTCCATCTTCTAAATCCCACTGAGCGTACATTGCCCTCAGGCCCCAGCCATTTATTAGGATATCTGCATTGACGTTATATAGCCACGCATCAATGCTGAGTTGAGACCCGGCGACATCTTGGTCGTTGGTACCTTGGGTAATATCGTTTTGGTATTGAAGAGCAGCCGACAGGTTAACCCCGGGTATCCCACTCCACCGAAGGCGGCCGGTAACAGCGGGGTCTGTCGCTGTAGCTTCAGCAACCTTTTGGCGGCCACTGCGTATAGCGTACGCACTGCTGCCTGTAACCGGGAGTTGCAGCCCTGAATGAACAAAGAGGTCATATCCAAGGCCTTCGCTAATTTCTCCGCTAGACCCGACACCTGCCTCCCACCATGTGGTTGGAATTATCTGTGAGTGCACTCGATCTCTTTCAACCCCGAAGAAGGTTGGTGGTTCGTGAGTATCGTTTAATAGGCCGACAGGCACCAAATGAACACCTGCGAAGAGGCTATTACTTGGCGCTACATCCCATTCGATAAAGGCTTGCTCTAATTCTACCTCACCTGGTTTGCCGTCACCAGCGAGGGCATGCTCCAACTCGAACTCAGTATTCAGTCGCAATTTATCGTTGAAGTTGTATTCAGAGAACAAAACAAAGCGATGGACGTCAATTTCCTGAGTATCCCCAGCATTGTAATGTATTTCACCATATCCACCCCAGAGGAGTTTATCGCGAGTACCACCGGTCGCAACTTCATCCAACATTTCTCCTGCGGCTTCCACTTTCTGATCTGTTTCACCGACTTGCTGTTGTAGGGCTTTGATAGTTGCTTGTTGCTCTTGAATGATTTGCCACATTTCGTCAGCTGTGGGGGTTTGGCTCTGCGCGCTCGATATCCCCATCATCCCAATGGCACCATACAAAAATACTTTGTTAGCCATTTTCATTATATAACTACCTTTGTTTAATAATTAGAATTGCCGAGAGGGGTCCACCAGGGTTCCCATTTGGCGCACCTCACTCGAATATTTCAGAATGAGAGTTATTCTCATTGCATCTGAGTTGCATTCCTAATGATAATGAGACTGAGATGCAATGAGAATGCGACGCATTTCTTTAAGTGTGATCTTAATGATACACTTTATAATAAGGAAGGTGGTTAATGGAGGGGCAAAAACGGATATTAGCGCAATATTAATGTGATAATTTGGCCATTAACAAGAATTCGGAGTTTCCGCTGGGGCCCTGTATTGGGCTTTGTTCAATCCCTATTACATGCCAATTAGTTTGATTGTCTAGCCAATCTTCGATTTTCTGACAAACCTGTTTATGAACATTTGGGTCGCGAACGACACCGCCTTTTCCTACCTGGTTTCGGCCCGCTTCAAACTGAGGTTTGATTAATGCAAGCAATGTGCTTCCATTTACTGCCAATTCGAGGGGTGCAGGTAGTACTTTGGTTAGACTTATAAAGCTAGTGTCACAGGTTACAACGGAAACGGGCTCTGGAACGTGGACCGAGGTCAAGTATCGGGCGTTGATCCTTTCAAGTACAATGACACGTGGATCCTTACGCAGACCCCAATCAAGTTGGCCATATCCGCTGTCTACTGCATATACTCGCTTTGCCCCTCTCGATAATAGGACATCAGTAAAGCCTCCGGTGGAAGCCCCAATATCAATGCAGACACAGCCATTGATCGCTACACCAAAATAATCAAGTCCGTGGGCGAGCTTAATTCCGCCCCGAGATACCCAGGGATGCGATCGGCCGCGGATAGTTATATTTGTGTCAGCCGAAATTCTTTGTCCAGGTTTGTCTAATCGGCTGTTTCCTTTGAAAACAATTCCAGACATAATAATTGCTTTCGCCTTGGAGCGATTGGCAGCTATGCCACGAGAGACTAGTATATCATCAAGGCGATATTTGCTATCATTTTTCATAAAGTTTTATAGTTGTTGTTGCCGACTTCGCGAACATTAGGTTGAAAGAGTGATAGTAGACGTCAATGGGTTCGAGTCAAAATAAAGTCCGACAGTTTCCTTAAATCTTCAGCTCTATCATCGAAACGATTCAAACATTGGACTGAGGTTTCGATCAGGTCTTGCGCCTTCGTGCGAGCTGACTCAACACCGAGCAGAGAGACAAAAGTTGCTTTCCCCGCGACACCGTCTTTACGTGTTCTCTTGCCAGTTTTTTCCTGTTGTCCTTCAACATCCAGTAGATCATCTGTTATTTGGAAGGCCATGCCCAAAGCATCGGCATAATTTGACAATGCTCTTAAATCCTCAGCCTCACCAGACCCGAGTAATACCCCAGCTTCGGCGGAAAATCGGAATAAAGCACCAGTCTTTAGTTGTTGCAGTTGCGAAATTTCTGACTCGTTTAAAATGTGGTTTTCTGAGCCTATATCAAGAATCTGACCTCCCACTAGGCCCTTCATTCCAGCGGCTTCAGCAAGTTTTTGACTAAGTTGGCATCGTATACCTGCTTCTATACCTCGGTCTGGTTTATTCAGTGACTCAAAAGCAAGCGTGAGGAGAGCGTTACCGGCTAGGATCGCTGTGGCTTCGCCAAAGACCTTGTGGTTGGTTGGTTTTCCACGTCGTAAATCATCGTCGTCCATTGCAGGTAAATCATCGTGAACCAGCGAATAGCAATGTATCAACTCAACAGCGGCTGCTACACGAATTGATTGCTGGAAGGGTACGTTAAATAGATTAGCGCTTTTAACCAGAAGAAACGGGCGTAATCTCTTTCCTCCTTCGATAGAAGAGTAACGCATGGCTTCCGAAAGAGTATTTTGCGGGCCTTCTTGAGAAGGTATGAGATTTGATAGTTCTTTCCTGACTGACCTTGCAATGGTCGCCATAGATATTTTGAGTGTTTTCAAGACGCAGAATCTTTACCTGTATTCATATTTTCTAAGGTTGGAGAGCCGTCCGAATCCAACTTAATCTTTGACACTTTTTCTTGAGCCTCTTTTAGTTTAGAATCGCAGTGCTTTTTCAAAGCGGCCCCGCGTTCGTACGCCTTAATAGCTTCGTCTAGGTTAATCTCCCCTGTCTCAATTTTTCGAACGATCTCTTCAAGTTCTTTGAGTGCATCTTCAAAGCTCATCTTAGATAAATCGGCCATAGCGCACCTTTGTGCCAGTGTTATGGTTTTTGTACCTTCGTCGTGCGTCAATACGAACCTATGGGCGAGGCTCTGTACAAATTGGACCCGCACCAACGCATTATTTTCTTCTTAAAGTGGGAGTTTGCAAGCCTCATTTCTCAAATTTCCATTTTGGCGGCCGTTTTTCAGCGAATGCCATTGGTCCTTCCACGAAGTCTGCACTCTTATATAGAGATTGTACGGCTGGGTAAGGAAAGTTCAGTGCTTTTTCTAAATATTGTTCATCTAGTCCGCGATAGACGGCTTGTTTGGAGGCGCGTATCGACATCGGGGAGCATTGCAAGATCATTCCAGCCCATTTTTTTGCGGTGATCATCAAATCTTCTGGCTTAGTTACTTCATTGACAAAACCCAATGTTTTCCCCTCATCCGCAGTGACCTGACGCCCTGTCAAAATTATTCCCAATGCCTGTTTTTGGGGTATTATTCTCGGCAACCGGTGGAGCCCTCCAGCTAGTGCGGCGAGGCCCACTTTTGGCTCCGGTAGGGCAAAGATTGCGTTTTCTGACGCTATTATCAGGTCACATGCTAGCGCAATCTCAAAACCGCCTCCCATGGCAAATCCATTTACTGCGGCCACAATTGGTTTATCTAAATCAAATCGATGTGTAAGCCCAGCGAAACCGTTTTTTGGTCTGTCTCTCGACCCGCCCGCTGCTTGGAACTTTAGATCATTGCCGGCACTAAATGCCTTATCCCCTGCACCGGTAATAATTGCAACCCACTGGTCCGGATCATTTGCAAAGTCATTAAAAACCGTGTCGAATTCAAAGTGTGCAGGAGAATGGAGAGCGTTGTAAACCTCGGGTCGGTTAATAGTCACTATGGTTAGCTTCTCTTTGTATTCAACATTCAAAAATTCATAAGTTGCCATCATATTGCCCTGTGTTCTTCATATTATTATGGTCAACATTATCAGCAAATGGCCAATAGGTTTGTCTTCGCCGGGTTATATTCTACAGAAGTGTGGCACCATTTACTCAAAGAAAAGCATAGATCTTATTTCAATACTTTCTCTTGGTGTCGAGTTGGTCACTTCTTCAGGATCTTTGAATGAGCCGTGGGCGGTCCAGCGTGCTGTACCATCCGTTAAGGAATCATAGCATTTTAGTAATACCATCTCGGTGCACATCAGTTTCGGAAAGTAGTACCAACGCTGCATCGGATTGAACGCTAAATTATAGATGCGGCCTACCCGGTTATCTGCATAGTGTCGCTCAGCTATGATTAGATCATCATCGGCAATAGAACTGTAGTTACAAATGGCCAACGGCGCTGTTTCCACAGGCTCCCTCATGGCGCGCCATACATTTATTGATGCGAATCGTTTCTTTAAACGTGATTCAGCTTCATCTGTTGGTAAAAGGTCGCGTACTCGTTGTTTCGCGGACGAAATAGTAAAGTCATTATGGACTATGGTGGCTGGTGGGCGAGCATTTTTTTTCGAAAGTGATTCCTTGTCATCTATCCGGCGGGTATGATCAAAAATCAACACTTTGCTAGCTCCTGTCACCTTTTGGAGTAGCTGTTCTATTTCCGGATAATAGACGTTCTCAACTTCCGAATCATCGTAGAAGTTACCCACAGCAGTATGTTTTTGAATTAATGCAAATCCGTCCTGGTCCAGTGTCAAACTATCGATAAGGGGCCTCGCATTCTGGATAAAAACTTCTCGTTGTGTGTAATGATCGCTTCGGCTATCAAACCCTTCTCCGATTGAGTTAACCAACGTGATGGGCCGGGCCTCCTTTTCTTTGCAAAATTCGAGTGAGGCAGTAACACCCTCGTTTTCTTTCGTCTTCACCAGCGCCAGCATTTTATGTTCCTCTCTAATGTCTCCGACTTTTTTTAGTAAGTATGTTACTACCTTGTAAATTCTTGCTAGATACAAACGTAAATGAACCTAATAAATCCGATAATCGTTTTCCCTGGTATTTATTATAAGACCGCGAATGATCTGAGATTGGGTGATTCACTTATCATAGATAATATAGGTATCTTAAATTGCAACTATCCGTAAAATAGAAGGATTTTTCTCTAATTGCTTGCCTGTTGGTTGGGAAGGCTTTAGAGGTGATTGAATAGTATATACAATGGTTGGGCAGTTTGTGAACTAGGATAGGAAAATCGATGCCTAAAAAACTTCATCACTGGATAAATGGTCAAAAAGTCCAGGTTTCGAGCGGCCGTAACGGCGAGGTCTTTAATCCGGCAACTGGGGAAGTATCCTCTATTGTTCCCTTCGCCGATGATGCACAGGTAGGTGTGGCCGTTGAGAATGCGAGAGGAGCTTTAGCATCTTGGTCGTCTACACCGCCCATCCAGCGGGCAAGGGTGATGTTCCGGTTTAAGTCACTGATAGAGGAACACATGGATGAAATTGCGGCATTAGTTTCATCGGAACATGGAAAAACAATTGAGGACGCAAAGGGTTCAACAACCCGTGGACTAGAAGTGGTAGAATTTGCTTGTGGGATTCCGCACCTCCTTAAAGGGGAATTTACTGAACAAGTGGGCACCAATGTTGATTCTTACTCGATGCGCCAACCTGTTGGAGTGTGTGCGGGGATTACGCCCTTTAATTTTCCTGCCATGATTCCACTTTGGATGTTTCCCCTGTCCATCGCATGCGGAAATACGTTTATTTTGAAGCCGTCAGAAAAAGATCCTTCGTGCCCGTTGCGTTTAGCAGAATTATTTAAGGAAGCTGGAGGTCCCGACGGTGTGCTAAATGTCGTCAATGGTGACAAAGTAGCTGTGGAGGCTTTGCTCAGTAACCCGGGCATTGACGCCGTAAGCTTTGTGGGGTCCACACCTATTGCAGAGCATGTCTATGCCACAGCGGCATCGTTTGGTAAGCGGGTTCAAGCTCTTGGCGGAGCAAAGAACCACATGGTCGTAATGCCAGATGCAGATTTTGATCAGGCAACCGATGCGTTGATGGGGGCGGCATACGGTTCTGCCGGCGAGCGTTGCATGGCGGTTTCTGTTGCCGTCGCTGTTGGGGAGGCTGCGGATCCATTAATCGAAAAATTAACTCCCCGAGTGCAAGGCCTTAAAATCGGACCGTATACCGACCCTGATGCAGAAATGGGTCCCGTGGTTAGTGATCTGGCGTTGCAACGTATAATAGGTTTGGTCGATAGTGGCGTCTCTCAGGGTGCCAAACTGGTTGTTGATGGTCGTGAAACGACACTACAGGGGTACGAAACGGGCTTCTTTCTTGGTGGTTGCTTATTTGATCGTGTAGAGCCTAACATGGACATATATAAGGAAGAAATCTTTGGACCCGTTCTGTCCGTAGTACGAGTTCCTAATTATGAAAGTGCATTGAAATTAGTTTGTGACAACCCCTACGGCAATGGAGCCGCTATATTTACTCGTGACGGTGACGCGGCAAGAGATTTCACGGCACATTCTAACATCGGAATGGTGGGCGTGAATGTTCCAATACCTGTGCCTGTGGCCTACCATAGCTTTGGTGGATGGAAACGTTCTATGTTTGGTGCCTCGAATACACACGGTATGGATGGGGTTCGGTTTTATACCAGAACTAAAACTGTAACCGCTAGGTGGCCGTCTGGTATTCGACAGGGAGCAGACTTCTCTATTCCTACATTGAAATAATCAAATAAATAAAATGCAGTGAGTTATTTCTAGATGTTAATCGATGGATGAGGGCCTGGCGGAAGCGTACTCCAGATTGATCTCTGCCGGAAAACTACAATCAGACGGGGAACAGGAACAGGCTGTAGGAACCCTTGATACCTTATATGAAGAATTGAAGGTGGCTAAGCAATTCTCGTTAAGGAAAGCCTCTCTTCTGTCTCGATTAAGATTTAGAAGTCATCCCTCAGTGCCTAAAGGTATCTATTTATTTGGAGGTGTTGGACGGGGTAAGACCATGTTGATGGATTTATTTTACCAAGTCGCTCCCGTGGATCTAAAACTGCGGGTTCATTTTCATTTGTTTATGCAAGAAACACACCGATGGATGCATAAGTGGCGAACGAAAGGGGCCACCCACGTTTCGATTGGCGACCCTATTCCGGCGTTGGCGCAGGATTTAAAGTTACGGGCACACCTTTTGTGTTTGGATGAATTTGAGATACGCGATGTCGCTGATGCAATGATTATGAGACGTTTATTTACTGCTCTCTGGAGGGAAAATATTGTAGTGATAATGACTTCAAACTGGTCGCCGGATGACCTTTATTCGGGTGGTTTGCAGCGCGAATTATTTCTACCATTTATAAGTTTGCTAAAACAGCAGATACACATTATCGACTTGGGATCTAAAATTGATTATAGATTCCAGATTTTACAGAGAAAGCAGGTATATTTCTGTCCTACAGGAGAATCTCAACCCTTCGATATGTCAACGGTATTTAGGGAATTGGTTGGCAATGTCGCTAGTACCGAAGAAATACTTTTGGTGAATGGAAGAGAGATAAAGGTACCAAGGGTTAATCAGGGTATAGTTTGGTATACTTTTGAAGAACTATGTGAGAAAGCTCTGGGCGCCGGGGACTACCTTGCCTTAGCTAAAAAGTATCATACTTTGTTATTGGCCAATATTCCCGCCATTGCCTCCGAAAACCGAGATGTAGCGAAACGCTTTGTGACTCTTATTGATATTCTCTATGAGAACAACGTAAAGCTGGTCTGTAACGCTGCTGTTCCCCCAGAGGAGCTTTACGCTAATAAGGCTGGCGTCCCAGAATTTGCTCGCGCTGTATCTCGGTTAAACGAAATGCAGTCAGTTAGTTATTTATCTCGTGAGCATGGTAATAAGGTTGGGTGATGTAAGGCCTTGCTCGCGCTACACAATTTGTCTACCAAGCAATTATATCTCGTTGATTGTTTCCTGGAGGAGGGTTTATGGCTCGCAAGAAGATCGCGCTTATAGGGGCGGGAAATATCGGAGGTACTCTCGCACATCTGGTCGGTTTAAAGGAGATCGGAGATGTGATTCTTTTCGATATAGTGAAGGGAGTGCCACAGGGTAAGGCTCTAGATATTGTCGAATCTTCTCCTGTAGAGGGTTTCGATGGAAAGTTTGTGGGAGCAAATAATTATCGGGCGATTAAGGGTGCCGATTTGGTTATAGTTACGGCAGGAATTCCTCGCAAGCCGGGAATGAGTCGGGACGACCTGATCGGAATCAACACTGGTGTTATGGAGGCAGTAGGTGCCGGTATTAAAGCCAATTGTCCCGGTGCTTTTGTAATATGTATTACAAACCCTTTGGATGCGATGGTGTGGGTCCTGCGAGAGGCAAGTGGATTGCCGCACAACAAAGTCGTCGGGATGGCAGGAATACTTGATTCGTCGAGATTTCGTTACTTTCTTGCCGAAGCAATGTCAGTCTCGGTGAAGGACGTTACGGCTTTTGTACTTGGCGGACATGGAGATACAATGCTTCCGCTCGCCCGCTATTCGACTGTTGCCGGTGTTCCACTCCCCGATCTAATAAAGATGGGTTGGATATCAAAGGAAAAGGTGGCTGAGATTATTCAAAGAACCCGCGATGGAGGAGCCGAAATTGTTGGACTATTAAAGGCAGGTTCAGCCTTTTATGCTCCCGCCACGGCTGCGATTGAAATGGCAGAATCTTATTTGAAGGATAAGAAACGTGTTCTGCCTTGTGCCGCCTACTTGAATGGGCAATACGGTGTTAGAGGTCTCTATGTTGGCGTTCCTGTTGTGATCGGCTCGAGAGGGGTGGAACGAGTTTTAGAGATTGCGCTAAACAAACGAGAGTATGCTCAATTTCAGAAGTCTGTAACCTCAGTTCGTGGTTTGGTCGCAGCTGTTAAGAAAAGCCGAAGGAAAGATAAATAGGGTTCCTTGGATAAAGGATATTAGGCAACGTACGTTATGAATATTCATGAGTATCAATCGAAGGAAATACTGCGACGTTTTGGGGTTACAGTGCCTAAAGGGGCAATGACAACGAGTGTTGGTGGTGCAAAAAAAATAGCCCTTGAGTTAGGTGGACAAACGTGGGTGGTCAAAGCACAAATTCATGCAGGAGGTCGCGGAAAGGGAGGGGGAGTTAGGGTTTGCGATAGCGTTAATGACGTCGGTGACGCTGCGGAAGCCATCATAGGAATGAATTTAATAACTCATCAAACGAGTGAAAATGGTAAGGAAGTAAAAAAAATATATGTAGAAGAAGGGTGCCAAATTGTAAAAGAATTCTATCTAAGCATTCTGCTCGACCGGTCTTCGGGTCATCTGACCTTTGTCGGTTCTACTGAAGGCGGGGTGGATATTGAAGAGGTTGCCGCTACTTCACCAGATAGAGTGTGTCATATTCCAATAGATCCAGCGACTGGGATCCAGCCCTTCCATTCTAGGAAATTGGCATTTGATTTAGGTTTAAGAGGGAGCCAGGTAATAAGTGCGACAAAGTTTATTGGTGGTCTTTACGACGCTTTTGTTGGTACTGATGCCACACTGATTGAAATAAATCCAATGGTATTGACAAACACAGATGAGTTAATTGCACTTGATGCTAAGATTAGTTTTGATGATAACGCGCTTTTTCGCCACCCAGAACTAAGCGAACTCAGAGACGAAAGCGAAGAGGATCCGCGCGAGCGGATCGCGCAGGTCCACGGTCTTAATTACATAAAACTTGAAGGAAATATTGGTTGTATGGTCAACGGTGCCGGCTTGGCTATGGCAACGATGGATATAATTAAATTGTTTGGCGGGAACGCGGCTAATTTTCTCGATGTAGGAGGTGGGGCTACAAAGGAACGCGTGACAGAGGCATTTAAGATTATCCTGTCTGATTCTGACGTGAAGGGAGTACTGGTTAATATCTTTGGGGGTATAATGCGTTGCGACGTCATCGCAGACGGGATTGTAACGGCGGTACGAGAGGTATGCCTTGAAGTTCCTCTGGTGGTACGGTTGGAGGGAACTAACGTTGATGTGGGAAAGAGACTTATCGCGGAATCTGGGCTATCTGTAGTCTCGGCAGATAACCTTGCAGATGCCGCGCAAAAAATTGTCCGGGCCGTCTCTGAGGATGTTTGATGGCCACTCTCGTTAATTCTGAAACAAGGGTCATTTGTCAGGGGTTCACCGGACGTCAGGGAACATTTCACTGCGAACAAGCCATTACTTATGGTACAAAAATTGTGGGTGGTGTAACGCCTGGCAAAGGAGGTGGGATGCACCTTGGTTTGCCAATTTTTAATACGGTGTCTGAAGCCATTTCGGTAACAGAAGCAGACGCTACCGTTATTTATGTCCCTCCTCCGTATGCTGCAGACGCAATCCTAGAAGCAATTGACGCAGAGATAGGCCTAATTATATGCATCACTGAGGGTATTCCAGTATTGGACATGGTAAAGGTAAAGCGAAGCCTAACTAATTCTAATACGAGGTTAATTGGGCCAAATTGTCCGGGAGTGATAACGCCTGATCAATGTAAAATTGGCATTATGCCAGGTCACATACATAGCCCAGGGACAATTGGTATTATATCGCGTTCTGGAACTTTGACCTATGAAGCCGTAGCGCAGACAACGGCTATTGGTCTCGGCCAAAGTACTTGTATTGGTATTGGTGGCGATCCAGTAACCGGGACGAGTTTTGTAGATTGTATGGAACTTTTTATACGGGATGTAGGTACTGATGCAATTATTATGATCGGAGAGATTGGCGGTACTTCCGAAGAAGAGGTTGCAGATTATCTACGACACACCAAGAATAAAAAACCCATCGTTGCATTTATTGCGGGCATAAGTGCTCCTCCTGGCCGGCGTATGGGTCACGCGGGGGCTATTGTCTCTGGAGGGAAGGGAGGAGCGGAGGACAAGATTGAGGCGCTCAAGAGTGCGGATATAATAGTTGCGCAATCGCCGGCTGATCTTGGGGCTACTATGGTTAGGGCATTGAAAAGTTAGTGCTATCGAAATAATTAGAGCGACAATTATTTCAGTGCTTTCTATTCTGGTTTAGTTGCGGGCTCTTGGGTGTGCATCGACGTAAACTGCCCGCATTTGAGTTCTATCCACTTCCGTGTAGCGTTGGGTAGAGGCTAGACTTGAATGGCCTAAAAGTTCTTGGATTGCGCGTAAATCGCCACCACTAGATAAAAGATGGGTGGCGAAACTGTGCCGAAGAGAGTGAGGTGTTGCCGTATCCGGTAGGCTGAGTTGATGCCGTAGGTGTCGCATTGCTCTTTGTGCGACTCCGGGATTTAACTGTTTTCCACGTGCGCCAACGAATATCGGGTCCCTGGGTCCAGTGGCATAAGGGCAGGCAGCGCGGTAGGATTCAACAGTATCCATCACTCGTGGGAGTAAAGGAACTAGTCGCTCTTTCATGCCTTTTCCAGTAACTCGGATGGACTTAGGGTCACTAGTGAAGTCCACACCTTTCAACGCCAATGCTTCGCTAATTCTTAACCCAGTTCCATACAATAGTAAAAAAAGGGCTCCGTTCCTCAGGGTAAGCCAGGTAATTTTTCCTTGTCCATCAGAGCCTATACTAGTTACTAATTCGCCAGCGTCCTCCTGACTTATAGGATGTGGTAAAAGCCTATTCCCTCGGGGGGTCCGTAGCACGGATAGCGAGCTGTTTTGTCCGAGTCCGACCTTTTCCAAGAAACGGAAAAATGAGCGCACAGAAGATACTGCTCGGCCGCGCGACCGACCAGAAAGACCCTGGTTGCTCAACCACGTTAGCCAGGCTCTAAAATCACGTATGCTAAGATCTAGTAATGTTTGTGAGGACAAAGAATGGGAGAGATGTTCAGTCATAAAAGTCAGGAATTTCGTAATGTCGTGTTGATAAGCTGTGACTGTATTAGGAGACATTCGTCGCTCTGTTGAGAGCCAAGCCACCCATTCATTACGTAGTTCGTCGGCGTGAGCTCTGGAAATAGTGTGGGTAAGCTCGTCCTTAGCTGGGTGCTTCAAATTAGGTGCCATTCCGGTTTATAATCAATTGTGGTTAACAGATGGCAATAGGACTTGTGGATGGGAGCATCATGATTAAACGCCGTTGATTTCATATTTTATGAGTCGCTGCCATGTTGGGCCTCAGCATTCATGAGTTCTAGTCTTCCTATTAGTGCATCAACACCTTCTCGCGCCACTAAGGAAGTAAATTCAGATCTCTTGGTTGTCAGCATGCTTACTCCTTCGGCCGCAATATCTATGACTTTTAAGCCACGCCCTGTTTGCCTCACCCGCCAATCTAGGCGGAGAGGCTCTTCATCGCCTCTCAGGATCAACGTATAAATGATAGTATCTTTTTCTGATAATGCTGCAGATTTCTCTATCTGAATTATTTCGTCGTCATAAATTCCAAGTTGCGACGTGTAGACTTTAATCAGGTGGGTTTTAAAAACCTTTGCGAACTTAGTCTTTTGATTTTTGGAGGCAGTACGCCAGTGTCGGCCTAAGACGACCCTAACTATGGTGGGCATGTCAAAATTTTGATTTAAAAGAGCATAAAAGCTCGCTTCACGCTCTGCTCTTGCCTCAATGGGAAGTTCTAAAGCTTTTACGGCCTTATCAATTACTGCAGCGACGAACTGTTCCGGCTCCGTTGGCGGCGACGCAAACGATGTTGAGACAGTAAGTGATACGGTGGTGACCACTGCCAACCAAAAACGGCTGATCATCATAGATTAATTCATACTAGATTGTTCGCGTTCATCTATAAACTCGTCGGATTGTCCATAAAATGGATCCAGATCCGTAGATTCACCATTATGAATCAAATCTTGGCGCCTCTGTCGATACAGGCTGCGGATAGCTGCATAATAGTCAACTGAGGTACGCTCTATTTCATCAAGAGTTTCTATATGTCGGGATCGCTGATCTATTCCATTAACAGCTGTCATGGTCCAACCCACCCACTCTAAGCCGGCGTTATCAAGGCTGTAATTTATCGGGTTGATGAAGAAGTCTATTCCGCGCCCTAAACCATCACGGACAGAAGATGGGCCTAACACCGGCAAAATAAGATAAGCGACTTCTCCTGTACCCCATGTGGCTAGTGTTTGACCAAAGTCTTCGTCTACAGGCTCTAGGCCCATTGTCTCTGCGATATCAAATAATCCAGCTAGACCAATTGTTGAGTTCACCAGGAGTCGACCTGCAGCGGTGCCGGCACGTCCGATATCACCTTGCAATAGCGAATTTGCAAAATTCAATGGTTCACTTAAATTGTCCAGCACATTCTTAATTGAATCACGCATAAAACTCGGGAATAACCAACGGTATCCTGAAGCGAGTGGGCGGATCACCACTTTATCGATGCCGACGTTGAACTGGAAAATGCCTCGGTTTAGCGGTTCCAATGGATCGTTAATGGCGTGCCACTCGGCTACGGCTTCTGGGTCATCGCTTGGAGGTGTGGCGCACGCGCTTAGAACTAACGCAGCAAAGATGACCGCGAGCATACGCGCCTTCCAAAATATGACCCAGATTGTCGAGGCTGAGGTATTACCTGGCAAGCACTTGAATCCTTATATTATTGTTATCTCCAGAATGCTCCAGGTAAAAGTCGACGAGCAAAAAACAAATGACTTTATAGCCCATCAACATATCCCGGCCCAACAACAGTTTCTTCCCAACGTGCTTATAACTTGGTCGCGGAATGATCAAATTTGATCATCGCGCCCAATTGCGCTCTTAAGTCATAAATTCGGTACCACAAGACTCTACGAAAAACCAGTATCAGAAGTAAGGGTCAATATTATCATGGTACAAGTGTTGTAAATATATCTCAGTGCTAAGTATGGGTAGCTAAATTTTGGTCTACCACTGTTTTTAAAAATACTAACGGTCGCACGCCGTTTTGCAATAGCTTATCCCTGCATTAAGAAGCTCCCGCCAGCTTCTTGTACACCAATAATATGGAGTGTTTATTAGTTCACAAATGAGACCTTTTTATGTTATTAATAATAGTATAAAAATATATTTATATATCTATATTATGAACTATTAGACACTGGATCTCCAAATTGCAAGAAATATTACAAGCACTTAGAGCGGCCGCCGAACCAACTCGCCTTCGTTTGCTTTCCTTGTGTTATGATAGTGAACTAACGGTGACCGAGTTGACCGAGATATTAGGGCAGAGCCAACCTCGCGTATCCCACCATCTTAGACAATTGTGTGATACGGGGATGCTTCAACGGCGACAAGAGGGGACCTGGGCATTCTATCGTATGGGAACAGAAGGACCCGGTGGAGAGTTAGCGCAGATCCTACTGACTCGGCTTCCTGGGCACGACAAAACACTCCTTCTAGATAAAGAACGGCTCAATAAGGTTAAGCGCGCCCGCCAGTTGAAAGCAGAACGTTTATTCGCAGCATATGCCCCCAATTGGGATGAGCTACGCAAACTTTATGTGCCGGAGCAAGAGGTTGAAGCTGCATTAAAAACTGTGTTTTCGAGTATGAATGTGGAGGATTTCCTCGATATTGGTACGGGCACCGGGAGAATTTTGGAACTCATGTCCGGCCAGATTAGCCGTGGCATCGGTATAGATCTCTCACACGCTATGCTTGCGGTGGCGCGGGTCAACTTAGAGCATCCGGGAGCACGCAACTGTCAGGTGCAACATGGCGACATGTATAAGATGCCTTTTGCCGCTGGGTCCTTTGACGCTGTTTCAATTCATATGGTTTTACATTATTCGGATGAGCCGTGCGACGTTCTACTAGAAGCAAGTAGGGTACTTCGTCCAGGTGGCAGAATAGCAGTAGTAGATTTTGATCGTCACGACCTCGATTTTCTGCGAGCACAACACGCTCATAGGCGTTTGGGTTTTACAGATTTTGAAATGGTTGACTGGTTTAAAGGGGCCGGCCTTGAGTGTAAGAATGTTTCTCGCCTGGTTGGAGATGACTTAACTGTCGTTTTGTGGGTGGGGCAGCACCCGACAGATTCTTTTGCGATAGAAGAATTAGCTTCACGCAATAGGATTTCAATATGACCTCTTCTCTAAAAGATACGGATTCTGAATTGATTCCTCCAGCTGTTTCATTCGAATTTTTCCCCCCAAAGACAGAAAGCATGCTTAAGGACCTATGGGTAGCGATTCGCCGTCTAGAGCCGTTGCGGCCTAAGTTTGTGTCCGTCACCTATGGTGCGGGGGGCAGTACTCGCACAAGAACCCATGCTATAGTGAGCCAGTTACAAAAGGAGACACAACTTAGTCCGGCAGCACATCTGACTTGTGTGGGCTCAAGTATTTCTGAAATAAACCGTGTAATTCGTGATTATGACGAGGCAGGAGTTCAACATATAGTTGCCTTGCGAGGTGACCCGGTTGGCGGTGAAGCTAAATTTGTTCCCCATCCGGAAGGCTATAAGAGCGCTGTAGAGCTGGTTATTGGTTTAAGAAAAATTGCAGATTTTGAGATTAGTGTTAGTGCTTACCCGGAGCCACATCCAGATTCTCGCGGGTTCTCTAGTGATTTAGATTATCTGAAACGTAAAGTAGATGCAGGCGCTACACGATTAATTACACAGTACTTCTTTGATAATGAAGTATTCTTTCAATTTTTGGATAAGGTTCGAGGGTCAGGGATAGACATACCCATTGTTCCCGGTATTCTTCCGGTTACCAATTTTAGGCAGGTAGAAAAATTTAGTGCCATGTGTGGAGCATCCATACCCGGTTGGTTCAGGCATCGATTTGAGGGTCTTGATGGCGATCCAAAAACCCGTCAACTAGTAGCTGCACACACAGCAGCGGACCAGTGTTTTGAACTTTTGCGTTCGGGCATTAAAGAGCTTCATTTCTACACATTGAATCGAGCGGACCTTGTGTTTGCCATTTGCCATATGTTGGGTGTTCGTCCGACAGCAAACGACCATAATCAGGTCAAACAATCATGACTAGCCAAGCTGAAATAAGGCTTAGGGAGGTATCGCTGGAACGAATTCTTGTTCTTGATGGCGCAATGGGAACTATGATTCAACAGTACCAGCTAGGTGATGCCGATTATCGTGGAAAACGATTTGCTAACTATTCGAGTGATTTGAAGGGCGCAAATGACCTTTTGAATATTACCCAGAGTAGAGTCATTAAAGAAATACACTCCTTATATTTAGATGCAGGAGCTGACATTGTCACTACTAATACGTTCAACTCGAATTCTATTTCGATGTCTGACTACAAACTTGAGCGGATAGTGAAAGAATTAAATATTCATGGGGCACAATTAGCCCGTGAGGCAGTTGACGAAGTCAGCACCCCCGAAAAACCACGTTTCGTTGCTGGTGCTATTGGGCCGACAAATCGGACAGCTTCGATTTCGCCCGATGTTTCAGACCCAAGCTATCGTGCAGTTACTTTTGATGAAGTACGAAACTGCTACAGGGAAGCAGCAGCTGGACTCATAGAAGGCGGTGTCGACATATTGCTCCTAGAAACTGTGTTTGACACCTTGAATGCAAAAGCTGCGTTATTTGCATTTGAAGAGTTATTTGAAGAAAACCGCTTAAGGTTGCCGGTTATGATCTCTGGGACCATTACAGATCGTTCGGGTAGAACCTTAACAGGACAGACAATTGAAGCATTTTGGAATTCGGTTCGACACGGTTGTCCAATTAGTATTGGGTTAAACTGTTCCTTTGGGGCCGAAGAACTAAGACCTTATGTCGGGGAGCTTGCATCTGTTGCGGATTGCATGATCAGTGCATATCCAAACGCAGGACTTCCCAATGAGTTTGGCGAATATGAGGAGATGCCAAGTGAAACAGCGAGGCACATTGAGGCTTGGGCCGAAGAGGGTCTAGTAAACTTTGTTGGAGGCTGCTGTGGCACCACTCCAGACCACATTCGTCTAATCGCCGATACAGTTGCTGCGCACTCTCCGCGAAAAGCACCAGCAATTAGAAAGAGCCTACGTCTTTCCGGTTTGGAAACAGTCGGGGCATTATCGTGATACCCAGATTTATAAATATTGGAGAAAGAACAAATGTATCTGGTTCGGCTAAGTTTCGGAACCTAATAATTCAGGATGATTTTGACAGCGCCCTTCAGATTGCCCGCCAACAGGCGACAAGCGGAGCACAAATTTTAGATATCAATATGGATGACGGCATGCTGGATAGTGAGGCGGCTATGGTGCGATTCGTTCGTCTCATAACAGCAGAGCCTGATATTAGCCGTGTCCCATTGATGATAGATTCTTCGAAGTGGTCGGTCATAGAAGCGGGACTTCAAAATGTTCAAGGAAAAAGCATAGCTAACTCCATCAGCCTCAAGGAGGGAGAGGATAACTTTTTAAGGCAAGGTAGGCTCGTGCGAAGATACGGGGCCGCCGTCGTAGTGATGGCTTTTGACGAGGACGGTCAAGCTGAAACAGTTCAACGCAAAGTAGATATTTGCTCCAGGAGTTACGAATTGTTGACGTCTAAAGCTAATTTTCCTCCTGAAGATATTATTTTCGATCCTAATATTTTTGCGGTAGCTACTGGGATCGAAGAACACAACGAGTACGCTATTGCGTTCATAGAGGCCACTAGGAGAATTAAAGAAGAACTGACATATTCTTATGTTTCCGGTGGCGTTTCGAATATTTCCTTTTCGTTTCGAGGCAATGACAGGGTTCGTTCTGCCATGCATTCAGTATTTCTTTATCATGCAATACAGGCTGGGATGGATATGGGCATAGTAAATGCTGGGCAACTCCCTATCTATGAAGACATTCCAAACGAACTAAAAAACCGTATAGAGGATGTTCTTTTCAATAGAAAGAGCAATGCTACTGAAAAGCTTTTGGATATTGCTGCAGAACATAAGGGTACAAATGTAAGAATTGCAGAGAACGACCAATCGTGGCGAGTAGGGGACGTTTCACAACGTATCCGGTATTCCTTGGTTCACGGTATTAGTGATTTTATTGTCTCGGACACCGAGGAGGCGCGACTCGCAGCGACGCGGCCGTTATTAGTGATTGAAGGACCGTTGATGGACGGAATGAGCGAAGTCGGGGATCTTTTTGGTGCCGGGAAAATGTTTCTACCCCAAGTCGTGAAAAGCGCAAGAGTCATGAAACAGGCTGTGGCGCATTTAATTCCGTTTATGGAAGAAGAAAAAAATATGGGGCTTTCAGAAACAGGTAATGCAGCAAAAATTGTTATGGCAACCGTAAAGGGTGATGTGCACGACATTGGAAAAAATATCGTGAGCGTTGTTCTTCAATGCAATAACTACAAGGTGATAGACCTTGGAGTAATGGTTCCATTTTTAGATATCATTGAGACGGCAAAAAAAGAGTCTGCAGACATAATTGGTTTATCTGGACTTATAACACCAAGCCTTGAAGAAATGCGTGTTGTAGCTAGAGAGATGACACGAGCAGGACTACGTATTCCATTGTTGATTGGAGGTGCAACGACTAGTCGTGTACACACAGCTGTTAAAATTATGGAAAATTACGAAGGACCAACAATTCATGTGAATGATGCCTCCAAAGCGGTAGGTGTGGTTAATAATTTGTTGTCAAAGGAGAAGCGGGACGACTTTGTGGATACAATTTCTAGCGAATATGGGCGAATTCGTGAGCAGCATGCAACAAGCATGAGACATAGCGTCAAACAAACTTTAGAAAAAGCACGCATCAACAAATTCAAAGTTGATTGGCCAAACTATATTCCACCAACGCCCAACCGTCTAGGTACTCAGGTCTTCCAAAATTACGATCTGTCAATTGTTGAAAGATACATTGATTGGAGCCCATTCTTTCAATCGTGGGAATTGGTAGGAAAATTCCCTAAAATTCTAGATGATGAGGTGGTGGGCCCTGCCGCTCGAGACTTGTATAGAGACGCCAAGATCATGCTGGCCCGAATGATAACCGAAAACTGGCTTGAAGCTAAAGCTGTCATCGGTTTGTGGCCTGCAAATATGGTTGAGGAAGAAGATATAGCCATTTTTCAGGATATTGACCGAACCACCGAGATATCAAGGTTGCATATGCTTAGACAGCAAATGGCTAGGGATTCAAGGAGGGCTAATCATGCGTTGGCTGATTTCATTGCGCCCTTGGATAGTGGTCTTTCGGATTATATAGGCGGGTTTGTGGTTACGACGGGGCATGGATGTGATGAAGTCGCGGCAAGATTTGAGGCGGAAAATGATGATTATAGTGCCATCATGGTGAAGGCGCTAGCTGATCGACTCGCTGAAGCATTTGCAGAGCACATGCATGAACGGGTGCGTAAACAGTTCTGGGGCTATGATCCGAACGAAGCACTCGACAATGAATCTATGATAAAAGAGCAGTATCAAGGTATCCGCCCAGCTCCTGGCTACCCTGCTTGTCCAGACCATACGGAAAAGGAGACTCTATTTTCTCTCCTAAATGCTGAGGAGAATACCGGTGTTAAGCTCACAGATAATTTTGCGATGTGGCCGGCCGCTTCGGTGTGTGGAATATACTTTAGTCATCCAGAAAGCTACTACTTTGGTATTGGAAAAATTGAGAGAGACCAAGTTGACGATTATTCAAAACGCAAAGGTAAAAAATCTGCGGAGATTGAGCGTTGGTTGGCATCTATATTAAATTACGACGTAGATCAAAATATTAAAAAACCGGCATTTTTCTAGAAAAACATCGGTATCTTACTTGTCAAGCGCCGATGTAAGTTCAGGCACCGCTTTAAATAAGTCTGCCACTAAACCAAAGTCGGCAATTTGAAAAATAGGGGCGTCTTCATCTTTATTGATTGCGACAATTACCTTGCTATCCTTCATTCCTGCTAGGTGTTGGATGGCGCCAGAAATGCCTACAGCGATGTATAATTCCGGCGCAACTATTTTCCCTGTTTGGCCTACTTGATAGTCATTCGGCACGTAACCGGCGTCAACGGCGGCGCGGGAAGCTCCAACTGCTGCTCCTAGCCTGTCTGCAAGTTGTTCCAGTAGTGCAAAATTCTCTCCATTTTGCATGCCACGTCCACCGGAAACGATAATTTTTGCCGCGGTCAGTTCAGGGCGATCTGATTTAGATAATTCACGTCTTATGAAGCCGGATATATTAGCGTCGCCTTTTCCCGATATATCTTTTTGTTCGGCGGCACCGTCTAGTTCGGCGGCTTTAAATGCCGTTGTTCTAACAGTTATCAATTTACATTCGTCCAAAGATCTTACCGTAGCTATGGCATTGCCCGCGTATACTGGTCGAACAAATGTGTCATCGGACTCGACGGCAATGATGTCAGAGATTTGTTGGACATCTAATAAGGCAGCCGCTCTGGGGATGATATTCTTCCCAAAGGTCGTTGAGGGCGCTAAGATATGACTATAACTTTCCGCCAGCTCTACAATTATTGGCGCCATATTTTCTGCCAACTGGTGCTTATATTCCGAACCATCAGCGTGGATTATTGCTTCTACTCCCGAAATTTTAGCGGCGGTCTCTGTTACGGATCCGCAATTTTCCCCGGCGACTAATATGTGGATTGGTCCGTCCAAACTGGCGGCAGCAGATACAGTGTTTAAAGTCGATGGTTTTAATTCAGTATTGTCGTGTTCGGCGATCACTAAGCTAGTCATTATATCACCCCTGATTCATCGCGTAGTTTTGCCACTAGTTCCTGGACATCAGCCACTTTAACACCAGATTCACGGGTCGGAGGCTCTTCGACCTTAAGGGTCTGAATGCGGGCAGTTGTATTGATCTCGTAATCCGCAGGCGTCTTCTGATCGATTTGTTTTTTCTTTGCCTTCATTATATTTGGTAGAGAGGCATATCGGGGCTCATTCAAACGAAGATCCGTAGAGATTACCGCAGGGATATTCAGCCATAATGTTTCTAAACCCCCATCCACTTCGCGTGTAACCTCAATTTTGTTTTCGAGCAGCTTCAATTCTGATGCAAATGTCCCTTGCCCCCATCCGAGCAATCCCGCTAACATCTGTGCACATTGGTTGCTGTCATCATCAATCGCTTGTTTCCCTAATATTACCAAGCGGGCTTTTTCTTCTTCCGTAACTTTTTTTAACAACTTTGATACAGCTAATGGTTCGACTGGAGACTCTGTAAGAATATGAATTCCACGATCCGCTCCCATTGCAAAAGCAGTCCTCAATGTTTCTTGGCATTGTAGTGGCCCAATAGAAACTGCGATGATCTCATTAATTGTTCCGGCTTCTTTCAACCGGACTGCTTCTTCCACTGCAATTTCATCAAACGGATTCATAGACATTTTTACATTATCGGTTTCCACACCCGACTGATCCGATTTAACCCGTATCTTTACGTTGTAATCAATGACACGCTTAACTGCGACCACCACTTTCATTGAAAGACCTCTTGCACAAAAAGACAAAAACTGGGCTACTATCCACCGTTGCCTATGATAAAAAAACATTGCACTGACACATAGAATGGTTTGTGTCAACGTTATGGGTTTGTCTGGAATAGACATGGAACAGAACACCTGCTGTCATCGAAATAATATCACGAATAAGATTATTAAGATTATTGCGATCCCCTGGCATATAACGCGCAGACGCATCAGTTTATTGCCGTACCGCTGATTGAATTGGCCACCTTTCAACATGCCAATGATGCCAATAGCTAGTACAATCAGGACGGTCAACAGTGCTATGACAATCAACATTGGGAAAACGGCTTCAAAAGCTTCCATAGGTCAGTGGCCTCAATCGCATAAAAGAGATTTAAACATAAATAGAAGATGCAGCGCGCAGTTATGCTGCAGGTGTTTGATTTGTTTCCAGTAATCTTTTGGAGATAATTTGGGCCTGTATTTCTCCGGTGCCCTCAAAAACATTTAAAATACGCGAATCCATCAGTACGCGACTTATGGGGAATTCTACCGCATACCCGTTGCCACCGTGAATTTGCATGGCGTTGTCTGCGGCTGACCAAGCAACACGGGCTGACAGAAGTTTTGCCATACCGGCCTCTATATCGCATCTACGGCCCGCATCTTTCTCACGAGCAGCAGACCAAGTTAGTTGCCGGCATATCATTATTTCCACCATCATAGATGTTAGTTTTGCAGATATTCGGGGGAAATCGTAAATTGGTCGTCCAAACTGATATCGTTCTAGGGAATAGGATAGACCAAGTTCCAAAGCATTCTGCGCAACTCCGATGGCACGCGCCGCTGTTTGTATCCTGGCAGTTTCCATTCCGCTCATTAGCTGTTTAAATCCTTGTCCTTCAACCTCGCCCAGTAGGCAATCTGTTGGAACTTCGAATCCATCAAAGGCGATTTCGTACTCTTTCATCCCCCGATAGCCAATGACCTTTATTTCGGTCCCGCTCATTCCCGTTAAGGGGAAGGGGTTATCATCCGTTCCTCTAGGTTTGGGGGCCACTAAAATACTTACTCCCTTATGCCCGACTTGGTTTTGCTCCGTTCTAACAAGTACAGTCATTAGATCAGCTCGTGAGGCATGGGTGGCCCAGGTCTTGGCACCAGTTACCTGGTATTTGGTTCCAGATCGAATGGCACGCGTGCCCACGGAGGCAAGGTCAGAGCCTGTATCTGGTTCTGTGAAGAGAGCGGTCGGCAATAGTTTTCCTTCAGCCAAGGGTGCCAGCCATCTCAATTTCTGCAAGTCTGTGCCATGTTCGCGGATAAGGTCGGCCGCTATCTCAGTGCGTGTGACGAGGGAGCCAACCCCCAAATATCCACGGCATAACTCCTCTGTTACCAGGCACATCGCTGTTTTTCCAGATTCGGACCCACCCCACTTTTCCGGGATTGTTAGGCCGAACACACCCAGATCCGACATGTCGGAAATCAGATGATCGGGTATCAAGGAGTCATTCATGTGCCATGTTTGAGCATGAGGGGCAATTTTTTCATCTGAGAATTTCTTAAATTGGTCCCGGATCATTTCTAAGCTTGATTCTTGTAGCCCGACGTTCCCAAAATTATTGTTAATCATGAGTTCTGCTAATGCTTGCCGAACCTTGGGGCTATTCCCTTCCTGAATTACCAGCATCACGTCAGAAGTTAGAAACTCTCGTTCAACTTTTTCATTGGCACCAAAGTCAGAGAGCCGAGCAATTTCTAACTGGCTCATGGGTATTCCACCTCTGATTTGGGCGAGATACTCACCAAATCCCGCTTTCAGTATTAATTGTTCTAGATCGCCAAAGCTATTTCCGTTTTTCAGTCGCTTCGACCAATTAAGAAGTTGACGTAACGATTCAACATAGGTAGCCAGCCACGCATAGCCGTGCAGTGAGAATTGATTGGCAGTAATTTTTGTCGATTCGATGCGCCCTTTTAGGAAAACTTTCTTAGCTATAAGGGACCGAATGTGACCCTCAAGCTGATTTGCTGATGCGAGAGCGCTTTCACATGTGTTGATCAATTTGTCTTCTGAATTGTTAGATGACGGCATGGTTATTTTTCACAGTTGTTAAATTGGGGATAAGAGATCTAATTTCAACGATTGAATAGAAACATGAGTTTGTCCAGCGCTATCACACTCGAAAATATTTGAACTGTATCGCTCATGCCTTAGATGGGAACGCTCATTGATTTTCGAACTACTTATCACGTGAGCCCGACCATTTCTCGAATACTGGTCGGGCTTTCTCCAGCTCTTTTCAAGGAACGAATTGTTAAAGCCCGCCCCCGTTTGGATAGCCGGTTGCCTTCCGCATTCATAATCAGTTTATGGTGATGCCATTCCGGTATATTTAGCCCAAGTAAAGCTTGAAGGATTCGATGCACATGGGTGGATTGAAAAAGATCTTCGCCTCTGGTTACTAGTGTTACTCTCTGTCGATGATCATCTAAAGATACTGCTAGATGGTAACTCGTTGGAATGTCCTTTCGGGCGATGACGATATCGCCCGCACTGCAGTCTATGTTTTGGTTCCCTTGCCTTCGATCGGACCATACCAGGGGCCCTGTTAAATCATATGCTTTGCTCATATCAAGCCGTAACGCGTATGGGGCACCACTTGTTATACGCGCATTTCTCTCCTTTTCGGTTAATATCCTGCAAATTCCGGGATAAGCTACTTCATCCGTTGTGTGAGGGGCAGCATCTGCATTGGCGATTTCAGCTAGGATCTCACTTCGGGTACAAAAACATGGATATACGATGTTTAATGCCCATAATTTATCGAGTGCCCGTTTATAGTCTGTGATGTTTTCTGATTGTCGTCGTGGTTGTCCATCCCAATCTAAACCAAGCCATTGTAAATCCTCTAAAATAGCTTCCTCGAATTCAGGTCGACATCGAGTTGAGTCGATATCTTCAATGCGTAGCAAGAACCGGCCATTTTGTTCGCGAGCAGCGCGCCAGGCAAAAATTGCCGCGTAGGCATGACCTAAATGCATATAACCTGTGGGGCTAGGTGCAAAACGTGTAACCAAAGGAACTATATTATTTAATTGAGGCATAGAGATAATTATCGAGTTTGTAAAGAAACAGTATTGGTAATTTCTGTTGATGTATTAATAACGTAATTTTAGATTGTCAAAAACCTATACTGGTATGTGCTAAATGGTTATTCCGACATTAACAGGTCCTAGTTATCCTGCCGCAAGCGGCCGTTCGCCGCGAAATTTGGTTATTTTCCTGCATGGTATTGGTGCTGACGGGAATGATCTCATTAGTTTGGCCCCTTATTGGGCGAAACAAATGCCGGATACTGAATTTGTCTCTCCTAATGCCCCCTATGTTTACGATATGGCACCGCAAGGACGCCAATGGTTTAGTATTCACGAACATACCGAGGAGGCTATGATGTCGGGTGTGCAGGACACGGCCCCAATTCTTACAAATTTCATGGAAGAGCAATTATCACGAACCAAAGTGCCCCCGGATCGATTAGCTTTGGTTGGGTTTAGTCAAGGCACTATGATGGGTTTATATGTGGCTCTTCGGCATAACGATAGGCTGGCCGGTGTCGTAGGTTATTCGGGCCGATTGATAGGACTAGGGGGTAGCAGAAATAGCGTGATGTCCAAACCACCAGTTATCATGGTGCACGGTGATTCAGATGAATTAATCCCAGCAAGTGCAATGCTTGAGAGTACACAAAAGTTTGCGTCTTTAGATGTCGCGGCTCAATGGCATATTTGTTCCGGTCTTGGTCACAGTATTGATCAAGAAGGACTTCAAATCGGCAGTAAATTTTTACGAGATTGTTTCACAGGGATGGCATAAAACTTAAAGAATATGCTGGTGACGAAGTTTGGCAATGTCACCTGGCTGCAGCCCTAATTCTTCTGTTAATACTTCGTCTGTGTGTTCGCCAAGTAGTGGTGGGGGGTGGCGGTACGTGACGGGTGTTTTTGACAATCGAATTGGGCTTCCAGCGACACTTACTGTGCCAGAGAGTGGGTGTGTGAGGATAGTTTTTATTCCTCGATGTTTTACGTGGGGGTCGTCGAAAACTTCGCCAACAGAGTTAACTGCTCCACATGGTACTAGAGCTACATTCAGTGCATCTTGCAATTCTCTTGATTTCCATTTTTTGATAACGGGGCAAAGGTTTGCATCCATTTGGAGCCGATTCTTTAACCTTTCCCTATTATTTTTGAATAAAGGATCGGTTGCCAGTTTTGGGATGCCCAGAGTTTTGCAAAGTCTGTAAAATTGTTGGTCGTTCCCGACTGCGACTACCAAACTTCCGTCGGCAGTTTCGTAAAGGCTATAGGGTGCAACATTGGGATGGGCATTTCCCATCCGTGCAGGAGACTGTCCGCTCATGAAGTAGTTTGCTGCCATCATTGAAAGTATCGATGTGGTACAGTCCAAAAGGGCAAGATCGATGAATTGTCCCTCCCCTGTTCGTTCTCGGTGCGCAATAGCGGCTAGTATAGCGACGCTAGCGTACATACCAGTAAATAAATCGGAGACAGCCAGACCTACTTTTTGTGGCCCGCCACCTTTTTCGTCTGTTTCGCCTGTAATGCTCATCAAACCGCCCATGGCTTGGATGATGAAGTCATATCCTCCGCGGTCCCTGTAGGGGCCGTCCTGTCCGAAACCGGTAATAGAACAATAGATTAACCCGGAATTTTGGGTTGCTAATTCTTGGTAACCTAGGCCAAACTTTGCTGCACCTCCGACACGGAAGTTTTCTAGCAAAATATCTGATTTAAGTGCCAATTTTCGAACAAGTTCCGCACCTTCAGGTTTTGAAAGATCGATAGTTACAGAACGTTTATTTCGATTGGCTGATATATTATATGCTGTTTCGGTAGTGTCACGTCCGTTACGATCTTTAAGAAAAGGAGGACCCCATTTTCGGGTGTCATCACCTTCTCCAGGACGTTCGATTTTAATTACATTTGCACCAAGGTCAGCCAGGTTTTGTGCAGCCCACGGCCCAGCAAGAACCCGACTAAGATCTAACACTTGCAAATGCGATAAGGGACCATTCATAGTTTGCCACCTCTAACTAGTTATTTCTAAAAGACAATACGGACCAATAAACCAAAGTGCTATCTATAGCTTCTTTTTATTGATGAAATATTTTTAGCTGGTTAGGCTAGCCTCAATCAATTGGAAATAAAATATTTCTAAACTAATATAAATGTTTGAAGCAAACATAGCTTCTGGCTGATACCGCCAAATAAGGGAAGGGATGGATGATGCAGCTAAATATCTGTCCAGCACTGGTGTTAAATTCGGATTACCGGCCTTTGAGCTACTTCCCATTATCATTATGGTCCTGGCACGAAACTGTGAAGGCTGTATTCCTCAATCGCGTTAATATCGTCGCTGAGTATGAGCAAGAAGTGCGATCTCCCTCCCATCAAATGCGATTACCCAGTGTGATTTCCCTCAAAAAGTATGTTCACTCTGATAGACGCCCGGCCTTTACGCGATTCAATGTCTTTTTACGGGATGGATTTACATGTCAATACTGTGGAGATGGTTTTGACACATATGACCTCACGTTTGATCACGTGCTACCAAAATCTCGTGGTGGATTAACTAATTGGACCAATGTAATCACTGCGTGTGCCGTCTGCAATTTGCAGAAAGGGAATTCACTGGTTAATGAAGCTGGCATGCACTTGGCCCATATGCCGCATGTCCCCACTGTCCAAGAACTACAAAAAGTAGGACGTCGATATCCGCCTAACTATTTGCACGAAAGCTGGTCGGATTTTCTATATTGGGATAGTGAGCTCGAAATCGTATAAAAACAGAACTAATACAAATTTAAAAACCACCTATAGCCGCTCGGACAGCCAAATTGCGAGCCGAGTGCTGGCGCGAACAGTAGCACCAAGCGTTTGATATCCAGGGGCATTTTTGGCGCCTGATTCGATTGCCGAATCTCGGTGATCTATCTCATCCCTACGGAATTCTTGAAGTGCTTCCTTTAAATCTTGCTCGTCCGGCCCTAATTGGTTGATTTGTTTTTCGTAGTGTTTGTCAATGACTGTTTCGACGGCTTCTGTGCATGCCATCGCCGCATCTTTGCCTAAAGCAGCACTCGCAGCTCCAAGTATAAAACCGGATAAATGCCATACCGGGCTTAAAACAGTAGGGCGGATACCCCGTTCGACAATAAGCTCTTCGAAATGGTCTAAGTGTTTTCGTTCCTTCTCAGCCATATGCTGAATCAACTGTGCGCTTGGATGGTTTTTGAGCACCGCTAGCTGACCTTCATATATTCTTGCTGCACCGAACTCTCCGGCGTGATCTACGCGTATCATGCGTTCGACAAGTTGAGTTACTGTTGGATCTCCGGGAAGGCGCTCCGGATTTAGTCGTTCATTGTTTTTTTTCTGGTCAATCATGCCGATTGTCCTTTTATCCAGAGGGTGGCAATCCATCCTAAGATTACAGTTAGGAATGAGGACCAAATAAAATTCCATCCTGCGAGTGAAACACCGAAGAACTGCCATAAAACTTCACTGCAATTGGCAGTAGGAGCATTCAAAATCGCTTCCTTTAGCATTTCAGTGCTTTTCGCTTCTATTCCTGTAACACCGCAACTATTGGTCCCTTCCCACCATTTCAATTCTACGCCGAGATGGAACAACGCTATTAGTGATCCAATAAAAAAAATGAGAGAACATAAAATTGCGATAAAACTCATTTTGTCTCGGTATCGAGGTTGGGTGGATATCAAGAATCCGACAATAGTTATTATTACGACCATTATATATGGTATGCGTTGGTAGCGACAGAGCACGCAAGGCGCAAGGTTTTGGAACATTTCTAGATAAAATGCGAAACCGAGACTACCCAGACTTATTATACCTAACAGGGCAAATATTGGCCTCGGTTGAGCAAGGAAACTATAGCGCGTTAAATTAGCCATTTGACAAGTGCGAAACCGAGAAAAAGTGACACTACAAATAAAATTGTAAATTTAGCCAGATTTTTTTCAATAAAAATTCGTATTGGGTCTCCAAATCGATAAAGAAGAGCAGCGATAAGAAAAAAGCGAAGGCCACGAGATAAAATGGATGCCGCTACAAAAATAAGAAGGTCAAGTCTGGTTAACCCGCTTGCGATAGTTATTACCTTGTATGGAAATGGTGTTATGCCTGCCGTAAACACTATCCACGCCCCCCACTCATTGTATTTGGCGGAGAATTCAGACATATTTTCGGCATAACCGTATAAGTTTACCAATGGTCGTCCGATACTCTCCCAGAGCCCGTACCCTATAAAATACCCTAAAAGTCCACCCAGAACAGAGGCTACAGTACAAACGGTAGCTATCCAAAAAGCGTTTCGAGGTTTTGACAATACCATGGGTACCATCATTGCGTCGGGAGGAATCGGAAACAGTGAGCTCTCCACAAATGAGACACCAGCCAGCACCTTCATAGCATGGCGATGTCCAGACAAAGACATTATACGTGAATAGAGACGCTCCAATGGACCGGACACTGATAAAATCTGATCCTTTTTTGGTGGTGGGTTCAATTTTGTTGTCTCACGTGTTTTGTTTGCTACATACAGTGTTTTTGTAGGTAAATTTCATCGTTTGTTACTAACTCAATTTGATTTTGACAATGGCCATCACAAAGTTGATTGAAGTCGGAAAGTGGTTCTGCTTTTATGTCTTTTGTTATTTTATCGGAAACAGTTTTTAGTCAAAGCGGCAAAAGGTTTTTGGACTAAGTAAGACTGTCTATAATGACTTTTGCGGCGGTGTAAAGATATGGCTGGTAAAATGGTTAGAGCCCCTGTGGCGGAATTGGTAGACGCGGCAGACTCAAAATCTGTTGTCCTTCGGGACGTGGGAGTTCGAGTCTCCCTGGGGGCACCATACGTTAATCTATTTAAGGGACAATTCCGCGTTTACATGACAGCAATCGGGGGATCAATATATCTACTATGGCAGTTCTGTACTCCCTGTCAGAAAGCGATCAATTTCTCGAGCTGCTTCGCGTCCCTCATTTATGGCTCGAACAATAAGTGATTGGCCGCTACGACAATCCCCCGCTGCAAAAGTTTTGTGGACCGAGGTCTGATAGATACCTTTTTCAGCTTTGTAATTAGACCGATCGTCCAACTCAAGGTTGAGGGGCCGAGAAATATAATGATCCGGGCCCAAAAAACCCATAGACAGAAATACTAGATCAGCGTCCCAGGTCCGATCGGTTCCCTCAATCGATTCTAATTTTCCATTTTTAAATGCCATATCCGTGGTTTTGAGGCCTTTAAGAGTGCCGTTAGCATCCCCAACAAACTCTGTCGTGGATATAGAATAAATACGGGGATCTTTGTTGAATCTTGCTGCTGATTCTTCGTGTCCATAATCAATTTGAAATGTTACTGGCCATATGGGCCACGGATTTTTCTTAGATCTTTCAGCGGGTGGTGTGGGAAAAAGTTCAAAATTTATCAGACTCTTACACACATGACGTAAAGAAGTACCTAGGCAATCTGTCCCAGTATCTCCTCCTCCTATTACAATCACATCTTTTCCTTTGGCATTAATGAAGTTGCCGTCTTTGAGTTCAGAGTTCAGAAGGCTTTTTGTATTTGCCGTAAGGAACTCCATAGCGAAGTGAACGCCATTTAATCCTCTTCCAGGAATTTGTAAATCTCGAGGAACTGTTGCGCCAGTTGCTAAGAGGAGTGCATCCGTTTTTGACAAAATATCGGTTACTGAGTGCGTACCATTGTCCCCTTCACCAACATCGGCATTAGTGACAAACTCTATTCCTTCCTGTCTTAGTAGTTCGACTCGCCGATCAACTACTTTTTTCTTATCTAGTTTCATATTGGGTATCCCGTACATCAGAAGACCACCAATGCGGTCTTCTCGCTCATATACGGTCACTTGGTGGCCGGCAGAATTGAGCTGCGCCGCCGCTGCAAGACCTGTAGGCCCAGAACCGATGATTGCGACATGCTTGCCGGTTCTTGATTGGGGAGGAATTGGTTGGACCCACCCTTCCGCAAAGCCACGATCGATTATTGCCATTTCGATATTCTTAATTGTGACCGCTGGATCGGTGATGCCTAGGACACACGAGCCCTCACACGGAGCAGGGCATACACGGCCGGTGAATTCAGGAAAATTGTTAGTTTTGTGCAGGCGATCTAACGCATCTTTCCACTGTCCCGTGTAGACAAGGTCGTTCCATTCTGGAATTAGATTATGAATGGGGCAGCCACTACGTGCGTTCAGTGGGTTTATATCTGGGGATTGGCAAAACGGAACACCACAGTCCATGCATCGTGCAGCCTGGATCGTTAAATGATCTATTTCATGTTCTGTATAAATTTCTTGAAAGTCCCCAAGGCGTTCCAAGGGATCACGGTACGGGGCTGCTACACGAGAGTGCTCCTTAAATCCGGTTACTTTACCCACTGCCAGCTTCCACCAGTTCAGTTTTCTTTTGTTCTTCGAGCACTCGCTTGTAGTCAAGGGGCATTACTTTAACGAACTGTGTGAGTGTGACATTCCAATTCGTCAACAAACGTTCAGCGATTTTAGAGCCCGTATATTGCTGATGTTTTTCGATAAGTTCTCTTAGTTCTAGAATATCACCTCTGTCTACAACCTGTTCTAGCAAAACCATCTCAGGGTTACACCGTTTTTTGAACGTTTTTTCTTGGTCATAGACGTATGCAATTCCACCGCTCATTCCAGCAGCAAAATTTCGACCGGTGTTTCCAAGAATAACAACCCGGCCTCCAGTCATGTATTCGCAACAGTGATCCCCTACTCCTTCGATAACTGTTCGTGCACCACTGTTACGGACACAAAATCGTTCTGCTGCAATCCCACGGAAAAAACATTCTCCCGAAGTCGCACCGTATAATGCTACGTTTCCGATTAAGACTTGAGTCTCTGCGTCAAATATGCTGGTTTTTGGAGGGTAAATGATAAGACGTCCTCCAGAAAGACCTTTGCCCACGTAGTCATTTGCATCACCTTCAACTTCAAGTGTAATACCTTTGGCTAGCCAAGCTCCAAAGCTTTGGCCGGCATTCCCATTAAACTTAAAGTGGATCGTGTCATCGGGTAGCATTTCGGCTCCAACCCGCTGGATTATTTGGTTGGACAGCATGCCACCAACTACCCGATGGGTGTTCTTAATAGAAAGTTCCTCTCTCACCCGACTGCCACTGGCTAAGGCTGGTTCAGCGAGTTTGATAAGTTGGTTGTCCAAGGCTTCCTCAAGTCCATGATCTTGATCATGTATGCGATAAACACCAAGACAATTTTCTGGCTCGATCGCTTTTTCTAATACAGCCGACAGATCAATGCCCTTGGCCTTCCAATGGTTTACTGCCTTTTCAACGTGTAAGGCATCGGTTCTGCCAATCATATCGTCGACGGTACGGAAACCAAGCTCGGCCATAATCTGCCTAAGTTCCGAGGCCATCATGAAAAAATAGTTTATAACGTGTTCTGGCAGGCCTTGGAATTTTTTCCGTAGCCCGGGATCTTGGGTCGCAATCCCCACTGGACATGTATTTAGGTGGCATTTTCTCATCATTATACATCCAAGCGCAATAAGCGGCCCCGTCCCGAAGCTATATTCTTCTGCTCCTAGTAACGCGGCAATTGCCACATCTCTGCCAGTTTTAAGCTGGCCGTCCGTCTGCAAAGTGACTCGAGATCGGAGATTATTCATCACCAAGGTTTGGTGTGTCTCGGCTATTCCGAGTTCCCATGGGACACCGGCATGTTTTATGGAAGTCAAAGGTGATGCTCCAGTGCCCCCGGAGTCCCCCGCAATCACGAGATGATCAGTGCGGGCCTTCACAACTCCTGCAGCTACTGTGCCTACACCTATTGCCGCTCCCAGTTTTACGCTTATTCGGGCTTTTGGATTAGCATTTTTTAGATCATGAATTAGTTGGGCAATGTCTTCTATCGAGTATATGTCATGGTGTGGGGGCGGGCTAATAAGCCCCACTCCTGGGGTGGAGTGTCGAAGAGAAGCAATATAGTCATCCACTTTGCCGCCAGGCAGTTCACCTCCTTCGCCAGGCTTTGCTCCTTGCACAATCTTGATTTGCAACTCATCAGCGTTTGTTAAGTAGTTAATTGTAACCCCGAAACGACCGCTCGCTACTTGTTTGATGGCAGATCGTTTGGAATCACCGTTTTCAAGGGGTAGATATCGTTTAGGGTCTTCACCACCCTCACCGGTGTTAGATTTTCCTCCTATACGATTCATGGCGATTGCGAGTGACTCGTGTGCCTCTTTCGAAATTGAACCAAAGCTCATGGCCCCCGTCGCAAAACGTTTAAGAATTTCTGCTTCTGGCTCTACGGAAGCCAAATGAATTGGACCACCATTCACTTGATAGTTAAAACGGAACAACCCCCTAAGGGTGGCATTTTGGGTGCTTTCGTTATTAGCGTGGTTTGAAAACTGCTCGTAAGCAACTTTATCGTTGTTGCGAGTCGCCATTTGTAAATGTGAAATGGATTTTGGGTCCCACATATGTGTATCACCGTGGCGCCGCCAATGAAAATCGCCAGGATTCTGGAGCACTGGTATTGCGATTGTGTCTCGATGAGGAAATCCAAGGGCATGCCGTTTTTCCATCTCTTCTGCAAGTACGTCAAAACCTACTCCTTCTACTCGGCTTGCCGTTCCTGTGAAACATCTCTCAATCACTTCTGTTGCTAGTCCGACAGCTTCAAAAATTTGTGCTCCTTTATATGATTGCAGCGTTGAAATGCCCATTTTAGCCATGACCTTTAGCATTCCTTTGGCGACACCCTTTTGATAAGAGGTCACGACATCCAGCTCTGTCTCTATGTGTGCGGTCCCATCTAGGTACCCATTCGCCAAAGCATCCCATAAAGCTTCAAATGCCAAATATGGATTGATAGCATCTGCGCCAAAACCTATCAGGAGGCAGTGGTGATGAACTTCTCTTGCTTCACCGGTTTCAACTACTATGCCTACTCGAGTGCGAAGATGGGACCGAACCAGATGATGGTGAACTGCACCAACGGCCGCTAGCGCGCTAATCGGAACTGATTCTGGTCCGATTTCTCGGTCACTTAAAATAATTATCTGAATACCGTCAGCAATTGCGTTGGTCGCCTCAGCGCATATCCGGTCTAGTTCGCAAAGAAGGCCGGCTTTACCCGAACCTTTGGGAAAAGTGATGTCAATTAAACAGGATTTCCAACCTCTGTAATCCATATTCTTAAGGGCCGCTAATGAGTCATTAGTAAGAATTGGATGTGGTACTCGCAGGCGATGGGCATTTTTTTGAGATGGTTGAAGGAGGTTATGTTCGGGCCCTATGTAGCATTCCAGGGCCATAATTACCTCTTCCCGAATTGAGTCGATAGCGGGATTTGTTACTTGTGCAAATAACTGCTTAAAGTAATCGTACAACATACGCGTTTTTTGTGACATGACAGCAAGGGCGCTGTCATTGCCCATAGACCCCAATGGATCACGAAGTTCTTTCACCAGGGGTTGTAACATGAATTGCATGGTTTCAGTTGTGTAACCAAAAGCCTGCATTTGGGTGAGGATAACGCCTTTATCTAACCTTTGGTTGGAGACACTAGGAGGTAAGCTGACTAAATCGATGCGCTGTTCACTGAGCCAATTTTGGTAAGGCTCTCTATTGGCCCATTGTGCTTTGATCTCTTCATCCGGGATCATTCGACCTTTGTCAAAATCAATGAGAAAGATTTTTCCAGGCTGCAAGCGGCCCTTTTCAACAACTGTTGATGGGTCAATATCTACCACCCCAACTTCCGACGCCATAATACATTTATGATCATTTGTTATATAGTAGCGAGACGGTCGCAGGCCATTTCGATCCAAAACAGCGCCGATGTAATTACCATCGGTAAAAGCTATCGAAGCAGGACCGTCCCAAGGTTCCATCAAACAGGATTGGTACTCGTAGAATGCCCGTTTTGCGGGGTCCATCATGTTATCCTGTTGCCAAGCTTCAGGGATCATCATTAAGACAGCTTCTTGCAAAGTTCTGCCAGACATAAGTAAAAATTCAAGAACGTTGTCAAAAGTACCCGAGTCAGAGCAGTCCGGTTCCACAACTGGGAACAACTTATCGATCCGACTCCCAAAAAATTCACTGTCCATGGTGCCTTGACGAGCGTTCATCCAGTTTTTATTACCTAATAGCGTATTTATTTCTCCGTTATGGCTCATAAAGCGATTAGGCTGGGCTCGATCCCAAGACGGAAAGGTATTGGTCGAAAAACGGGAATGCACCATTGCGAGGTGAGACTCATAGTCTTTTGAGGCCAGGTCTGAGTAAAATGGAAACACCTGTTGAGGTGTCAGCATGCCTTTGTAAATGATGATTCTCGTAGAAAGGCTTACCACGTAAAATAATTGGCGCTCCGTTAGGGTTTCATCGCTTCGAATTCGGTGAGTGCTATGCTTTCGTATTATGTACAGTTCCCGCTCAAAGTTATCACCTTGTATCCCATTTGCCTTTATAAATAATTGCTCAATACAAGGCATGGCGGATCGGGCTGCTTCCCCAATTTCAGCTTCTTCCGGATTTATTGGGACAGAGCGCCAACCAATAAGTTGTTGACCGGCTTCGTTTATTTCTTCTTCGATTATTGTCTTACAACGTTGCCGCTCCTTCTCCTGTCTGGGCAGGAATACGATTCCAGCGCCATAGCTGCCAGGGTCTGGCAAATCGACATTAAGTTCTTGTCGGGCTATCCTTGTTAAGAATTTGTGAGGAAGGCCAGTAAGTATTCCTGCTCCGTCACCAGTATTTTTTTCATACCCCACACCACCACGATGCACCATGCAACAATTCATGTGTTCAGCATGATTTATAATTTCTCGGCTTGGGCGTCCTTTAATATCGCATATGAAACCGACACCACAAGCCTCTTTCTCGAAGGCAGGATCATATAATCCATGCTTTCGTGGAAGTCCGAGCGTTAGCTGTTTGCCAAGTTCTTGCTGGTGCATATTCTTTGACATAGTGCCTTATACCTGCAGATACCTATCGGTATCAACGGAGTCGATATCTTAAACTACTGACGCAGTTCTTTGTCAAACATTGCAAATAAACGTTCCCAATGCCGTTCTCCGGCTGATTTTACGTAGACTGGACGTTCTGGAAATGCGAATCCATGCTCTGTATCTGGGTATATTTCGATCCGGTAGTTTATGCCTGCTTTCGTCATAATATCCGGCAAGGAATCGAGCAAGGATTCCGGTACCCATTGATCATGAGAAGCAAATGCCAAATATAAGGAGCCTTTGATTCGATGGGCATTTATATGCGGAGAGTCTTCCTCCTGCGTCACAATACCTACCCCGTAAAAAGATGCTACGGCAGCAAAATCGCGAGGGTATGCTGCTCCAATGGAAACAACAAACTGACCACTCATGCAATAACCGACACATCCAAAGGGTCCTTCTGAGGATGAGTCATCGTTACGAGCGTAATCCATGAGTGGTTGTGTGTCAGCTACAACGTGAGCATTCGTAAGTGAACGCATTACCTGGAACATTTTTTCCCGTTCATTGTTGTCCTCCCTTATTTTTGATAGTTCATAACCGTAATTGCCTTCGCGTCCGGTCCGGTAGTATAAATTTGGCAACATCACGTAGTAACCAACGGTGCCAAGTCTTCGGGCCATGTCACGCAGTTCTTCTCGCATTCCAGGAGCATCCATATAAATGATAATCGGTGGGAATGGCCCGCCTTCATCTGGATGACAAATAAACGTATCAACGACTCCATCGTTTGTTCTGATCTCAGACACTTTTTCTCGCATAAGAATACCCCCACACTATGAATGCAGTATCAAATTGGAATCGTATACCAAATGGCCCTGCTAGACGTGAAATGTTATTTTATTTATAAAATTATAGGTTATACCACTACCATACATATATAGGATTACATTTTTTAGGGGGACTGGGTTGTCGATTGCGGTTGGTTTAGGCTTATCTGAGTTTCCTTTTACGGGCGGTAAGGCTTTTTGGAAGTGGGTTGATCTGTGTGAGGACGGCGGCGTTGATTCGCTTTGGCAAACCGATCGCATAGTATCCAGTCATCCTATTCTTGAATGTGTAACAATGATGGCGGCGCTTGCAGGCGGAACCAAGCGTATTAAATTTGGTATGAATGTCGTTTCTGTGTCCCTTCGTGATCCGTTGTTGTTGGCCAAACAGTGCGCAACCATAGATGTATTGAGTGGCGGTCGTTTTCTCCCTGCATTTGGCGTTGGCAATAGTCGTGCTCCAGAATGGAAAGCCACATCACAGGAAACCAAAGGGCGCGGTCAGCGCACTGATGAGGGACTTTATATTATATCGAAGTTATGGACTCAGGACAGTATCGACTTCGATGGTAAATATTTTAAATATCGCTCCGCTTCAATAAACCCCAGACCTGTCCAAAAAAATATGCCCTTATGGATCGGTGGTTCTAGTGAGGCAGCAATCAGAAGAACAGCTCGTTTTGGAACAGGCTGGCAAGCCGCATTCGAAACCCCCCAGGAAGCAAGTGTTACCAAAAACAGAATTAAAGAAGCTTTATTCAGCACGGGTCGTTCAATCGCCGATGATCATTATGGTGCTGGGTTCGCATATCACATCGGAACTTGGAAAAATCTAGCAGTAGTCTCGGCTTCGGAAATGTATAGAAAGCGACTAGGGCGTGCGGCGGAAGATACATTTGTGGTGGGAACAGGAGCCGAGATAATTAAAAGAATTGCTGATTATGTTGACGCAGGAATATCAAAATTTATTTTGCGGCCCATTGGGGCTAATGATGAAGAGATTTTCGATCAAACTAATATGTTGATTGATCAAGTGCTTCCACATGTAAATGCGCTTAAACAAAAGATTTAGTATGGTGACTGTAACGCTGTGCCGTATATAATCGAGGGGGTTCGGAGGAGTGCGTATACCAAGGCTATCTGTTCTTGAACAATCTATCGCTACTGTTGGGCGTCCAAACAGGATAGCGATTTCTAATGCCATAGAACTTGCTAAACATTGTGAAGGACTCGGCTACGACAGATTTTGGGTGTCCGAGCACCATAACTCGCCAACAATTGTCGGCACAGCGCCTGAAATTCTTATAGCTGCTATCGCCACGAGCACCAACAAAATTCGTGTGGGTAGTGCTGGGATAATGCTGCCGCATTATTCTCCTTTTAAGGTCGCGGAGCAATTTAGAGTACTTGATGCGCTAGCTCCAGGCCGCATTGACCTTGGTCTTGGACGCGCGCCGGGATCTGATGGCCGAACGGCTTTTGCATTAAACAGATTGGCCAATGAGCGTCCTGCTGAATTTCCATCAGATATACGCGACCTTACAGCTTGGGTTACTGGCCAGCCCTTGCCTGACAAACATCCTTTTGGGAAGGTGGAAGCGTTCCCTCAGGGAGATACCTTTCCCGAAATTTGGATTCTTGGCAGTTCCAACTACGGAGCGCAAGTAGCTGCTCATTTTGGCCTACCTTATTGTTTTGCTTGGTTCTTTACGGATGGGCGCGGTGCGGACCAAGCTCTTAATATTTATCGGGAAACTTTTCAGGCCACAGAGGAGAATCCTGAACCGCATGTTGCATTATGTGTATGGGCGTTAGCAGCTCCTACGGAAGAAGAGGCGCAATTTCACTATAGTTCCCGAGTAAAGTGGCGACTCTTTAGGGAACGGGGTGTGTTTTTGCCCATTGAATCCCCGGATGTGGCTGCTGACTATCGATTTTCGGACGTTGAAAAAGAGTGGGAAATTCAGGATCGTGCAAAGGCATTTGTTGGTACAGGTCAAAAGGTATCTACACAAATTAGTTTGCTCGCTAATAAGCATGATATACACGAAATTGCCGTTGTTACGTGGGCTCACGATGAAAATGTTCGCCGAGACAGCTACAAACTTTTAGCTAACTCCTCATATCCATCGAATAATCTAGTTTGAAGACAACCCTAGAACATCATTTATTAGACTGCTAAAATTTAGACTTTTGTTTTGGAGCGGCCTTTCCCGCCCAACATGTGCTTTAAATATTGGCCCGTATAGCTATTCTTTGTTCTTGCCACCGATTCGGGTGTTCCAGTAACAACGACTTGACCTCCTTTAGCCCCGCCTTCGGGCCCCATGTCTATAATCCAGTCAGCTGTTTTGATTACTTCTAAATTATGTTCAATTACAGCAACAGTGTTTCCAGCGTCTACTAGTGTGTGTAAAACTTCTAAAAGTTTTCTTACGTCTTCGAAGTGAAGGCCAGTTGTAGGTTCATCAAGTATGTATAAAGTTTTGCCAGTAGCTCGCTTAGCAAGTTCTTTTGCTAACTTGACTCGCTGGGCTTCGCCTCCAGAGAGTGTAGTGGCAGGTTGCCCCACTTTTACGTAACCCAGCCCAACTTTTTGTAATGTCACCAGTTTGTCACGAATAGATGGAATCGCTTCGAATAGGTTTGCTGCCTCGTCCACCGACATATCTAGAACTTTTGCAATGGAATTGTTGCGGTACGTGATTTCGAGAGTTTCACGGTTGTAGCGTGCTCCCCGGCATTGGTCGCAAGTTACATAGATGTCAGGTAGAAAGTGCATTTCCACCTTTAATACACCTTCCCCTTGACATGCCTCACAACGACCCCCTTTCACATTAAATGAAAACCGTCCCGGCTTATATCCGCGACTCTTTGCTTCCGGCAGGCCGGAGTACCAATCTCTGATGGGTGTAAAGCAACCTGTGTAGGTGGCAGGGTTTGACCTCGGTGTTCTCCCAATTGGCGACTGATTAATGTCGACAACCTTATCTATGTGTTCTAGACCTTTTATTTCTTTATAAGGACCAGGGTGAGAGCGAGCCCTATTTAGTTGGCGGGCTGCAGCACGAAAAAGTGTGTCCACCACCAAGCTGGATTTTCCGCTTCCAGAAACACCAGTGACACAGATAAATGTTCCAATTGGGAATGTTACATTCACTTCCTGAAGATTATTGGCAGAAGCACCAATAAGCCTAATGCCAGTGTGGTTGACGCTATTCTTTTTTCGTCGCTTTGATGGGACCGGTATTTGCAGAGTCCGCGCAAGATACTGTCCTGTAATACTTTTTGGGTTTGCAATAATGTCGGCAGGGGTTCCGAAAGCTACAACTTTTCCTCCAGCGAGGCCCGCACCAGGGCCTATATCCACCACGTAGTCAGCTGCCATTATGGCTTCTTCGTCATGCTCTACCATCAGAACGGTATTACCGAGGTCCCGGAGGTGTCGCAGTGTCTTAAGTAAACGAGCGTTATCCCGTTGATGAAGTCCAATAGATGGTTCATCCAGAACGTACAGAACGCCAGTCAATCCGGAACCAATTTGCGATGCTAGGCGAATTCGTTGGCTTTCGCCGCCAGACAAGGTAGCAGATTTTCTTGATAGGGTAAGGTACTCAAGTCCGACGTCAATTAGGAATCCTAACCGTAAGTTTATTTCTTTGAGAATACGTTCTGCTATTTCTTTGCGTGTAGCACTGAGATTTTCGTGAATTTTAGAAAACCATCGGCTAGCTTCCAGAATTGATAGATCTGCAACCTCACTGATTTGTAATTCGCTTATTTTTACTGCAAGAGCTTCTTGTTTAAGTCGAAATCCTTGACATTGTTTGCATTCCAGTTCTGTCTGAAATCTACTAAGCTCGTCCTTTATCCAGGAATGTTCAGAAGCGTTGAGACGCCGGTCAAGGTTAGGAATAACACCCTCGAACGGTTTCTTGGTTGTATATTTTTTTATTCCATCGTCGTAAGTGATCGGCACAATATCAGTGCCTGAGCCATGCAGAATGAGATCACGTTCTTTCTTCGTCAAATCTTTGAATCTTTTGTTAACACTGAACCCAAAAAAACTCGCGACGCCTTCTAGCGCTTGCTGATAATATTGGGTCGATTTGTTGGTCCAAGGATAGATGGCCCCATCGCGGAGGGTTTTTTCTGCATCGGGCACGATCAAATCGGGATCGAACCAATTTATAGTCCCGATGCCGTCACAGTGAGGGCAGGCACCAAACGGATTATTGAAGGAAAACAAACGAGGTTCAATTTCGTCGATCGAAAAGCCTGATACTGGGCAAGAATAACGGGCGGAATAGGTAGTGCGTGCCTTGTTGTCAGCATTTTCCGTAACTAGAAGTCCATCACTGAGTTCAAGAGCGGTTTCAACGCTATCAGCCAAACGGGCTGAGATATCTTTACCAATAACGAGGCGGTCTACTATTACTTCGATAGTGTGGTTGCGTTTTTTGTCAAGTTTTGGAATTTCCTCAATTTGGTATATTTCTCCGTCAACTTTTAGTCGCTGGAACCCGCGCTTCATGAGATCTGCTATTTCCTTGCGATATTCCCCTTTTCGGCCTCGGATTAAAGGGGCAATTAAGTAGAGGCGGGTTTGTTCTGGGTTCGTCAATATTCCGTCCACCATTTGACTTACCGATTGGCTTTCAATTGGTAGTCCCGTGGCGGGCGAATAGGGGATGCCTACACGCGCAAATAGGAGGCGCATATAATCGTAAATTTCGGTGACTGTCCCGACCGTTGACCTGGGATTTCGAGCTGTGGTTTTCTGATCGATTGCGATGGCAGGGGAAAGGCCGTCTATTGCATCGACATTAGGTTTTTCCATTAACTCAAGAAACTGTCTTGCGTATGCGGATAAACTTTCGACATAACGACGTTGGCCTTCAGCGTAAATAGTATCAAAGGCTAAGGACGATTTTCCTGATCCCGAAAGCCCAGTTATCACTGTCAAGCTGTCACGAGGAAGTGTTAAATTAATATTTTTCAGGTTGTGCTCTCTGGCACCTCGTATCCGTATTTTCTTATCCATTTGGGAAAATACGATGGGTATGGTGGTTTATAGTTGTATTGATGTGCGATTGTGGGCAGGGTTGAGAACGTGATTTTAACATAATTGGCACTGTCAGTTGTAGGATTAGTAATAGGTATACAGAGTTCATAGTAAGTTTATAGGTATCTGATTACTTTTAAAGTGCTGGGGAGTGACCGACCGTTTAATGAGTTGTAGTCTAATATTCATGTTGGCCGCATTTCTCGGCTTCACTTTGAACCGGAGTAGGACATGGCAGGAAGTGTAAATAAAGTTATTTTGGTTGGGAATTTAGGCCGAGAGCCGGAAGCCCGCGCGATGCAAAGTGGCGATAAGGTTGTAAATTTGTCCCTGGCAACAAGTGAGAATTGGCGAGATCGCCAAACTGGAGAGCGACGTGAGAAAACAGAGTGGCATAGGGTCGTTATTTTCGACCAGAATTTGGCTGAAATAGCGGAAAAGTATCTTCAGAAAGGGTCAAAAGTATATCTTGAGGGACAACTCCAGACACGTAAATGGACGGACCAGTCGGGGCAAGAAAAATATACTACCGAAGTGGTACTTCAGCGGTTCCGCGGTACACTTACAATGCTTGATTCACGTTCCGATTCGGGTGGCAACGAATATACATCGTCTTCGGGCGGGGATTTTGATGGGCCCGGTGCTGCGACCAGTGACCTCGATGATGAAATTCCTTTCTAGCCGTTGAAACTTTGTTTTCAATAATTTTGTACTAGACCCTGGTAGCCTACTTGTTTGTCTAAGCCAAAAGATTAATTTTTGAAGCCATGATGAAATCATTTTCATGGAGGCCTTTAATCTTCTTCGTCTGCAGAGAGACAGTCGCGTAACCCCAACCAAAAGACAGATCGGGGTGATGCCCTTCGTGTTCAGCAAGCTCACTAACTTGAATCACGAAGGCCATGGCAGCCTTAAAATCGTTAAACGAATATTGTCTAGAAATTAGTGATCCATTTTCGAGCAATTGCCAATTGTCAGTTTGTGCGAGGTAATGGTTTGCTTCGTCGTAAGTCAGAGGTGGGATGCCGCCTTGGCATGGAGTGCAGGTTTTTGCTGTAAGAGTTTTGCTCATAATTAGGGACTCCGATATTACAAATTGAAAATAATGGAAGCCGTATGCTCATTGGGGTTGAGACGAGTTATCTTCAGATTCTAACGCCTCAAGGTCTAAAACCAGCGGGTTGCCAAGCCATATGGCGTGAGTTGTATGATCTTTCTTACTATACCCAGTGTTGGGGTGGACCAGAATATTAAGATTGTTTCTGTTGCTGAGCAACCACTGGACAAAATTACCGAAATGATTCGGATCAAATGCTACTTGGTACATGGCTTGGGGGTGAGGTCCTACTGGTTCTTCGCGCCATCGACCCATTCTAAAGTCGAATTCGCTTTCTATTGCTTTTCGTAAGGTTGCCGCTCTGGCGCGAGTTTCCTCATCGTAGTATATATGTGCGTGATAATTCGTAACCACTATAATTTCAGAAGGTTTCATTGTGCTTTCGGGTTGTCAGTATAAAGTATAAGGCCAAATACAAGTATAACGGACAAACTGTTTTCTATGGAATGGGAACTTTAAATGTTTATTCAAACTGAGGTCTCGAAGGATCCTGATGTAGTCACATTCTTGCCAGGTAGGGCGGTAGTAGAAGGAGAAGTGATAGTCTTCAGCGATTCGGTCTCGGCCGGTAGATCGCCTCTTGCTTCGCGTTTGTTTGATCTGGAAGGGGTATTTGAAATTACATTGGGACATGAATTTATTAGAATCCGAAAAACCGAGGATGGCGATTGGCAGTTAATGAAGCCAGAAATTTTGGGCGCTATTATGGAACATTACACTTCGGGCTTGCCAATGATTTTGGACGGTGACGATGAATCTGAGGAGTTTGATGAAGCCGATTCCGAGATAGTTGCAGAAATCAAAGAATTGCTAGATACGAGGGTTCGCCCTGCAATTTCGGAAAGTGGCGGTGACGTTAGGTTTCGAGGCTATCAAGACGGTAAAGTAATTTTAGAAATGCTGGGTTCTGCATACAGTTATCGCGCAGGTATTGAGAATTTACTGCGTCATTATTTGGCCGAATTTGCAGAGCTAGTAGATTATCGAGATAGCAAACCAAAGCCCGGTTTAGATACCCCAGAAGGTAAAGCAGTTCAACAATTGCTCGATGAACGCATTAATCCTTCCGTTGCGACGCATGGTGGCCACATTGCCTTGGTTGATGTTCAAGCGGACACAGCTTATATCCGATTGGAGGGCGGATGTCAGGGGTGCGGCATGGCTGATGTTACCCTGAAGCAGGGTGTCGAAGTTGAAATTATGAAGGAAGTTCCTTCTATTGCTCATGTTCTTGATGTCACGGATCACGATGGTGGAGCTAACCCATACTATCAACCCGGGAAATAGCGTAGTATATCAGTGTCGGAATCTTTGAATGTAGTCCTTATTTCGACCTATGATTTGGGGCACCAGCCGTTTGGCCTGGCATCTGCCGCTGCATGGTTAAAGAGAGCAGGGGCAAACGTTGTATGTACTGATCTATCTGTTCAAACCCTAGAAACAAACGCGATAAGGGGGGCGGACCTTATCGCGTTTCATATTCCTATGCATACAGCGACCCAACTTTGTTTTCGGTTGCTGCCAAAAATTACGGCCATAAACCCAAATGCTTTTCTGGTGTGTTATGGCCTCTACGCGCCAATGAATCGGGACGCTTTATTGGCTTTTGGTGTGCAGGCAATAATGGGAGGAGAAATCGAAACCAGGTTGCTACAGCTTTATCAGGAGCTATCAAGCGGGGTCACGCCCCAACAATCAGTTGTTACTGAGTTAAAAAAACAGAAATTTATCCTGCCAGATAGAGATAATCTGCCGTCGCTCGATTTATATGCGCACCTTCTTGGCCCTGGTGGTAGCACCACGATGAGTGGTTACACCGAGGCAAGTAGAGGTTGTAAACATCTTTGCCGGCATTGTCCGATTGTTCCCGTGTACGGGGGCAGATTTTTTGTAGTCGATGCTGAGGTTGTTCTCGCCGACATTGCCCAGCAAGTTGCTATGGGTGCCAAGCACATTACCTTTGGAGACCCTGATTTCTTTAATGGTCCGGGTCATGCTATGCGAATTGTCCAGTCGGTCGCAGAAATGTACTCAGGTGTAACCTATGATATTACGGTAAAGGTGGAGCATATTAGGAAACATAAAGACTTAATCCCCCGCTTGGCAGAGACAGGCTGTTTATTTGTAACTACCGCAGTCGAATCCTTTGATGACAATGTCCTCGAACATCTTTCTAAAGGGCATAGTCGAGCAGATATTATTCAAGCTGTTAATATTTGTCGTGCGGTTGGAATGAATATTTCGCCGACTTTTGTTGCGTTTACACCATGGACAACACCAGAATCTTATCTTGATTTGCTGCAGCAGATAGTCTCGCTGGAATTGGTGCCGCACGTTGCACCTATCCAGTTAACTATACGTCTACTTGTTCCATTGGGGTCACATATCTTGCAAACTGAATCGTTTTCGCCCTTCCTCGAATCCTATAACGATGAGAGCCTTAGCTATGGATGGCGATACGAAAAATCAGCTACAGTCGAGCTGGAACAAAAAGTAAAATCCATCGTTGCGACCGGCATATCCAAGTCGGATAGTGCAGCTGAAATATTTTCGAAACTATGGGATGCTGCTCATCAAGCGACAGGCCAAATAGCACCTCCCCTCAACAATATTAGTTCGCCCTCATCTCATTCGATGAGTGAGCCGTGGTATTGCTGTGCCGAGCCAAGTTTGGATCAGTTTAGCAATCTGTAATTTGAGCACCCAATCATAAATTTATGAAACGTTTGCTTCTGCTTCTACCTTCAAAAACTTATCGTGCTTCCGCATTCGTATCAGCCTCGGATCGGTTAAATTCAGACGTAGTAATTGGAGTTGATGAAAGTCAGGCATCGGCAGAATTTAGTGATGGGCATATCTTACAATGTAACTTCATGGACCCTCTTGCGGGAGCTAGGGACATAGCGGCATTTGCTGCCCAAAAACCAATTGATGCCATTGTAGCTGCGGAAGAAGATGCCGTATTGCTAGCTGCCCATGTAGCCAGATTATTGAAGTTGCGGTATAATTCAACAGATTCGGTCTCGATCACGCGAGATAAATATCTATTTCGGAAAACGTTGGATGCCGCTGGTTTTCTTCAACCAACTTTCAAATTGCTTCGGCATAAAAAAGATTTGGACACAATCAGTCAAACCATGCTGCCTTGCGTTATCAAGCCAACAGGGCTATCAGCGAGTTGTGGAGTGATCAGGGCGGATACGCTATCTGAAGCAAAGAACGCTTATTTGCGTGTATCGAAAATTCTATCTAATTTGCAAATGGATACTTCTGGTATTTTATTAGAAGACTATATTCCGGGCGAGGAAATGGCATTTGATGGGGTTCTAGAAAATCGTAGACTACATACTTTGGCGTTTTTTGATAAACCAGACCCTCTAACGGGCCCATTTTTCCCAGAAACTATATATTTAACCCCTTCCCAAAAATCTGAGAAGGATCTTTTATATATAAAGCAAACGATCGCGTCTGCTGCTGCAGCAATTGGTTTGTCTAATGGTCCTATACATGCTGAATTACGTATCCGTAGTGGCAATTTATATGTTTTGGAGATTGCTGCTCGATCAATAGGGGGCCGTTGTGGTAAATCATTGCGGTTTACGGGAGGTTACACACTCGAAGACGTAATTTTACGCCAAGCAATGGGCGAATTTCCCATTTCGTATCAGAGGGAGCAAGGCGCAGCTGGTGTAATGATGATACAAGTTCCGTGCACAGGAGTATTAAAGAAGGTTGAAGGCCTTAGTTCTGCTCGCACGGTTCCGTGCATCGACTCGGTGGAAGTTACGGTCCCTATAGGGCAAAGAGTGGTTTCATTGCCTGAAGGGCGTCAGTATCTGGGTTTTATTTTCGCTCGTGCGGCCCAGCCAAGACTCGTGGAAGCCGCATTGCGAAATGCATTCAAAAAGTTGCGGATCGTAGTTGAAGCCGTATACGGATCAGCATCCACTCCCTTGACAAAGAAACGGTGGGATCCTATCTAAAACTGTACTATTTTAGTAAAGTTTTTATAATGCGTTACGATTAATTGCTGAATATCGGGAAATATTAGGGAATAAGTGACCATGATTCGACTGAGTCGCCTGGCGGACTACGGGGTTTTGTTAATGAGTTATATGGCGCGTGAGCCTGACGATGTGCATACAGCCATCCACTTGTCCGAAAATACTCGGTTGCCAATTCCAACTGTCAGCAAAGTTCTAGCGACCTTAGCAAGGGCGGGTCTATTAGACTCAATACGTGGTCGTGATGGAGGTTATCGGTTAGCCCTTCCACCAAAGGTCATCTCTGTCGAACAGATTATTGCGGCCGTTGATGGGCCAATAGCTCTTACAGTTTGCCTTGAAAACGATGGTGCTCAATGTGATTTCGAGAGTATTTGTCCATCTCAACCTAATTGGCGGCGCATCAACGAGGCGCTTTGTGACGCTCTTCGGGGAGTTTCTTTGTGGGAAATTTCGACGCCCACTGTTATGAATCTTGATCCATTATCGCCATTTCCGACTAATGTGTCAGATAGAACGTAATTTTCAGTTTTTTACTATCACCCTTTTATAGAAGTTAGAAAAGATTATGGCCGCATCCGTTGAAACAGTGAGGAGTGTCGAAGAGGCTACCGGAGGAGATTATAAATATGGTTTTTATACTGACATAGACTCCGAACTTGCCCCTAAAGGCTTAAATGAAAACATTGTCCGGTTTATATCTGCGAAAAAAGAAGAACCGGAATGGCTTTTACAATGGCGATTAAAAGCATTTGACTTATGGTTAAAATCAGAAAGTAAGGGTCCTGGGTGGGCTAACGTCTGCCACAAAGCCATTGATTTCCAGAATGCCTATTATTATGCGGCACCAAAACAGGGTGAGGCTCCGAAAAGTCTAGATGAAGTGGACCCCGAGTTGCTTGAAACCTACGAGAAACTTGGAATTCCTCTTAAGGAACAGGAAGCCCTGGCTGGTGTTGCTGTAGATGCTGTGTTTGATAGTGTTTCTGTGGCGACAACATTTAAAGGAAAGCTTGCTGAACTCGGTATTATTTTTTGTTCTATTTCAGAGGCCGTCAGGACACATCCTGAAATAGTACGTAAGTATTTAGGGAGCGTTGTCCCAGCTGCTGACAATTTCTACGCAACTCTAAATTCTGCAGTGTTTAGTGATGGCTCTTTTGTTTACATACCTAAGGGTGTCCGCTGCCCTATGGAATTGTCGACTTATTTTCGGATTAATGCCGCAGAAACAGGTCAGTTTGAGCGAACCTTAATTATTGCTGATGAAGGATCACAGGTCAGTTATCTGGAGGGATGCACCGCACCAATGAGAAGTGAACATCAACTCCATGCCGCTGTAGTGGAGCTAGTGGCCTTAGATGATGCAGAGATAAAATACTCGACCGTACAAAACTGGTATCCTGGCGATAAAGAAGGGATAGGGGGAATTTATAATTTTGTAACAAAGCGCGGAGCATGCCGAGGGAAAAATTCTAAAATTTCATGGACCCAAGTTGAGACCGGTTCAGCAATTACTTGGAAATATCCGAGCGTCCTTTTACAAGGAGATAATTCGAAGGGAGAGTTTTACTCTGTGGCTATCACAAATAACCGGCAGCAGGCTGACACTGGGACTAAAATGATTCATATAGGGCGCAATTCTTCCAGTACTATCATTTCAAAAGGAATTTCTGCGGGTCATGGTCAACAAACATATCGTGGTTTAGTGCGTGTATTAGGGAAGGCCGATAATGCCCGTAACTATACTCAGTGTGACTCACTGTTGATAGGGGATAAATGTGGAGGTCACACTGTTCCTTATATAGAAGCTAAAAATCAGACTGCAAAAATAGAGCATGAGGCCACTACGTCAAAAATTAGTGACGACCAACTTTTTTATTGTCGACAACGTGGGCTTACTGATGAGGAGGCAGTGTCTCTCATTGTTAATGGATTTTGTAGGGATGTTTTGCAGAAACTCCCTATGGAATTCGCTGTTGAAGCCCAAAAATTGCTCGGTATTAGCCTAGAAGGAGCAATTGGTTGATCCAATGATCATGTTTAAGGAAAGGTGTTGATGCTTCAGATTTGTGATTTACACACGTCAATTGATGGGAAGTCTATTCTTCGGGGGGTGAATTTATCGGTTCAGGCTGGAGAGGTTCATGCCGTTATGGGCCCTAACGGATCAGGGAAGAGTACACTAGCGTATGTCTTGTCTGGTCGGGATGGATACCAGATCGACAAAGGTCAAATTCTGTATAACGGGAATAATCTTTTGGAACTGTCGCCCGACGCACGAGCCCGTGAAGGTGTATTTCTGGCGTTTCAATACCCAGTAGAAATCCCTGGAGTTGCAAATGCAACATTTCTTAGAACAGCAGTAAACGCGATTCGAGTATCTCGTGGCCAAGATGAAATAAGCGCGATGGCTTTTCTCAAAGAAGCGCGTGCGAAGTTGAAGCAGCTTAAAATGAGTGAAGATGTTTTAAGCAGGCAAGTTAACGTGGGCTTTTCAGGGGGTGAGAAGAAGCGGAACGAGGTTTTGCAGATGGCAATTCTGGAACCCCGTCTCGCGATCCTCGATGAAACCGATTCAGGTCTTGATATTGATGCACTTAAAATTGTAGCGGATGGGATAAATCGTCTCCGCGATGCCGACCGAGCGATGCTTGTGATCACACATTATCAAAGGTTACTAGAGTATATAGTTCCGGACCAAGTTCACGTTTTGGCGAATGGTAAAATTGTTCGCTCTGGTGGTAAGGAGCTTGCAATAGAATTAGAAGAAAATGGCTATGCAGAAGTGTTGGAAGCAAGTTGATTAGGAACTGGCTAGTCTTGTAAAAACTCATGAACGCAATAACAGAAAACAGCAACCTGTTTGCTGATCTATTTATAAATTTGAAAGACAGGTTGCCCGGATCAAGCATGCCTTGGCTGGTTGATCTTCGTAGTAGTGCAATGGAACGATTTAGGCAATGCGGAATTCCGACATCTCGTGTGGAGGAGTGGAAATATATTAATCTTTCCCGGGTTCTTAAATCGAATATGTTGCTGGCAGGTCCTACTGTGGATGGGATCAAGCGTGAGTTCCTTGAGACCTGCTTTCTTGACCCCACACCCTGTCATCGTATGGTTTTTGTAAACGGTTATTTTCGCCCTGATTTATCGGAATTGGGAGTATTGCCTACGGGTGTGAAAGTATCGTCTATTGAATCTTCGTTTGCTGATTGTCCCGCAATGTTGGAAGAGCATTGGATGGGTTTAGAATCCTTGACCGAGAACCGATTGTCTGGCGAAAGTGATCCAAAGCCACATGCAATGGTGGCATTGAACACTGCATTTATGTCGGGAGGAGCGGTTGTCCATTTAGATAGAAACGTATCTCCAGATGCTCCAATACACCTTGTTCATGTCAGTGTGCCGGAAAATGGACATTCGGCAATGAGCCATCCTCGAACTCTGGTGGTTGCTGACGATGGTGCGCGAGCAACTATTTTTGAAACATTCATTGGTAAGCCTGGTGAGGGGCATTGTTCTAACTCATTTTCCCAGCTATCGGTGGGATCGGGCGCTCGCATCTGCCATTATAAACACCAGAACGAGCCAATTAGTACAGTGCATATTGGCACGAGTCACGTGAAGTTAGCCAAAGACAGTACTTATAATAGCTTTGTTTTTTCCAACGGTGGTGGTGTGTCACGGAACGAGATTCGTGTTTGGTCAGAGGAAGGTCGCGCCAATTGCCTTTTGGACGGGGTTTATCTTGCACGAGGTGAACAGCGAATGGATAATTGGACGCGGGTGGATCACATGGCACCTAGTTGTACAACGCATGAAGTTTATAAAGGTGTAATCGCCGATTCTGCGCGCGCTAGTTTCCAGGGTAAAATTAGAGTTTGGCCAAACGCCATTAAAAGTGATGCGCGCCAACTCAATAATAATTTACTTTTGTCGGAAACATCGGAGGCCGCCAGCAAACCCGAACTAGAAATACTAAACGATGATGTTCAATGTGCACATGGGTCTACTATCGGTGACTTGGATGAGACCGCACTATTTTATTTGCGTGCCCGTGGAATTAATGAGACGAAAGCGAGAGCTTTGTTGATCGATGCATTTGTCGGGGAAATAATTGACAATTTAGCTGATGTTCCAGTTCGGAAATATTTTAGAGATATATTTGAAACCTGGCTCTTGGAAACGGTTTGAATGCTGATGGCTGTATCAAAAGAATCGACTTCTGCCTTTGGGCAAAAATTTGACTCTGTTCCCTTTGATCTGCCTGGGATAAGGAAAGATTTTCCGGTGCTACGCCAAAAGCCACACGGACAAAGATTAACATTTCTCGATAGTGCTGCTAGCACACAAAAGCCCAAACAAGTGATTGATGCGGTGCGGAAGTGTTATGAAGAAGAGTATGCGAACGTGCACAGGGGAGTTTACTGGCTTAGTCAACGTGCAACAGAAAGGTATGACGCTGCTCGAGAAACCATTCGACAATTTGTTAATGCGTCGAAGACTACTGAAATAGTTTTTGTTCGTGGTGCCACAGAAGGGATCAATCTAGTAGCTAGCAGCTATGGAGGTTGCTTCTTGAAACCAGGGGACGAAGTTCTTATCAGCCATATGGAGCACCATTCTAATATCGTGCCATGGCAATTTTTGCGAGACCAAAAAGGTATAGTGCTGAAAGTTGCTCCAATTGATGATAACGGCGAATTGATTTTGAGTAAATTGGGAGAAATGCTGGGACCCCGTACTAAACTGATAGCTATAACGCATGTCGCAAACGCGTTGGGGACGATTCTTCCGGTGAAAAAGATATGTGAAATGGGCAGGTCTGTTGGAGCACGGGTGTTGATAGATGGATGCCAGGCAATCCCGCATATGCCTGTAGATGTGCAGAGTCTGGACTGTGATTTTTACGTTTTTTCCGGTCATAAACTTTATGGACCAAGTGGTGTCGGTGTGTTGTATGCGCGAGAAGAGCTTTTGGATGCCATGCCCCCTTATCAGGGGGGTGGGGACATGATCAATTCTGTCACCTTTGAGAAAACAGAATATGCTGGACTACCATATAAGTTCGAAGCGGGTACTCCTAATATTGCAGGTGCGATTGGTCTTGGAGCAGCCGTTGATTATGTGTCATCAGTCGGATTAGATCAGATTTCAAAGCACGAATCACTGGTTTTTGAATACGCGACCGAGCAGCTCTCTCAAATTAACGATCTTCGTGTAGTAGGGCAGGCACGTGAGAAATCAGGTGTGATATCGTTTGTATTTGATGATATCCATGCTCATGATATTGGAACTATTTTAGATCAAGATGGAATTGCAGTTCGCACGGGACACCACTGTGCCCAGCCAGTCATGGAACGATTTGGAGTAGCATCTACAGTACGGGCATCTCTAGGGATGTATAATGGAAGAGACGATGTCGATATGCTCGTTAAGGGTTTATCTAAAGTAAGGGAAATTTTTGGTTAATGTCTGATTTACGCGAGCTCTATCAGGAAATAATACTAGATCATAACCGGAGTCCCCGGAATTTTGGTGCTTTGGAAGACTCAAACCGGTCCGCAAAAGGACATAATCCACTGTGTGGTGATGTTGTGACGATCTATATGTTGATTTCGAATGGCGTAGTCGAGAAAGTGCATTTCGAAGGGAAGGGTTGTGCAATTTCCATAGCTTCTGCATCCATAATGACAGAGCTAGTTGCTGGAAAAACAGAGTCGGAGGCCAATGCGTTGTTTAAAACATTTCACAACTTTGTTGCAGGCGATGATCTGATAGAGTTAGATGATGGGCTTGAAGAATTAGAAGTACTCGCTGGGGTTCGTGATTTTCCGATGAGAGTTAAGTGTGCAACATTAGCGTGGCACAGTATGGCCTCTGCACTTAACAATGACAGTGCAACTGTTGCGACTGAATAATTATTGAGGTGTGTGGATGGCGAATGAAGATGGACTCTCAGTCAAAGATTTTATGCCAACTGTCAACCCAGACAGTGACTTTTCGGCACAGGCAGGCGAACCTCTTGCTCCCAATGTAAAAACAGCGGATCCCTCTGGGGTTATAGAAGCGCTTCGTACTGTGTATGACCCAGAGATTCCCGTTAACATTTATGACTTGGGCCTAGTTTACAAAAATCAAATCAAAGAAGATGGAAATATCGAAATTGAAATGACGTTGACTGCTCCAGGCTGTCCTGTCGCCGGTGAAATGCCTCAATGGGTTGCTGATGCAGTTGCCTCAATTGAGGGAGCAGGTCTCGTAAACGTTCGGCTCGTTTGGGAGCCGCCATGGAATCAAAACATGATGACAGAGGATGCAAAACTTGAGTTGGGTATGTTTTAGGCTCGGTAAAGTGTCATCTAATATTTGGGCGAAGCCTTCTCCACATTATAAAAGCGGCAACCACACACGCAAAAGCCCCAATCCGAACGGGCCAAGGCAGGCCTATCTCTGAGGCGACAGTGCCAATTGTAAGACTACCTATTGCTACTCCCGTGCGAAAAACAAAACCATAAAGACTTAATACGCGACCTCGCATATTTCCATCTACCGCCTCTTGAATCAAAGATTGGGCCCCTACAGCACAGATGACCATTGAGAATCCGGCTAATGTTACGGAAAATACCGCTACCCAAAACCAGTTAGTGGCAACCAATGTTATTAGGGCAACTCCGAACAATCCAGTGTTCAGTAAAATCAATTCTCTTAGTCCATCTGTAGTTCTTCTTTGACTGAGATAAATGCCTGCGAGTATTGCTCCAAGGCCCGTAGCCGAGGTTAGCCATGCCAATCCCAGAGCACCTTTCTGGTAAATTCCAGCGGAAAAACCTGGAAGTAATTCTGCAAACGGTCTTCCAAATGCAGCTGTGAAGGCAAAAAGAATTAGCATTGTCCTAATTGCAGGGTGGTTAAAGGCGTATAGAACGCCATCAAGAATTTCTCGTATAATGCCACTATTTTTTTTCTGGCTTTCAATACTATTTCGTGGGTTAAGTAGCGATGCACAGTATAAAAGGATGACATAAGTCGCCATATTAATGGCAAATGCTGGAGCAATTCCCCAACTAATAATTATAAGCCCCGCGAGAATGGGACCTATAAATCTTGCAATGTTAAACAATAGTGAATTGCAAGCTATTGCGGCATGCAGGTCCGATCTTCGAATGAGGCTGGGAACAAGAGAAAGCCGTATTGGTTGAGAGAAACCATAGATGGCTCCAAGATATAGAGTAAGCGCAAATAGTATTTCTATCGAAATTAGATTAGTAAATGTCAGGACACAAAGAGCTGCCGCTTGGCTCATTGCTAAGACCTGGGAAATTTTAAAAAGCCGCAACCGGTTAAACCGATCAGCAATGACGCCAGCAAAAAGACCAATCAATACTGTTGGTAGCAGTTCCGCAAAGGCAATTAAGCCAAGCCACATTGTGGATTGGGTTAAGTCCCAGGCAAGCCAGCCAACAGCAACTCGTTGTACCCACGTGCCGATCATCGAAATCGCGTTTCCTTCGGCGTATATTCGATAATTCCGACTAGCTAAGGCCCGCAATATACCAATACGTACAACTATCCGAGGGAATCGTTTGCGTTCGGATCGGTCTTTGGTGCTTGCTGCAAAAGAAGGAGGGCGGGGCGACGTTGTAGTCATAAACCTTTTGTATATTAGCCGGGCTAATAATTACCAGCTAAATATAGGCTTTCTTGGGCACTCTTCTGTCTTACTTCGCTTGGGCATGTTGTATAGCTTGCCAAACAGACTCCGGCGTTGCTGGCATATCTATGTGATCAATCCCTTCCTCCGAAAGAGCATCAACTATGGCGTTGATAACTGCAGCGGGAGATGCCACAGATCCGGCCTCACCACACCCTTTTATTCCTCGGGGATTGTTTTTACATGGAATCACGACATTAGAAAATTCAAAGGAAGGAAGATCATCAGCTCGAGGCATGCAGTAGTCCATGAAAGAGCCCGATAATAATTGGCCATCTTCTGAATATACCACTCGCTCCAGCAATGCCTGTCCGACGCCTTGGGCAATACCACCATGCACTTGGCCTTCTACGAGTAATGGGTTCACTAGGGTCCCGAAATCATCCACAATAGTATATCGTTCCAACGACGTGACACCTGTTTCAGGGTCAATTGCTACCTCGGCAACGTGACATCCGTTGGGAAATGTCCAAGCAGGCAACGTTATAGTTCCACGGGCATCTAGACCACCATCAATTTCCTCAGTTGGGGCTTCCATGTTACGGGCCTCCACGGCTAAGTCCATAATTGTTATTTGTCGGTCGGTTCCGGCAATTTTAAAGGTCCCTTGTGCAAATTCTATGTCTGCAACAGCAGCTTCAAGGTTTTGCGCTGCATAATGCTTCCCACGATCGATTACCAGATCCGCGGCAGCGTCAATGGCGGTGGCTTGAGCGGTCAGAGAACGTGACCCTCCTGTCCCTCCGCCGCTGGCGATACGATCAGTATCACCTTGCACAACTTGAATTCGTTCTATTGGGACTCCTAGTCGATCCGATGCAACTTGTGCATACGCTGTTTCGTGGCCTTGTCCATTGGATTGGGTTCCGACCAAAATACTAATAGTCCCATTTTCTTCAAATTTAACCTCTGCAGCTTCACCCGGATCCCCCATGGTTGATTCGATGTAATAACATAGGCCGATCCCACGTTTTTTTCCCTCTGATTGCCCTTTCGCTCGCCGTTCTTCGAATTTTCTCCAATCAGCTTTAGCGGTGACCGCATTTATTATCGCCTCAAAATCACCAGAATCATATGTTTCTTCGGCTGTTGTTGTGAATGGCATCGCTTTTGCAGAGATAAAGTTTTTGCGGCGTAGTTCCACTCTATCAATACCAAGTTCTCCAGCCGCTTTATCCATTAATCGTTCTATCATATAGATGGATTCGGGGCGTCCGGCGCCGCGGTATGCGTCTACGGGCACCGTGTGAGTAAATACTCCACGCACTCGGGCATAGAGCGCCTTAATATCGTATACGCCCGGCATCACTTTGATAGCCGCTAATGTTGGGATGAATGGTCCAAAATTCGATAGATACGCCCCCATGTTTGCTACCGTATCGACCCGCATCCCTGTGATTCTGTATTCCTCGTCAAAAGCCATTTCTACGTTAGTCACGTGATCACGTCCCATCGTGTCTGAAACAAACGACTCCCCGCGTTCTCCGATCCATTTCACTGGCTTCCCAACTCTTCGAGCGGCCCAAAGACAAAGAGCTTGTTCTGGATAATAAAAAGTCTTCATCCCGAACCCGCCTCCTACATCCGGCGTAACTACCCGCACTTGGGTTGGGTCAATTTTCAGTGTGTGACTAGCAATCTGATCTTTAAGAAGCCAGCCACCTTGTGTGCAGGAATGAAGAGTAGCTTTGCCCGTGCTGGCATCAAAATCGCCAATAGCGCCACGGGTTTCCATGGAGTTCACGATCAAGCGGTTGTTTATCAACTTTAAGCTTACAATATGCTTAGACGAGTCAAATGCCGATATTACTGTCTCTTCTTGTCCATGAGCCCAGTCAAACGCTAAGTTTCCGGCCGCTTCATCGTGGACTTGAGGAGCCTCGCTGAACAATGCTTTTTCGGTATCCACTGCTGCGTCTTCCGAAGTGTAATCTACTTCGATTAGCTCTGCTGCCTCTTTGGCCTCCAACAATGTTTCTGCGACCACAAAAGCGACATTATCTCCAACATGGCGGACTCGGCTGTGGCACAAAACAGGGCGAATAGGAAGTGGGGCCTTTGTTCCATCTCGGTTGTCCAGGGGAACGAGACACGGGATGCTGTTGGCGTCAGCGTCCTCAAGATCAGCACCCGTTATGATGCTAAGAACACCGGGTGCGTTTTCTGCCTTAGACGTATCCAAAGATTTAATCAGTGCGTGTGCCATCGGCGATCTCAAAACATATCCATAGGCTTGTCCGGGAAGATTTAAGTCATCCGTATATTGGCCCTGACCAGTGGTGAGTCGGGCATCTTCGACCCTGCGAACAGGTTGACTGGTGCTAAACTGAACCATGCTTTTCCCCAATTTTAACGCGAGACATGACGCCAGTGTACTAACTTTTAGGAGGTGAGCAACCGTTTGCCTATTTTTGAAACTGAAATTCTTCTACTTGGTGACTTAGGGATCACAATAATTTGGCGTTTGGGTTCTACGGTACTAAAGTGTCGTCAGAAGATATTTTTTGATTCAGGCCGGTGTTTACTTTATATGCACCGTGTTTGGGCCCAGGAATAGGTAAAAATGATCAAGCTGGACAAAATTTATACACGTGGAGGAGATTCCGGTATCACTTCATTGGGTGATGGTAGCAGGGTGCCTAAGAATAATCCTCGTGTCGCTGCCTATGGGAGCATCGACGAAGCTAATGCGATAATTGGTGTAGTTCGCCTAGAGACGAGTGGTGAGCTTGATTTAATGCTCTCCCGTATTCAAAATGATTTATTTGATGTAGGTGCCGACCTATGTTTGCCGTTCACCCCTGACAAGTCAAAAGGTCTCCGTGTGTCCGAGCAACAGGTTCTTCGTTTAGAAGAGGACATCGACCGCCTTAATGGTCAGTTAGAGCCTTTGTCTACCTTCATACTTCCCGGTGGCTCAACATCCTCTGCTTATCTGCATTTAGCTAGAACGGTGGTTCGCCGGGCAGAACGGGAAATATGTGAGTTCTTAACGAACGAAGTATCAGGGAAGCAAATTTTAATATACGTCAACCGATTGTCTGATTTTTTGTTCGTGGTTGCTCGCCGTGAGAACAATTGCGGTAGGGCCGATATTCTCTGGGTTCCGGGCAGGCACCAATAAGATATTTTGCAAATGAATTTCCCTTTAAATCGTGACTTGCCGTCAATTGCCAGGTTGTGATACGGAGAGGGATGCTTGATCGCCTAACCGTTTTATTTAGTAATAAATCCCAACACGATCATGAGGATGCAGATAGCATTTCAATGCAAACCGCTGCTGCAGCCCTCTTGGTTGAGGTTGCTTTAATGGACGAGAACTTCGATCAGTCGGAGCGAGATGTTATCTCGAAACTAGTGCAGAATAGGTTCAACCTTAGCAAAGATGAATGTGATGATTTGATAGCTAAGGCAGAGGAGGCTGTGATTGAGTCTGCGCAGTTATACGGGTTTACCCGAGAGGTGAATGATCGATATACCCCAGAGCAAAGAATTGAGCTTATGGAAATGCTTTGGGAAGTAGTTTATGCCGACGGAAAAGCCCATGATTTTGAGACTGGCTTATTGCGGCGCATTGGGGGATTGATATACGTTTCTGATCGGGATCGAGCTATCGCGCGTCAGAAAGTAGTTAGTCGATTAATGCCATAGTAGAAACCGTATAAAGCTAAGGTTTGCAATTTAAATGTAAGGGGACAAGTCTACGATGACCTACGTTGTTACTGAACAGTGCATCAGGTGCAAATATATGGATTGTGTTGAAGTGTGTCCCGTCGACTGTTTTTATGAGGGTGAAAATATGCTCGTTATTCATCCAGATGAGTGCATCGACTGTGGAGTTTGTGAGCCGGAATGTCCAGTGGAGGCCATTTTACCAGACTCGGAAGGTGACCTTGAAAAATGGGTTACGCTTAATTCGGAATATGCAGAACAATGGCCCAATATTACTCGTAAAGGTGTGTCTCCGAACGACGCAGATGATTTCACGGAGGAGACCGGAAAATTTGATAAATACTTTAGTGCCAAGGCAGGATCAGGGGCGGCCTAAATACAGTGTCTTAAACCCTTCCTAATTAGTAATACCGTTTTATACACGATTCAAATGTGTGTAATTTTAATGAAAAATCTGATATACGTACCGGTAACGGCGAACATATTGTTGCCCCTCTGCTGGTGGGGTGAACTGTTAAATAGTGTCGGGTTGAGCATCAGAAAAGTCGGCGGGCGTTCCTAATTACTTAATATTTTTAGGTAGTTATTCAGCCGTGATTAACTCAGTCTTGCCTAAATGAAATGCGGCTATTTCGAGAAAGAGATTACCTTATGGTGCAAGGAAAGACTAAAAAGAAATCTAAAAGACTATATAAAGATCGGGAGCTCGTAGTGTATCCTTCTCACGGAGTTGGAAAAATTCTTGGTGTTGAGGAGGAAAAAATAGGAGGTGACAGCCTTCAGGTTTATGTCGTTTCTTTTGAAAAAGAAAAAATGATACTTCGGGTTCCTATAGGAAAAGCGGATACGTCTGGGATGCGCCGTCTTAGTACTAAAGACGAAATGGGTTCGGTGGTAACTACCTTGAAAGGTCGTGCAAAAGTTAAACGTACAATGTGGAGTCGCCGTGCTCAAGACTATCAAGAAAAACTGAACTCCGGTGATCCCGTTAGGATAGCGGAAGTTTTACGAGATCTTCATAGAGGGGAGGATCAACCCGAGCAATCCTACAGTGAGCGCCAATTATATGAAGCGGCGTTGGATCGCCTAGCGCGAGAATTTGCCGCCGTCGAAAAAATTGATCAGGACGCAGCAGAAAGACGAATTGAAGAATTTCTATTGAAAGCTGCCTAGGAATATGAGTGTAAGAGGTTTTTGTCCAAACAGAGATCAAAGGATCAGAACATTGCCACAGACAATCAAAGATGTTTGTCTTACGGTTGGAGGTGCTCTATTGCGATCCAAGTCAGTTTCTTTTTGACAATTCTTTAAAAGATGACTCGCGACGAATCTGTTATAGCTACCGTTTCGGGCGCCGAGCGTGTATGGGCAGTTCCAGCCATACATGGCGAAATAGAACAATTAAGAGCCATGCATGATCAGTTGGAACACCAATTTTTGGTGGGCGATAGGTTGGTGTATCTTGGCAATTACGTTGGGTACGGTCGTAATATCATTGATACTGTAGACGAACTTCTGCTCTTTCGACGTTCCATTATGGCGCGGTTTCATCTGTTCAGTGACGACATCATTTATTTGCGGGGTCGACAGGAAGAAATGTGGCATAAGTTATTGCAATTGCAATTAGCCAAGGATCCTTCACTGGTATTGGAGTGGATGTTAACACAGGGAGCTTCAGAAACCCTGGTTGCTTACGGAGGGGACCCAGAAGCTGGGCGAATGTGGTGCCGAGATGGTGCACAATCCCTGGCTAGATGGACGAGTGGATTACGGGAATCTGTCCGAAACAAGGATGGGCATTCGCAGTTATTTGCTGTGCTTCGGCGTGCAGCAGTCGTGGGCGATAATCAACTGTTATTAGTGCATGCGGGTATTGATGCCACACGTCCGTTGTGGGCACAAACCGATAGTTTTTGGTGGGGCTCAAGTGGGTATGCGAGATTAGAGCCCACGTACGAAGGGTTTTCTAGAATAGTTCGCGGGTTTGATCCGGAACAATTAGGTTTGTCCCTAGATAAATACGCAGTGACCCTTGATGGTGGTTGTGGCCAGGGAGGCGCACTTCATGCTGTTTGTTTCGATTTAAACGGAGAGGTGGTTGGTGAAGTTAGTGGGTAATCGAATGTCCGTGTATCGCCCATTTTGGTTTCCAATACTATCGTATTGTTCTCTGATTTGGCTTTTCTCGGCTATGACCCCGCTGAGCGGTATTCTATTACATGGATAACACATGGGATCTTTTTCCCCCAATTGAACCATATGTAGCTGGTGAATTACGTTTAGAACAGCCCCATAAAATGTACTGGGAACAGAGTGGTAACCCAGAGGGCTTACCGGTTTTGTTTCTCCACGGGGGTCCAGGGGCAGGAGTTGCCTCAGGTAATCGTAGGTTTTTTAATCCCTCCAGTTATCGAATCATCCTTTATGACCAGCGTGGCGCTGGCCGCTCCACGCCCCTGGGCGAACTAAGTAACAATACGACCAGTCATCTCGTTGGTGATATTGAGACACTGCGTAAACAACTGGGTATCGAGAAATGGGTTTTATTCGGTGGATCGTGGGGTTCTACTCTTGCCCTGGTATATGCTGAAACTTATCCAGATCGTGTTCTAGCAATGATATTGCGTGGTATTTTTTTATGTCGAAAAAGTGAAATACAATGGTTTTTGTATGGTATGCGGACGATTTTCCCAGAGTATTGGGACTTATTTTCGGGGTTTCTACCGCCAACAGAAAGAGACGATATTTTAGCAAATTATTACCATAGGTTAATTGATCCAGATCCTAGTGTGCATATGCCCGCAGCACTTGCCTGGTCCAGATACGAGGGAAGCTGTTCTACTCTGCTACCAAGCAAACAAATTGCTTCAGAATTCGAAAGAAGGAAAATGGCTTTAAGTTTAGCTCGGATCGAAGCACATTATTTTATGAATGACTCATTTCTGCCTGAAGGCAGGCTCTTGGAAAACGCGGATCGGTTGCGGAATATCCCTGCTACAATAGTTCAAGGCCGATACGATGCGGTGTGCCCGTTTGTCAGCGCCTACGATCTGCATAAGGTGTGGCCAGAAGCTGAATTTTCTGTGGTTGCCGATGCGGGACATTCGTCTTTGGAACGAGGTATTTGTAGCGCACTCGTAGCCGCAACAGAACGCATAAGACGCAGGAGTGAGAATGGCAGGTAAAAATAACGGAGCGTATTTTTTGAAGTTTAGAATTGCTGTTTTTGTCTTAATTGCATTTGCAGTCAATCCTTTGATAATCAATGTAAGTTCCGCCGACTCCAGACCCGATAGGGAAAATACGGATCCCGACTTTATTACTTTAGGAGTGGGTGGGTTTGACGTAAACGACAATGAAACCGCGGCCCAGCTTGAAATTCAAGCTCGATTAAATACGCGATTTTGGATTTTCAAACCTCAGGTCGGTATGTTCATAACTACTGAACATGGCTCATATGGCTATATGGGCTTGCTGGTCGACGCCTTTTTTGGAAATACTTTGGTCCTTTCTCCTAGTTTCTCAGTTGGTGTAAACCATGAGGGTGAGGGAAAACAGCTAGGAGGAGCAATAGAGTTTCGGTCTGCACTTGAGTTTGCATACCGTTTTAGTGACCGCTCTCGTCTTGGCATACAGATAGGCCATTTATCGAATGCCGGAATTTATTCCGAAAATCCTGGCACCGAATTCGCGATATTGAATTATTCTCTACCGACCACCGTGTTTTCTCGTTAATTTGAAGCACTATCCGAAAAGAAATAGCGCCCGTAGCCCAGCTGGATAGAGCACTAGATTGCTAATCTGGGGGTCACAGCTCTAGGCAGTAACTCACCATGCTAAACTGTGGGAACCATTTGTCCTCGCATAATTGCACAGCGTCTTGCGTTACATTGCCGTTTTTCAGAGCGTATTCAATGTCAAGGAAACTTTCTGTTTCCTCTTTTAAAGTGTAGCCAATTATCTCGTATTGAATCATGTCTCGATCAGTCCTTTTATCAAATGCAAAGGCTATAAGTTGTTCCAGCCATGGCTGTTGCCCATATAGCACAGATAGCTCCAACGCTTCCGAATAACCCTCAATTTGACCGTCCATGCAGTACTCATGCATTTCAAAATCTAGTTCACCTCTTTTTGTCCATTGTTTTTGACAGTGAGCATTTGCCGCTTCTAGATTTATGTCGGGTAACACAGTATCTGCATTTGATGCTATTTAAGGCCAAAACTGGTGTATTTAGCCTGATATTGCCCTATTTTTAGTATGCCTATAAGTCATTACTAATACCTTTTTTTGCCGATAGTTTCAGGTGTCTGCCACACTAACAGCTTTCCCTTAAACCTGATTCATTAGCTTTTAATTCCATGCCAACAAGTTTATTCCACGAAGCGATGGCGTTGCCATTAGGAAAGACTTTCGTTTCGATCCGAACCGAGTCCTCTAGTGCTTCATGTTGATGAATAACTCCCAACGGATGAAAATATGTATCCCCTTGCTCTACTGTAAAATTCTCCGATCCTATCTTCATCTTTACACGCCCCTGCTTTTGATAAACGACTGAGTGATGATCAGGGTGCGAATGAGCCGTATCAATGGCTCCCTTTGAGCGGAAAGATTCAAAAGTTATCAGCTGATCCGTTGCCATTAATACCTTTACGGAATCAACGCCAACCTCATCAGTAGCATAGCTTGGGGTGATTGGTAGGTAACCAGAAATGGCAGATGAGCGAACGACAAGCTTTCCGATATCTTCTGGCATCATGAATGCTACGGGCGCTTTCACTGAGGATATAACCTTTAGTCGTTCATTCAGACGGGACTGCATATCTTTCTTTTTCTCATCAGTCATGGTTTTCTCCTCTAGTCTAAATCTGAAAACATTACCTTCTCAGCTTTGAGTTTTTCAATTTGTGCATAGGTCATCAGGCAAGACAGGACCAGTGTAGTCCCCATTGCACGGAGGCAAAGCTACAGCACTGGTCACATTGACGAGCAACAGGAACGGCACCAATAGGCACAGGTTACGGAGCATCTATAAGATCACTTGCTTCAGATGCCTACGACCGACGTGCCACCATAGGCATTCATGGCATTAAGATTAAATGCCTCAATAATTCCTTTTCGGAGTGCTTGTATCTCTTCGGGGTTAGCATCAGCTGTTGCTTCATCAGGATAAATGGCTGTTGCCAGAAAGAGGTCGTCCTCCGTCTGAACTATTTCTGCCGAGGTGGCACCACGTGCAGCCATAATCGGAACTACAGTCTC
>CAZEWK010000009.1:0-26628 GCA_964515905.1 uncultured Rhodospirillaceae bacterium | reverse complement strand
GGGGGACCCAACGGTGTATTTGGCGGCTCGGGAAATGGCGGTGCTGGGCCAGCCTCATGGGGTCGATCCGGTGGGGGAGGCGGTCCTCAGGCGCCAGACCTAGAGGCCCTGTCGCGAAGAGGTCAGGACAAAATGCGAACTTTTTTACCCCAAAACATGGGCGGTAAAGGATTTGGATTTCTGATCCTGATATTGGTTGCACTGTGGCTGGGGTCCGGTTTCTACACCATTGCTCCTGAGGAGCAAGGGGTAGTCCTTCGTTTTGGGGAGTACTCTACGACTACTCAGCCAGGACTAAATTATCATTTTCCTTACCCTGTAGAATCTGTCATCAAAGTTCCAGTACTAACAGTGAGACGCGTTGAGATTGGGTATCGAAGTGCTTCTGAAGTTGCGAGGACAGGTGACAGGAATGTTCCGGATGAGAGTTTGATGCTGACCGGAGACGAAAATATTATCGATGTTAATTTTGCAGTACAATGGGCATTAAAGGACGCTAGTTCATTTGCATTTAATGTGCGAAACCCAGCTCAAACGGTCAAAGACGCCGCTGAAAGTTCAATGAGAGAAGTAATTGGTCAATCCGACATTGCTTCGGCCTTGGCTGGGGGGCGGGAGCAGGTCGCCGATCAAACTCAGGTACTCCTTCAAAGAGTTCTAGATGAGTATAATACGGGAATTTTGGTAACAGAACTTTTGTTACAACGCGCGGATCCGCCTCAGGCAGTAATAGAGTCGTATCGTGACGTGCAGCGTGCTAAAGCGGATCAGGAGAGACTTATAAACGAGGCTGATGCCTTTAAAAATCGGGTGGTTCCCGAGGCCAATGGCCAGGCGGCACAATTGCGTGCTGAGGCCCAGGCCTACAAAGAACAGGTTGTAGCGCGCGCAGACGGTGCAGCCCAACGATTTGTGGCAGTTTATGATGAGTATCGACTGGCCCGCGACGTAACTAAACAAAGAATATATCTCGAGACTATGGAAAACGTCTTCCGAGATATGAACAAAGTTATCATAGATAGTGGTCAAGGTGGGCCCGGCGTGGTGCCGTATTTGCCGCTTCCAGAAATACAAAAACGTGCAAATTCGCCATCGAGTAATTCTTCGGGAGATCAACAATGAGAGGACGTCTTTCAGTAATTGCGGGCATTATTATTGCCGCGACTATTCTATTGCTCATCAGTGCAGCTTTTATAGTCGACCAGCGTGAGCAGGTTCTTGTCCTCCAATTTGGCGAACCCGTGAGAGTGATACAGGAGCCAGGTTTAAATTTTAAATTACCTCTTATCCAACAAACGGTTCGTTTCGACAAACGTTTACTTGATTTTGACAATCCTCCTGAAGAAGTGATTGCCTCTGATCAGAAACGGTTGGTTGTTGATGCTTTTGCTCGCTATCATATTGTTGATCCGCTCAAGTTCTATCAAACGGTAGGAACTGAACTAGCATTGAGACCGCGACTAGGTTCAGTGATAAATTCTACCCTGAGACAAGTATTAGGTACTGTCCCGCTTCAACAGGTTGTTTCGGAGAAACGAGGTGACCTTATGTTACGAATTCGAGATCTAGTTAGAACGGAGGCAAGCGGGTTTGGCGTTAAGGTCGCAGACGTACGGATAAAACGTGCGGATCTACCTGATGAAAACTCTGAGGCGATTTACCGAAGGATGCAAACAGAACGGCAACAAGAGGCTGCAGAGCTTCGGGCCAAAGGTGCTGAAGAGGCGCAGAAAATTCGCGCAGAAGCAAATCGGCAAAAAGTTGTAATTGTAGCCGAGGCTGAGCGGGACTCTCAGATTCTCCGCGGTGAAGGCGAAGGTGAGATGAATAGAATCTTTGCCGACGCATTCGGAAGGGATGCAGAGTTCTTCTCATTTTATCGGTCAATGCAAGCGTACGAAGAGGCTTTAGTCGGAGACGACACAACGATGGTGCTGTCGCCCGATAGTGATTTCTTCCGTTACTTTGGTGCTTTTAATTCTGTTGGAACTGTATCTGAATGAAAAGCGTAGTAAGTTATGCGATATCAAATCGGCCACTATATTGTTAGGAGATTTGACAATCGCATTTGCTTTGGTGCTTGTTTTTGAAGGAGTTCTTTATGCTCTTTTCCCATTACAAATGAAAAAGTTTATGATCAAAATGGTAGAAATGCCAGTTACTATACTGCGTAATTCAGGACTAGCGGCAGCAGTAATTGGAGTTATCCTGGTTTGGTTACTTCGTGGCTAGTATTTTTTAGAATATATTTTGTTGGGATTGTTCTGGAAGGTGAATTATGAAGCTTGACGTGACCTTCCGTTTGTTCTTCAAATCAATCATTGCTGCAACGGCGAAGATGGCTTGAAAATTATAGAGCCAATCACCAATTATCCATTAAACGAGGGGGTTGTAAGACACCCTGGAGCAGTCCAAGAGGCGAGCAGGGCGATTAGCTTAGGAGTATTGCCAAATGTCATATGACGTTGCGATTAGAGCGGGTGAGTCAGACACTGCCAAGCATCTGAAACGTTATGTACAATCGTGCGGTGTGAAAATTCAACGGTTATTCATACTTTTTTTTACGGCGGCGTTCTTTACACCGGTCGGCCCAACATTAGCTGAGGATTCGGCTCCACCAGATTTTGCAGACCTTTCAGAAAAATTATTGCCGTCGGTGGTTAATATAGCCACCACACAAGAGGTGCAGATAGGGCCAGGGCAGCCGGTCCCACAGTTTCCTCCCGGCTCACCGTTCGAGGAATTTTTTAAAGAGTTCTTCGAAAAACGTGGTGAGAAACCGCGTGAAAGGGAACCCGGACCGAGGCCAAGATCATTGGGGTCGGGGTTTGTCATTAGTCCAGACGGTTTTATAGTGACTAATAATCATGTAATTGCAGGAGCTGCAGAGGTTGTTGTCACGTTTTCTAATGACATTACTCTCAAGGCAGAGATAGTCGGTAAGGATCCAAAAACCGACCTGGCCGTACTTAAAGTTGAACCCGAAGAGCCCCTAAGTGCTGTCACATGGGGAGATTCAGACAGAGTGCGGGTCGGCAACTGGGTGGTCGCCATTGGAAATCCGTTTGGTCTCGGTAATACCGTGACCGCTGGAATAATTTCAGCTCGTGCCAGAGATATTAACGCGGGACCGTTCGATGATTTCTTACAGACAGACGCTTCGATAAATCGAGGCAATTCTGGGGGCCCACTTTTTGACCTCGAAGGTGGCGTGGTCGGCATCAACACTGCTATTTATTCTCCTTCTGGTGGAAGCGTGGGAATCGGCTTTTCTGTTCCTTCCAATTTGGCTAAAAACGTTGTCCACCAATTGCGCGAATACGGGGAGACCCGACGAGGTTGGTTGGGCGTTAGGATACAAACTGTAACCGACGATCTCGCAGAGAGCCTAAATTTAGAAAATGCAGCGGGTGCATTAGTAGCCAGCGTATCTCCTGATAGCCCGGCGAGTTCGGCAGGTTTAAAGGTAGGTGATGTTATTTTATCCTTTGACGGAAAACCCGTAACCACGATGCGTCGTTTACCTAGAATTGTGGCTGAAACCGAGATTGATAAACCTGTGAATGTTGAGCTTTGGAGAGAAGGAAAAAAAATTGATGTCCGTGTGGTAGTAGGACGACTTGATGAAGGCGAGGTCCAAGTGGCATCTGCTTTACAAGCACCAGACGAACCCGTAGTCGAGGAGGTTCCCCGGCTAGGACTTACTGTTTCCAGTTTGACCGAAGACATTCGTGAACAGTTTGAGTTGGAAGAGTCTGTACATGGTGTCATGGTTGTCCGAGTTGATGGGGGAAGTGGCGCGGCTGAGAAAGGAATACAGCCAGGTGATGTGATAATCGAAGTTGGACAGACTGAAGTCTCAACCCCTACCGATGTGACGACTAAAGTAGAAGAAGAAATAGGCCGTAATAAAAATACGGTCCTGCTACTTTTAGACCGTCAGGGAGACCTTCAGTTTGTCGCGGTTAAGATCTCAGATGTAGAGCCTGAATAGGCACGGAAAAATAATGACGGTGGGTCCTGTAATAATTTTGGCTGGACCCACAGCTAGTGGAAAGTCGGGCCTTGGTCTTAAATTAGCGGAACAATTTGGCGGGTCTGTTGTCAACGCAGACAGCATGCAGGTGTACCGTGAACTGACAGTACTCACGGACAGGCCCACCTCATGTGACGAAAAATTGGCGCCTCACCATCTTTACGGCGTATTGTCCGTTTTTGAGCAGTGTTCAGTGGGTTGGTGGCAAAGAAAGTCTATAATTGAAGTCGGCAAGATTATTGCGTCAGGCCGTATTCCTATTTTCGTTGGCGGGACTGGTTTGTATATCGACGCACTTATCAATGGTATAGCCTGTATTCCAAAGATACCAAAGCCGTTCAGAAGAGACGCTATTCAATTGTACGAGGAAGTTGGCGGAGATGAATTCCGGTTACGTTTGTCAAGTTCGGATGAAGAGACGGCGGCCCGATTGCACCCAAGTGACAAACAGCGCCTAGTTCGAGCGTGGGAAGTGTTTCAATACACTGGAAGGCCAATCAGTGAATGGCATGCCAATAGCAAAAATAAACCGATCAGTAGCGGATGTTTCGTGATAAAATTGATGCCTCCCCGCCAACGACTTTATCGAAAATGTAATTCTCGTTTTGTTCGTATGGTTTCTGGTGGGGCTCTAGATGAGGTGGTGTCTTTGGCGGCTTTAGGGCTTCATCCCTCGATGCCTGCAATGAAGGCGCTAGGCGTATCAGCACTACTTAGCTATATACAAGGCAAGATTTCGCTTGAGGACGCTTGTTCAAAGGCCTGTCAGGAGACAAGAAATTACGCCAAACGACAATACACCTGGTTCCGGAATCAACTTAAGTCAGATATTGACATTGTGGACCCAATAGATTCCCAACAGGAAGTGATTAGTGCTATTACTGCATTTCTATTGACGTCGCAACGGCAACCAACTAGCGTCCCGCCGTTTTAGGCGAGGTGAAAAAAGCTTTTGAGAATAGAGTAGCCAGACTTAAGTTGGTTTGGAATTTGGTGTTAGGAGGCTTAAAATGCAGCTGACCGGTAGTGAAATCCTGGTAAAGACACTGGTAGACTATGGTGTCGAAGTGGTTTTTGGTTATCCCGGAGGAGCCGTTCTACCAATATATGATGCCATATTCCAACAGAATGCCCTTCGGCATATTTTAGTCCGACACGAGCAAGCGGCAGTGCATGCGGCGGAAGGCTACGCTCGCTCAACGGGCAAGGTTGGGGTAGTATTGGTTACATCCGGACCAGGGGCCACAAATGCCGTAACTGGTTTGACGGATGCGTTAATGGACTCGATCCCATTAGTATGTTTAACAGGTCAGGTTCCAACCCATCTAATAGGTAATGACGCTTTTCAAGAGGCTGATACTGTAGGAATTACGCGTCCCTGTACTAAGCATAATTATCTGGTCAAAGACGTTGACCAACTGTCTCGAACTGTAGCAGAGGCTTTCTATGTTGCGCGGAATGGTCGTCCAGGACCAGTTGTTATTGATTTACCTAAGGACGTTGTGAATGCCAAAGCAAACTATGAACCGCTTGGGGAAATAGAACACCCAACGTACCGTCCCACTGTTCGTGCAGAGTCTGACGCAATCGCCGAAGCAGTGTCCCTTCTAGCACATGCTGAGCGGCCGGTGATTTATTCTGGTGGAGGAGTAATAAATTCTGGTGACAAAGCAAGCAAACTGCTTTTTGAATTTGTAAAAAAAAGCGGCTTCCCGATTACTAATACATTGATGGGCCTGGGAGCATACCCGGGTAGTGATTCCCAGTTCATTGGAATGTTGGGTATGCATGGAACCTACGAGGCGAACATGTCGATGCACAATTGCGATGTAATGCTAGCGGTTGGAGCTCGTTTTGATGATCGTGTCACAGGCCGCCTCTCGGATTTTGCTCCCAATGCAAAAAAAATTCAGATCGACATTGACCGATCTTCCGTTAACAAAAATGTATTTGTTGATGTTCCGTTAATAGGCGACGTAGCAAATGTTTTAGAGGAGATTTTGTCAATCTGGGAACAGACGAAATGCACACCCAATAAAAAAGGCCTTAAAGACTGGTGGGCGCAGATCGAACAATGGCGCAAGGTAAATTGCCTGAAGTATGATCAATCGTCCACGAGTATAAAACCTCAGTACGCACTGCAACGGTTGCAACGGTTTACAAGGGATCTAGATACGTACTTTACTACAGAGGTGGGGCAACATCAGATGTGGGCAGCTCAATTTCTTTGTTTTGATAAACCCAACCGATGGATGACTTCAGGGGGATTAGGAACCATGGGTTATGGTTTTCCCGCAGCAACAGGAGTGCAAATTGCACATCCCAATTCACTGGTTATCGATATTGCCGGCGAAGCATCTTTTCTTATGAATATGCAGGAATTATCGACGGTCAAGCAATACCGCTTGCCAGTGAAAGTCTTTATACTGAATAACGAGTATATGGGTATGGTTCGTCAATGGCAGGAATTTTTCCACGGAGGCAGGTATGCCGAAAGTTATACTGCTTCCTTGCCGGACTTTGTAGCATTGGCTGAAGCGTATGACATGTTGGGATTACGTGCTACTAAACCGGATGAAGTTGACGACCTCATCGAACAAATGATTGCCCATGATGGTCCAGTATTAGCAGATGTTGTTGTAGAAAAAATGGAAAACGTATATCCAATGATCCCAGCAGGGGCAGGGCACCACGAAATGAAACTAGGGTCGGATGATGATGTGGCGCCTCGAACTGAAGAGGGTATGGTACTCGTTTAGTGTCATAACCTATTAAGGGTAGATTTGTGCTCTTGCCTAATAATAAGGTCTCTGTACAAAACTGTTTCCGATAATGTGCATCCTTTTGGTTGATTTGCTCGAGCATATGGCTTTATCTATCTCTGCAGCTCAAAAAGCGGTTGGGGTCAAACAGTCTCTGGCCTCCGTGTTTAAGGTAGGTTGCGGCAATTGGTCGCGCCAGTGAACTGTGCAGGTTTGGATAATTAAGGCTCCGGGAGGGTACAAGTGACTGAAGTCGAGCGACACACGATCGCGTGTATCGTGGATAACGAATCAGGCGTACTTGCGCGCGTCGTCGGGCTTTTTTCCGGGCGGGGGTACAATATCGAAAGTTTAACGGTTGCTGTTGTCGATGACGAACGTGGATTATCTCGGATTACGCTGTTAACATCTGGGACTAAGATGATTATTGAGCAGATAAAGGCTCAATTAGGTCGGCTAGTTCCAATACACAAGGTGATTGATCTTACAGCTGAAGGTCCGCATGTTGAAAGAGAACTGGCGTTGCTCAAGGTAACCGGGACCGGGGAAAAACGAGTGGAGTCACTTCGGATTGCTGATATATTCCGTGCACGTGCCGTTGATAGCACGAATATTTCATTTGTCTTTGAGATCACAGGTACTACAGATAAACTCGACGCATTTATCACGTTGATGGGACCTTTAGGATTAACTGAGGTCGCTAGGACGGGTGTTGTTGGCATGGCACGTGGTTTAGACATTCCGTAGTACTGCAAGCTTTGTACTTAGATTAGAAATATAGGAGATATTTGATGCGGGTTTATTATGATCGCGATGCCGATGTTAACCTCGTGAAAGGTAAGAATGTAGCGATCATTGGCTATGGAAGCCAAGGTCATGCCCACGCCTCCAATTTAAGAGATAGTGGTGCAGTGAATATAAAGATTGCTCTTCGAGATGGATCAGAAAGTGTAAAAAAGGCGGAAACTGCAGGGTTTGAAGTGGTATCCGTTAAGGATGCCGCTGGTTGGGCTGATGTCATGATGATGGCAACACCAGACGAGTTGCAATCCAGTATTTATAAAGGGCACCTGCACAACAACATGAGGGAGGGGGCCGCACTCGCATTTGCTCATGGTTTGAGTATTCATTTTGGCTTAATCGAGCCCAGGTCCGACTTGGATATATTTATGGTTGCTCCAAAAGGGCCCGGGCACACGGTTCGGAGCGAATATGAGCGTGGTGGCGGTGTCCCCTGTCTTTTAGCTGTGGAACAGGATTCATCGAGTAACGCAACTGAAATAGGTCTTTCTTACGCCTGTGCAATTGGAGGAGGGCGCGCAGGGATAATCGAGACAACTTTTAAGGAAGAATGTGAAACTGATTTGTTTGGGGAGCAAGTTGTACTTTGTGGTGGGTTGACTGCTCTGATTACAGCTGGCTTTGAGACCTTGGTAGAGGCGGGTTATGCCCCCGAAATGGCCTATTTTGAGTGCCTGCACGAAGTCAAATTAATCGTAGATCTGATTTACGAGGGTGGTATAGCAAACATGCGTTACTCAATTTCTAATACGGCAGAGTATGGTGACCATAGCCGAGGACCTCGTGTAGTTAGCGACTCTGTCCGTTCTGAAATGAAACAAATTCTTGAGGAAATTCAATCTGGTAAGTTTGCTAGAGAATGGGTTCTAGAATGTGGTGCTGACCAACCAAGTTTTAAGGCGATGCGGAGGAGGGCGGCTGAGCACCCTATTGAGGAGGTGGGAGAACGTTTGAGATCTATGATGCCGTGGATTAGTGAACGAGCATTGGTGGATAAATCTAAGAACTAATCTGCTTGATTCAAGATAATTTCCGTCATTCAATGTATTGTGACATTATGTTGTTTCAGAGTCTTTAGATAATAAATTGTTGCTTGAACAGGACAAAAGAGCGTAAATATTAATTTTAAGAAGCCTTTGGAAAGCCTTTTGGGACAAAGGGTTAGGCTGTAAGGCCGAGGCGAGGTGAGATACGTGTGTAAGCTAATAGCAATTTTACGTGCGTATGGAATGCGGAGAATTCTTTTGCCATGACCGCATACGAAACCACAGGTCGGTTAAATGTTCGCGCAATGTCGTGTCAGTCTGATGTTTATTTGGCGGTTTCAGTATCCGTGGTCATGGGGTTCGTACAAGAGAAAGTTGCAGCAGGGCGATAGGTGGCGACTTAGCCGCCCCTGGGCGGGGTGGATGAGATTGATTATCGCTTAGGGGTTATCTCAGAATGTACTGACCTCTACTGCGGAAAGTGAGTGTAGCGATGAGCGACGGAATGAAGACGGCACTAAATCAGAGTGATGAGCGAATAATTATTTTTGACACGACGATGCGTGACGGTGAGCAATCACCCGGAGCGTCAATGACACTAGAAGAAAAACTTGAAATTGCTGTTCTGTTGGAGGAAACCGGAGTCGACGTTATCGAGGCGGGATTTGCTATAGCCTCGAATGGTGACTTTGAAGCTATAACCGAGGTTTCCAAGGTAATCAAAGATTCAGTTGTTTGTAGTCTGGCACGTTCAGGGATCAAGGATATTGATCGTGCGAATGAGGCTCTCGTTCACGCAAAGCGTAAGCGAATACATACATTTATTGCAACCAGTGCATTGCATATGAGGCATAAACTTCAAATGGAGCCGGAGGAAGTTCACCAGGCTGTCGCGGATAGTGTTTCTCGTGCAAGAAATTATTGTGATGATGTGGAGTGGAGCCCGGAAGACGGTACTCGAACGGACCATGATTTTCTTTGTCGCACTGTGGAAACTGCGATTAAATGCGGTGCCCGGACAATTAATATTCCTGACACTGTTGGCTATACGATGCCGGACGAGTTTACTACGTTAATACAGATGCTTAGGGATCGTGTGCCTAACATAGATAAGGCTATTTTGTCCGTACATTGCCACAACGACTTAGGAATGGCGGTCGCAAATTCGTTGGCGGCGGTTAAGGCTGGTGTTCGCCAAATTGAGTGTACCATAAATGGTCTTGGTGAGAGAGCAGGTAATGCGGCAATGGAAGAAATTGTAATGGCGCTACGTACCAGAAATGACCTGATGCCATATCAAACCGGAATTCGCACCGAGAATATTATGAAGGCGTCTAGGCTGGTTTCTGCTGTGACAGGGTTTGTTGTCCAACCTAACAAGGCGGTGGTCGGTGCAAACGCCTTCGCTCATGAGGCAGGCATTCATCAGGACGGTATGTTGAAACATTCTGGTACATACGAAATCATGACACCAGAATCGGTGGGATTAAGTACTTCTGCGCTGGTAATGGGGAAACATTCTGGCAGGCATGCCTTTAAGGCTAAGCTAAATGAATTAGGTTACGATCTTGGTGATAATGCAATTAATGATGCTTTTGGACGATTCAAAGATCTTGCGGATAAGAAAAAGGAAGTTTTTGATGAAGATTTGATTGCTTTGGTCGACGACGCTGTTACGCATCGTAATGATAGGATTAGGGTGACTGACCTACAGCTGAGTTGTGGAATTGGTGTACGGCCAAATGCAAAATTGGAGTTAGAGATTGATGGGGAGAAAAACGCAACTTCGGCCGAGGGCGATGGACCGGTGGATGCCGTTTTTAAATGTATCGGAAAATTATTCCCTCACGACGCCTCCTTGCAATTGTTCCAAATTCAGGCAGTCACAGAGGGTACGGATGCTCAGGCAGAGGTCGTGGTGCGGTTAGAAGAGAACGGACGTTCCGTAAATGGCCAGGGAGCCGATACTGACACGATGGTTGCCAGTGCTAGAGCTTATGTTAATGCGCTTAATAAGTTGCTTGTGAAACGAGAGAAAACTGCTCCTGCAGCTCTTTCGGCCTAGTGGAGGAGCATGTCGAAACAGCACTTGGGGAGTATGGATACCAGTTGCAGGTTGTCCTCCTGCTTCAAAGAACAGACTTTATTGGAGTATAAATAACGACATGTTTCAACGTTTGCTTGGCATGATGTCCGATGACATGGCGATTGACCTCGGTACTGCGAATACGCTGGTCTACGTAAAAAGCCAGGGTGTTGTTTTAAATGAGCCGTCGGTAGTCGCTATACTCGATAATAGAGGAAAAAAGAAGGTCTTGGCTGTCGGCCAGGAAGCCAAAGAAATGCTCGGCAGAACGCCAGGAAACATAGAGGCCATCCGACCGCTTAGGGATGGTGTAATTGCAGACTTTGAAATTGCTGAAGAAATGATTAAGCATTTTATCAGCAAGGTACATAATCGACGTAGTTTTGCGAGTCCACAAATGGTCGTCTGTGTTCCTTCGGGGTCAACTGCTGTCGAACGGCGAGCAATTCAAGAGTCCGCTGAGAGTGCTGGTGCTCGAAGAGTGTTTTTGATTGAAGAACCAATGGCGGCGGCAATCGGTGCTGGCTTGCCCGTCACAGAAGCCACTGGATCAATGGTTGTCGATGTAGGAGGCGGAACCACAGAAGTGGCTGTGCTCTCACTTGGCGGTATAGTTTATGCTAGGTCCGTGCGTATCGGTGGTGACAAGATGGACCAGGCCGTTATTGCGTATATTCGGCGCAATCACAACCTCCTTGTTGGAGAAGGCTCGGCGGAGCGGATAAAAAACCAGATAGGTAGTGCATGTCCGCCTGAAGACGGTAATGGCCGGGAGATTGAAATAAAAGGACGAGATCTGATGAATGGCGTTCCAAAGGAGATAGTAATTAATGAACGGCAAATTTCGGAGAGTCTTGCGGAACCAGTTGGTGCCATTATCGAGGCGGTAAAAAATGCATTGGAAAATACAGCACCAGAGCTTGCGGCAGACATTGTTGAAAAGGGTATTATGTTAACTGGAGGTGGGGCACAACTGAACAATCTTGATCTTGTTCTTCGACATGCAACAGGTTTGCCGGTGTCGATAGCTGAAGAGCCATTAACGTGCGTAGTTTTGGGAACAGGCCGTACTTTGGAGGAGATGCGAGCTCTAAGACAAGTGCTCCACTCTGCTTATTAGTGTACAGGCACTGTTATTGGGTTATATATTAACGGTTAGGTCACTTTGAAGAATTCTAAGGAATAGACGCCTGAAGTAAATTCGCACATGCCACGACCAGGTCAAAAATATATATTACGGGTTGCACTGCCGTTTCGAGAACATGCGCAGCGGTTTGGTTTAGCGGCGTTATTTTCCCTATCAATCGGTTTGATAGTTCTAGGGCGAACAGATTTTGTTCCCATCGAAAGATTCCGTGCGAGTGTTTCGGATATCGTAATACCTATTCTTTCGGTATTGTCTCAACCCGTGGAAACTGTTCGAGGCTTCGCCCGAGATATCCGCTATTTCATCGTCTTGCACGAGGAAAACAAACAGTTGCGAGAGATAAATACACGCCTCCAGCGGTGGGAGGTTGTTGCTCATACGCTAGAACGAGAGAACACAGCTTTGCGTGCCCTATTGGAATATAAGCCGGGTCCAGCGGCTAGTTACATTTCTGCCCGAGTAGTGGGGGGATCCACTGGCCCTTTTGTCCGTGTTCTGATGCTTAACGCTGGAATTCTTGATGGCGTTCGAAAGGGGCAACCAGTACTGGATAATACTGGAATGGTAGGGCGTGTTGTAGAAGTTGGGAAACGTTCTGCGCGGGTGCTCCTATTGACGGACCTTAATTCTCGGATCCCAATTGTGCTAGAAAAAACTGGCGACCGGGCTATTTTAGCTGGAAATAATTCAGAGCTTCTAGATGTCGAATTGCTTTCACCGAAGTCGAACGTATTGGTTGGCATGAGAGTCAGTACATCGGGTCATGGAGGGAAACTTCCAGCAAGACTTCCTATTGGACGTGTTTCTGTAGTCCAAGACGGAGTGGTACAGGTACAGCCGTTTGTTGATTTTAATCGGCTTGAATATGTCTTGGTAGTGGACTGGGAACCATTGCAATTCGTTCCAGCTTCGGAGTCGAATACCAAGCTAAACAATGCAACTTCCACAGATCAATTGGCCGTTGACATTGATCAAAAAAATGACAGGCAATGAAGTTTGAACTTGAAGAACTTTGGCTTCAAGCTGAAGCAGTTTTTCGGGGCACTGTTCCATCTTTGGTAACCTTGCTTCTGGTTTTTTTGTGTGTTTTGCCCTATGGGATACCAGGTCTAAGCAAAGTAATGCCGCTCCTGCCAGTCATATCGATATACTTTTGGTCGATTTACCGGCCCGAATTAACGTGTCTGACATGCCACTTTTTCATAGGGTTATTACAGGATATACTAGTGGGAAGTCCAGTAGGATTGTCAGCTGCAACGTTTATAGGGATATATGCCGCGGTCCATTATCAGCGGCAATTTTTCCACAACAAGACTTTCGTGGTCCTGTGGGCATCATTTGCTTTGCTTTTGGTAGTAGTTCTATCAATTAACTTTGCTATCATCGCATTATACAACCTTTCTTTTTTCCCACTGTTTCCTGTTTGTCTACAGTTTCTGTTGACTATAGCGCTTTATCCTGTACTAACCCGACTCTTCCAATGGATTTTGCGAGTATCTTTACGTCCAGCGTGAGGCGCTAAACATGCAACAATACGAACTGGTGCGAAGCAAAAGCTTTTCTCGACGGGTGGCAGTACTCGGTGGGATGAAGATATTCTTGCTGTCCCTCGTTGGAGGACAACTCTATAATTTACAAATCCGGAAAAGCGACAAATATAGAACTAAAGCGGATGAAAACCGGATTAATATTAGGCTGTTGGCACCTCCTCGGGGCAGGATCTTTGATCGTTGGGGCCAGCCGGTAGCACAGAACAAGCAGAATTATCGGTTGGTATTAGTGCCTGAACAAGCAGGTGATATTATGACAGTTCTGCAAACACTTTCCAAGACAGTGCCATTAGTGGAAGCAGATCACGAGCGTATTATGGAGGAAATTAGGCATCGGCGTTCTTTTATCCCCATTACTGTAAGGGAGCATCTGTCCTGGTCCCAAGTAGCGGAAATTGAATTTGATGCGCCATATTTGCCCGGTGTTTCAATTGAAACTGGGGAGATCCGCCAATATCCATTTGGAGCAACTTTTGCACATGTTATTGGCTATGTGGGGCTAGCTACCACTGAGGAAATTACGAACGATCCGTTACTTCAACTGCCTGGGTTCAGTGTAGGGAAGAATGGGGTCGAAAAGACCTATGATTCTGAACTTAGGGGTCGCGCCGGGAACGTTCACGTAGAAGTTAATGCGCACGGTCGTATTATAAGAGAACTAGATCGAGATGAAGGAAGGGCAGGGGATGACGTTACTCTGACTATTGACGCGGGCATACAAGAATACACTTCAGCGCGACTTGGAGCGGAGAGCGCCTCCGCTGCTGTACTGAATGTTAAAACAGGGGAATGTGTATCCATAGTGTCTACACCTAGTTTTGACCCCAATTCCTTTATTCAAGGTCTTACAAAAAGACAGTGGGGTGAGTTGGTCAACAATCACCGCGCACCTCTTATAAATAAAGCCATCGCAGGTCAATATCCACCAGGTTCTGTATTCAAACTGATAGTTGCTCTGGCAGCTCTTGAGTCCGGTTTGGTCGACCATAAACAACGGGTGAACTGTGTTGGCCATGTCCAACTTGGCAATCGGACTTTTCATTGTTGGCGTCGAGGCGGACATGGGTCGGTATCGATGATCGCAGCTATAGCGCAGTCGTGTGATGTTTATTTTTATGATTTGGCTCTCAAAATTGGAGTTGAACGTATCACTGATGCAGCGGTTCGGCTGGGTTTAGGGGAAGTTTCGGGGTTTGATCTACCAGGAGAGCAGGATGGGTTAGTGCCAACCCCTGATTGGAAACTGGCAAATTATGATGAGCCTTGGCAAAAAGGAGAAACACTTAATACCGCAATAGGACAAGGTTACCTCTTGGTGACCCCCCTCCAATTAGCAGTTATGACCGCACGACTGGTTAACGGTGGGATTGCGGTTATTCCACATCTGACGAAACATGTGGGTGAATTTGGCCCAGCGCCAAAAAATTTACCCTATACATATTCCGAGATTGGTCTCGGCAAAGAATCATTGTCAATTATAAAGCGTGGCATGGAGCATGTTGTAAATAACACGAAAGGGACTGCTTACAAGGCTCGGATAGAGGAGCCACGTTTTGCTATGGGTGGTAAGACGGGAACTAGTCAGGTGCGGGGTATCTCGATCCGAGAACGAGAAGCTGGCGTTAAAAAGAATGAAGAACGGCCATGGGTTGAGCGCGATCACGCCTTGTTTGTTGGCTATGCGCCTATCTCAGATCCGACTTATGCGGCAGCAGTCATAGTTGAGCACGGTGGAAGCGGATCGAAAATGGCCGCCCCTATGGTTCACGATATATTACTTGAGGCCCAAAAGAGAGACCCGGTCTCTCGTGTTTCCTTGTATCAAAGAATGCGACGGGCGAAGAAAGCAGACCAGTTAGGATGATAAATGTGAGGTTTGGAGAGACAACCAATACTCCGTCTTTAGTCGAGAAACTGGGCAACATGAGTTGGGGATTGCTAGCTCTGACAGTCATAATTGCCTGTATTGGGCTTGGAATGCTGTACTCCGCCGCAGATGGGAATTTGGAACCTTGGGCTTCCCGTCAGTTCATTCGGTTTATGGTAGGTTTTTTAATTCTGGTGGCCATAGCACTAGTTAACATCCGCATTTGGATGCGTTGGGCATATTTTTTATACGGGGTAACGTTGGTTACGTTATTTGCAGTAGAAACATATGGGTTTATCGGGATGGGCGCGCAACGTTGGATTTCTTTGGGATGGTTTCAGATACAACCTTCGGAACTGATGAAAATTGCACTAATTCTAGCGTTGGCAAGGTATTTTCACCGAACAATTCTAGAGGATACAAGGCGACCCGTAATACTAATTGCGCCGGTTTTAATGGTGATGGCCCCTACGATTATGGTCTTACGACAGCCTGACCTTGGAACTGCAGCTATGTTAGTTATTGGGGCTGCGGCTGTATTCTTCGTTTCTGGTGTGGCAATCCGGTATTTTTTGTTTGCGGGAATATTAGCGGCTTCAGTGATTCCTCTAGCATGGCAGTTTTTACGAGAATATCAAAAAGAACGGATCCTTACATTTATAAATCCAGAGGCGGATCCATTAGGGGCGGGATACCACATATTACAGTCTAAAATAGCCTTGGGTTCGGGTGGTTTGTTTGGCAGGGGATTTATGCATGGGACGCAGAGCCACCTAAATTTTTTGCCAGAACACCAAACTGATTTTATATTCACTATGTTGGCTGAAGAATTAGGTTTGATCGGTGCACTTGGACTAATTACGTTGTACATATTTTTATTCGGCTACGGTTTCGCAATCGCACTTCGGTCACGAAATCATTTTGGACGGTTATTAGGAATTGGTCTAACTACGACATTATTCTTATACGTGTTTATCAACATTGCCATGGTAGCTGGACTAGTGCCTGTTGTTGGAGTTCCCTTACCTCTTGTTTCGTATGGGGGAACAGCCATGATGACAGTGCTCGCATCCTTGGGGTTGTTGATGAGTATTTATGTTCATCGAGATGAGCAAATTGGTAGACTAAGAAGCGAGGGGCTCAACTAGTCCTGAAAGTTGATGACGATATTGGGGTTTTGAACAAGGATTGGCGATTTGAAAGTTTGCTTTCAATGTCTTTGCCGGGGCAAGAAAATTAATCAAAGGAAATTCATTTGGATCCTGATGCATCATTCATTGGCCTAGATCAGGCTCTACTCCCTGAGCCGGAAGCGCTAGAATTGCTCGGAAATTTAAGGTTTAACCTAGGCAACCGTATTATGGATGCTAAGGCTCAGTTAGTGGCCGAATATGTGAAAACTATCAGAATCCCCGGTTATTTTCCGCCTATTAAAGAATTTCGAGAGCAGTTGGTCCAAGCAGTTAATTTGCTGGATGAACCGGCGCCCGACTTGGCTAGGAAAGAGGACATTGTGATACCGCTCCCGGCTACCGATATCCGTGCTAGGATATATTCATCTTCGCCTTCAGGATCGAAGTGTTTGCCTGTTTTAGGTTATTTTCACGGCGGAGGTTGGGTGCAAGGTGATATTAACACCCATGACGGTTTATGTTCTCGGATTGCACTATGGTCCGGTGCCATGGTAGTCGCATTTGAATACCGCCTAGCGCCAGAACACAAATTTCCCACAGCTGTTAACGACTGCTGTGACGCTTACGGCTGGTTGCGGGAATGTGGAACTGAAATCGGAGCAGACCCATCTCGAGTTGCAGTGGCTGGTGATTCTGCTGGGGGAAATCTTGCGGCAGTTGTATGTCAGCAAACAACTTGTAGTGTGACTCCTGAATTTCAAATACTTATTTACCCTGCCACTAGAATGATTTTTGACTCGCTTTCCCATAAGCAACGTATGGAAGATGAATTTCTTCCAAGAGATCGGCTTGAGTGGTATGTGGAGCAATATCTTACCAGCGCTGATGACAAACTGGATCCTAGAGCGTCCCCGTTGCTTGCGCATGATTTAGTTGGTCAACCACCAGCGCTGATCATGTTTGGTGGATTTGATCCTTTGAGAGATGATGGTCGCTTATATGGAGATAAATTAGCTGAGGCAGGAGTGGATGTGACCATGCATGAATATCCGGGCCAAATTCATGCTTTTCTCTCGTTAACAAAAGCGATCCCGGAAGGTCTTGTGGCTATCAGGGAAGTAGCAGATTATGTAAGGCGGAAATTTAATGGCTAATACAGAAGGCCGTTTTATTCACTTTACTTTTTCCACGACGATTTCGATACGACTTTGTTGATTCTATAAAACCCAACGATAGGAATATTAATGATTCACGTTGTAGCCGTTATAACCGCAAACCCGGGAATGCGGGACAAAATCCTAGAAGCTTTTAAAGCTAATACTGTCGCCGTTCATGCGGAAGAAGGATGTATCGAGTATGGTGCGGTGATTGATGCTGAAGGGGTGGGACCGTTTCAAACTAAATTTGGGGCGGATACCTTTGCAGTCATAGAGAAATGGGAAAGTTTAGATCACCTGATGGCGCACGCTACTTCTGATCATATGAAGAGCTACGCAGCTAAGACCAAAGATTTAATAGCGGAGCGCAACATCCATGTCTTATCGTCGGTCTAGCGGTTAAATGCTAGTCAACTGAAATTCATGAATCCTGGGTGTGGCTAACGAACTTCCTCCAGCTACCAAAGTTCGTGATGTCGCGGGCGTCATGCGCAGCGTATGTTTCGCAGAGGAAACCAGAGACTTGGTCGCCATTCTCAAGCTCCACTTGTCCTACACCGAGTGGGCTGGGAATCCGGGATACAAAGTGGCCAAAGGCAACTTTTGAGAGGCGCCATATTTCCACCTCAATCGAGGCACCTGGATCAGTTTTGATCAAGCCTGGGCGGTGAGGAGGGCCGCCCGGAAGTGCGTATAGGCGATACCTATCTAGCGTTTTTCGGGTTTCCAAATACTGCCCGCCGATATCAGTTAGTTGAAAGTTAAGCGGTAAGTCTCTCATGTGAGCACCGCACACCGCTATATTTACAAACTGGCCTGATTTTTTTATTTGTAAAGGCCTAGATTGTGGGTGTGATAGTTCTTTTGTTCCTGGGGGGATCTTGGTCTTGGAGTGAAGTCGGGCAGCCAAAGACAAAAGCATGTCTTCGGAATGAGGTGGAGCCGTTAAAGTAATCCCGAAGGGTATTTTATTTTCTGAGAACCCTGTTGGTACGGCTACCGCGCATAAGTCGAGCAGATTTACAAAATTTGTGTAATACCCCAAATTGGAATTGAGCGAGGTTGGGTTCGCATCAATTTCACTAATTTGGTACGCGGTTCCAATCGTTGGAGTAACCAATACATTAGCCATGCTCCATACTTTGCTGCACTTGTGCTGGAGGGTCCGAAGTTCATTTTGAGCCGTAAATAAATCGGCGGCTGAGTAGTTTTTACCGGATTCTATAATTGTTTTGGTTGTAGCCATCAGTGCATTTGGAGATTTTTCTAGGAATTGGCCGATAGCTGAGTAACGCTCAGCTACCCAGGGTCCTTCGTACAAGAGCTTTGCGACATTCTGAAAGGGAGTGAAGTCATACCCAATTTTTTTACCTCCTAGGGAGGCAATGAGATCCAGGCTTTTATCAAATAGTACTCGAAATGCGTTGTTGCCAAAGAAATTCAGCTGATCTTGTTGTGGGACAGCAAATACAAACGAAGATTTAGTGTCTAGGCTTAAGACGTGTTTAGAAGGCATAACATTTTCTGTTACCGTTGAAGTTTCGGGGCTCTCCGTTACTACATTAAAGACGGTATTTGCATCTGCGCAGGTCAATGTAAAAATGGAAACACAGTCTAAAGATCGACATGCGGGGACAATTCCCTCGGTGCTTATGCGCCCTATTGTGGGTTTTAGTCCCACAAGATTATTGAGGGCAGCGGGGACCCTTCCGGAACCTGCCGTATCAGTTCCAAGAGCAAAACTAACGTGTCCTAAGGCGGTGGAGACAGCGGAACCGGAGCTTGACCCGCCGGAAATATACGCTGGATTATGTGCGTTGTGGCACGCTCCGTAGGGGCTTCGGGTGCCGACAAGCCCTGTGGCAAATTGATCCATATTGGTCTTTCCAATAAGAATGGCGCCAGCCCCTATAAGTTTTTCAATTACCGGAGCATTTTTGGTTGGGATGTATGAAAAGTCTGGGCAAGCGGCAGTCGTTGGTAGGGGTATGGCGTCAATGTTATCTTTTACGGCGAAAGGTATTCCGTACAGCGGAAGCTCATCTGTTTCCATATCTTCGAGTTGTCGGGCACGCTCATTCAGGTCTTTACTCGAAACAAGAGATATCCAGATGGGATTCGCAGAATCACTATCTATTCTCGTCAATACCTGCTGTAAAACATCTGATATAGTAAAACTTTCAGACCGGTAACCCTCAAGCAGTCGGTCTATCCCCATGCTAATCAGTTGCATGTTCATCACTTTTCGTAAAAACTCTAGCTGAGGAAAGGGGCTTACTCATGGTTCACTAAACCTTCTGCAATGGCTATTTTTATTCATGTCATTACGGATTGGCTCGATCTTTTCAGATTGAGATGTGCGGCAAAAAGGTTATCTGATATATTAGGTTCCCATATTCTCTTCGTTGTAGCAAATGGAGGCCCATGGATCGACAAATTGAGGCAGAGCCAGGCCCAGTGGGGTTTTTGATGGAAACCGCGGCGTTGATACTGATAGACATGCAGCGCGATTTCCTTGAGCCGGGAGGGTTTGGAGAACTGCTTGGTAACGATGTATCTTTACTTCGAAATACCATCGAGCCTTGTGGTTTGGTATTGGATTCAGCGCGACGAAATGGATTATTCGTGCTGCATACTAGGGAGGGGCATAGGACAGACCTATCAGATGCTCCGGAAAGTAAATTGAAACGCGGTAATCTCAGTGTGGGTATAGGGGATGAGGGTCCAATGGGCCGTGTGTTGGTTCGAGGTGAGAAGGGCCATGACATAATCCCGGAGCTATCACCACTGCCGCAGGAACCTATAATTGATAAACCTGGGAAAGGGGCCTTTTTCGCAACCGACTTGGATCTAATTTTGAGAAACAGGAATATTGCGACGTTATTTGTCGGAGGTGTGACTACCGAGGTTTGTGTCCATACTACCGTTCGGCAGGCAAACGACCGTGGATATGAATGCGTCGTTCTATCTGATTGTGTGGGTTCCTATTTTCCAGAATTTCAGCGGGTTGGTATAGAAATGATTAAGGCACAAGGAGGTATCTTTGGATGGGTATCTACTTCCAGAAAGTTTTTGAACTCTATGGCTTAAGACATAGAAGCTTGAGTTTTCGAGAGCACATGAACCAATAAGAGAGTGTATGGTAATGAAAAGTGCATCTTGGTGGGTAACAGGAGATTGGAACGCAGTGTTTGGTTTAGGCACAAATGTTCTTGTAAACTTGCTTGTCCTAACAGGACTTCTAAAATTTGTGATTGGAATACCAGACGAGTATCTGTTCGGGCGTATCCTGCCCGCAGTAGGTTTGATGCTGTTTTTAGGCAATATGTATTATGCGTGGCTAGCCAAACGACTGGCAGATAAAACAGGTCGGAGTGACGTTGCTGCGCTGCCTTCTGGGCCAAGTGTACCGCACATGTTCTTTGTAGTGCTATTCATTATGTTGCCAATCAAGATATCAAGTGGCGATCCGATGATGGCTTACATGGCAGGATTAGCTTGGGTGTTCATAGAAGGTTTGGTGCTTTTAGTTGGTGCTTTTGTGGCGCCACATGTGCGAAAAATAACCCCAAGGGCTGCTTTGTTGGGTACTCTTGCTGGTATTTCGATAACGTTCATTTCGATGCGTCCAGCAATGGAGATATTTGAGGCTCCAATCATCGGTCTCATTTCTTTAGCGATAATTTTGGCGGGTTGGTACGGCGGTGTCCGTTTTCCTGGAAATACGCCGGCGGGTCTAATCGCTATAGGCGTCGGGACGGTGCTAGCGTGGGTAAGTACATGGTTTGGTTTAGGCATCATTACAATGAGTGCGGGAGATGTTTCAGCGGCCATTGGTGGAATTGGCTTCGCTTTTCCCATACCAGCTGTTGGTCACTTGATATCAGGCTTAGAAAACTACATTTGGTTTATTTTGATTACAGCCATTCCATTCGGCGTCTATGATTTTGTCGAGGCAATGGATAATGTCGAAAGCGCAGCTGTCGCCGGAGATGAATATTCTGAAAAAGAAGTAATCGGGGCCGAAGGAATTATAAGTCTAGTAGGCACCGTATTGGGTAGTCCGTTTGCCAATGCCGTATATATTGGTCATCCAGGGTGGAAAGAGATGGGTGGTCGTATCGGTTACTCTGCAGTGACAGGAATTTTTGTTCTGATCGTGACGTGGCTTGGTATCGTCGCGTTGTTGCTATCCGTAATCCCTCAAGTCGCCATCATTCCTATTCTGCTTTACATCGGAATGCTGATTGGTGCGCAGGCGTTTCAGTCCACACCTGCTAAACATGCGCCGGCTGTAATTTTTGCCCTGGTGCCAAATCTGGCGGCTTGGGCAAAGGTTCATGTGGACGGGGCTATCGGAGCAACAGCCGCGCATTTCGGTGCGGTTGGAACCACTGCGGCAGACATTGGGTTTGGGGCGTTTGCCCAGATGGGTGTCCTATACAAAGGTTTGGAAGTATTAAGCCATGGGGCAATTCTTTCAGGGCTCCTGATGGGCGCAGTGGCGGTGTTCGTTATTGAGCGTCAATATCGGATGGCTAGCTCTTTTGCACTCGCAGCTGCTGTTCTGAGCTATTTTGGCTTTATACATGGCGCAACGGTTGGCATAGGCAATGGATTGGGTATGGGTCCTTCCATTACCGTTGCGTACTTGGTGGTTGCTGCAATTCTTTACTGGTGCGATGGGCTTGCTAAGTCAGATAGCCAGAAAGATACCGAGACTGCCTCGTAGACATATCTTGGGGTGGCGGATCTGCTGGGGGATGGATCTCCCCTAGTGGCCGCCGCACTCGGGTTTGCTGATGGAAGCCAAGGGTTGGTAATCTTGGGCAATTTAAGTTTCGAGAGGTTGCTTTGCGGTTAATCGCAAACAAGATATCACCAGATTGGCCGTTGGGTGCCGCTAGGGGCATAGTGCATAGCGTGCATGATAGAGCCTTGAATATCAAAATTGGTTCGTATGGGCTCCACTCAGTTGTTGATGAGGCGAAGTTTGGAGAGCAGGCGCGAGTTGTCTATGTAAAACTTCCGATTAGGTTTTGCTTTAGTAATATTATCACCGCTAACCGTTCGGTTTTTCTTAACGCTGAGTTTATGGTTTTTGAAAGAAGCGTTCTTTTCCTTGACTTGGCTTCAGTGAACGTAATGCAGTTTGTTCAGGAACAACGGGTTAACAAAATTATTTCGGTTGGCAGTTATGTCCAGTCATGGCTGGCTGCATGGGATTTTTTGATAAATTATGAAGGGCCAAAAGGTTTTATACCTGGTCGAACAACTAAGACATCTGGAATGTTTTTGTACGCCGTTGCGGATTATTTTTGGGGAAACTTGCCAACGCTATTAAAGAGTATCCGTGCAAGAGACCTGAAGAGCAGCATTGAAGATGCTAGCCGGTATAGAGGCCTTGGTTTGGGTTATACACCGTCAGGAGACGATTTCCTCACAGGCTTACTTATTGGCGCAAACTTTGCAGCTGCCTCAGAGGGGGATAAAGATTTTGTCAGAAGATTTAGTGCTGAACTTTTGCAGGAGCCCTGGTTAGAAAATGAATTGGTCGGTAAGTTTCGTAGGGACTCAGTTGATGGACGACCTAATCTTTTGCTTTATGACGTTTGTTCCTCGATAGCAGGCGGTACAATGGGGGCAAAGCTGGAAGATACAATCCGGAATGCATTACGATGTGGGAATACATCTGGGTGGGACACAGTATTAGGTTTGCTTTCAGGTTTGTCGTTATTGTGTGGAGAATTGACTTCAAGAATTGAAATGTATTCTCACCAAAACGGATGGCAAGAAGGATCGGATCGGAGATGCTAGTTGATACACTGGTAGTGAGTAACATGTATAGGGATTCTGTGTCCCTCATGCGCATTTCTTCCAATATATGTGATCGACCAGGCATTGCCCAAGCTTATTGTCTGATGGCAACGCAGACAAACTTGGATTTGCTGCGGGATACTCGCTTATTAAGTCAAGGTGTTAACGCAGGAGCAAATGATATTTTAATCGTCGTTGAGGCGAGAGATCGAGAAAGTTTGGATCAGGCTTTGGTTGCAGCTAAAGCGGCTTTGGAAGCAAAACATGGTCAGTCTGAGTTAGATATAAAAAAAAATATAGTGTCGTCCAGTATTGTTGCGGCTATTGGTGAAGACGCCCGGTCCAATCTGGCTCTAATTTCCACCCCCGGCCCATACGCTGCCTCCGAAGCTCTCAAGGCTTTAGCCCATGGTTTGAACGTCATGATTTTTAGTGACAATGTTAGTTTGACAGATGAAGTATTGCTCAAGAAAAGGGCAGAAAATACAGATCTCTTAGTAATGGGGCCGGATTGCGGGACTGCCATTATTGATGGGATCCCGCTAGGGTTTGCAAATAAAGTTTGCCGTGGTCCGATTGGTTTGGTGGGTGCGTCGGGAACTGGATTGCAACAGGTTGCAAGTCTGGTGGATCGTTTTGGTGCCGGTGTTTCCCAGGTAGTTGGGGTTGGGGGTAGAGATCTGTCACTGGAAGTTTCTGGCCTGTCAACGATAAAAGTATTGCAATGGTTTCAAAACGATCAGGACACTAAGGTTGTTGCCATTGTCTCAAAACCGGCGAATAAAAAGGTTAGTGCATTGATCTTCAAGGAATGTCAGGCGTTGAAAAAACCAGTGGTAGTCTGCTTGTTGGGGGAAGAGCATGAGCAAAATGATGCAGACGGGATATACATCGTTTCGACCTTAGAAGAGGCAGCTAAAAAAGCTGTAGAGGTAGCGGGTTATTCTATTAGCGAGAGTAGTTGTTGGAAGCGTGAAACTGCGAAATTAATTATAAAGTCTGACGAAAGGAAGTACCTGCGGGGTCTTTATTGTGGGGGGACGTTTTGTTTAGAAGCATTTCAGATTTTAAATAAAAAACTTAACCCAATGTACACAAACGTTGCGTCCGAGGCCAATTATCGGATGAAGGATCCTTGGAAAAGTTGTGGACATGCCCTTATTGATTTAGGGGATGATATTTTTACGAGAGGTCGCCCGCATCCAATGATAGACCACCGAGTAAGGAATGAACGCTTGCGTCAAGAAGCTATGGATCCGGAAACAGCGGTGATCCTTTTTGATGTAGTGTTGGGGGCGGGCCCAAATGAAGCTCCGGTTGAAGCGATGACACAAACATTAAAAGAAGTTCAAGAGAGTAGAGAACTTTCTGAGTCCGGGCCTCTGCTTTGCGCGTTTGTGTGTGGAACAGAAAATGATCGGCAGTCATCGTCACGGCAGTGTGATGAACTGAAGAAACTGGGAGTAAAAGTGTTCGGTAGTAGCACGGAATCGGTGAGAGCGGTTGCGCGTATCCTGGGGGACGACGATGAGTAGGTTTTTTGGTTCAGACCTCCACGTTTTAAACGTTGGTGTTCCGGAATTTGCACACGCTATTAGTGCTGAAGGAGGTGCTGTAACAGCACTGGATTGTTCTCCACCTGGAGGAGCTGAAAAGGTTTCTCGTTTATTGGGCCTTCTCGTTAACCATCCAAAAGTGGAAGCAGCGAATAAAAAGGCTTTCAGGCAATATCTGGAGGCGGACCCGTTACTGATAGGTGTAAAGTCAGCCACCGAGGTCGTGCCTGGATTTGGAGATAGGATGCTATTGCACTCAGGCCCGCCAATAGTCTGGGAAGATATGTGTAAGCCTGTGCGCGGAGCGATTATTGGCGCATGTATTTATGAGGATTGGGCAACTTCACCCGAGGAAGCCGAGTCTCTTGCAGGGTCTGGGGAAATCTCGTTTTCACCCTGCCATGAACATCAGGCTGTCGGCCCCATGGCTGGTATTATTAGTCCATCTATGCCGGTGTGGATGGTACAAAATCAGAATGGTGGAAATTTAGCCTATAGCACAATGAATGAAGGGCTTGGCAAAGTTCTACGATTTGGAGCATATGATTCAGAGGTAATACAACGTTTGGACTGGATACAGAATGTTCTAGCCCCGCATCTTTCTGATACGTTGCTGCGAAGGGGGCCTATAGAACTCGGGCCCTTAATGGCGCAAGCTCTCCATATGGGTGACGAACTCCATAATCGGTGTCCTGCTGCAACAGGTCTCTTGCTTAAAAGGTTGGCCCCGGAACTCGTGAGTTCAAGCAGTGAGTCTTCGGACGTAAAATCCTGTTTACAGTTTATGGGTTCAAATGATCATTTTTTTCTTAATATATCTATGGCGGCATGCAAATCTACTATGGATGCGGCTCATGGTGTGCCCTATTCAACTATAGTTACAGCAATCGCACGTAACGGTGTGGAAATCGGCATACGGGTGAGTGGCTTAGGCGATGAGTGGGTGACCAGCGAAGCTCCGACTATAGATGGTTTATTTTTTCCTGGTTATGACTCAACGCATGCTAATCCAGACTTGGGAGATAGCTCCATTACTGAGACGGCAGGGCTAGGGGCCTTTGCAATGGCTGCCGCTCCGGCCATTGTTCAATTTGTAGGAGGAACAACAGCCGATGCGAACGCTAGCTCACGCAGGATGGCGGCGATTACGGAAGGGATTAATCAGAAATTTACCATTCCGAATTTGAATTTCCGACCAGTAAATGCCGGGATTGATGTTCGTAAGATTGTTGATACGGGCATAGTGCCGATTATCAATACCGGTATTGCTCACAAGGAGTCTGGGGTGGGTCAGATCGGAGCTGGAATCTCGCATGTCCCCTCTCAAGTCTTTATTCAAGCACTCATGAGTATCAGTGATATTGTTTTGGAAACGAGGTGAGTCGTTGTGCAAGGGGTAGTGCTGTGAAGGAAAAAGTGACGGCAGTAATTGGGGTCGGCGGGAATGCTCTGATTGTCGATGACAACCATGAGGATTAGATATTGGATATATGTTACAAACAGTGCGGTCAGTAAGGTTTTCAAATAGTTGAGACTTATTAGGGCGATTAGCTCAGTTGGTAGAGCAGCTGACTCTTAATCAGCGGGTCGGGGGTTCGAGTCCCCCATCGCCCTCCATTCTTTCAAGGACTTAACTGGAAACAGCTGAGCCTTTTTCTTTGTGGGTTACAAATGGGTTACAAAAAGCGGTTGCTTGGAGGCTTTTTGCGCTGGTAATCGGAGAGACTCGT
>CAZEWK010000008.1:0-27059 GCA_964515905.1 uncultured Rhodospirillaceae bacterium | reverse complement strand
AAAAACTCATGTACTACCATGGCTACAGGAGCGCCGCCTCGCAACACACCTAGAATATAATCGGGACGAAAATCATCCCTTAGCACCATAGATCCTAAGCGAAAGGAATCATCCAATAACTGCTGCGCTTTTATATACGTCTTTTGCACCACCGTGGCCTCTTATTAATCACAAGTATTGTGTACCACCTATTCTTCCGGGCAAGCTCGCCAAAACCGGTTTAGATAACATGAACAACTGCAGAAAGACTATTTATGCAGAATCTTAACGACGTCCCTCCAGTTGCAGAAGATATACCAATACTGGACATGGCGCCTCTGTTGAAAACAAACAAGACCTCACAACTAGCCCTCGAAATTAGACATGCATGTGAAAAAGTAGCTTTTTTCTATGTTAAAAACCATGGCGTAGAGCAAAGAATAATTGACACAGCAATGGATGCCGCAAAACAATTTTTCGAGCAACCTCTAGAAAAAAAAATGGAAGTTGAAAAGGATCGTTTCCACAGGGGATACTTGCCCTTTGGGACCACGCAGTATCCTGGTCGTGGACCTGACCTTAAAGATAGTTTTGATGTAGGAGTAGATTTATCGCTCAACGATCCTGATGTGAGGTCCGGCCTTCCGTTACATGGCCCCAATCAATGGCCGAGTTTAGCAGATTTTCGTGAACCAGTCGAAACCTACTTCAAAGCAATACACACCTTCGGTATTAAGTTACTAGAAATTCTCGCCATAAGCTTGCACCTGGAGCCTGACTTCTTTACTCAGCACTACCAAAAACCTACTATCTTAATGCGATTAATGCATTACCTTCCACAAAACCGATCAGATCAGTCTGACTCCATTGGCGCCACACCCCACACAGATTTTGGCTTGGTCACTGTTTTAACTCAGGATTCACTAGGTGGCCTTGAAGTCGAATTGCCATCAGGCAAGTGGGTATCGGCACCATTTATTCCAGGCACCTTTGTCGTTAATCTTGGTCAACTAATGGCACGCTGGACAAATGATTATTATCGCGCCACTCCGCACCGGGTGATAAACCGCACTTCTCAAGATCGGTACTCGATACCTTTCTTTTTCAATCCAACACACAATGCCATAGTAGAATGTATTTCAACCTGCCAAAATCCTGAACGTCCCCCACGTTACCCTCCAGTTGTTGCCGGAGAACACATCGCCCGACTTGTCGCCACTAACCAGGATTTTAAACGGACCGATTCTAAAAACAGTTAAATATACTGGAGCCAAACTATTACCTTCAGGTCCCTTTAGACATTTTTCCTAATGAAGGAGTTCTTTCGCTGATCGCACAAATACATTAGTCCATATGGGCGACAATGACTTCCTCTCCTACACTAAAAACCTCTTATAGAATAAAAACGCCATAGTCAGACTAACGGTTAACGGTTGCAAATGGCGAAGAAGAACCACAGAGTCGCATTAAACACTCAGTTCACTACCATATGATCTTAGATGGATCCCCAACGTAGAGAGAACGGATAAAAGCTACTAACTTCCATATTTCGTCAGGGCTCAGGTCTTTTGACCAACCGACCATATTAGTACCAGAACGGCCCCTAAAAATTGTATTGTACAAAGTTTTATCGGTAGGCTTATACACCCAAACATCATCGCTCAAGTTGGGCCCAACTCCCCCCTCTGCCTGTCTGCCATGGCAACTGTAACAACCTATATTTTTCCAGAGTACTTTCCCTTCAGCAATCGCGTCCAGATCACCCGTATAAGCATTTTCTTCCCATTTCTCAGGAGGAACTACTTCTTGCGATGATGCACTAGTCGCTAAGGTGGAAAGGACTAGGCACACCCACCCAGCAAATAAGCGACCCCAACAATATAATTGTTTAGAAAAAACCACATTTAGCCACATCTCGATTGCCTGTTTTTCTCAAACTTGAGTTAAAATCAGTTTAGGAATTATCACACATAATGAAATTGCTCGGGAAGACTGTGTTCTTCCCGAGCAATTTTTCTACTGGTAATTTTGCAATGAGTTCTAACTATATAAACTTAATGCAGGCCGAAACCTATGATTACCCCACCTTTTCGACTATCTTTAAGCCATGGCGCACCGCCTTGGCCAAAATGTGCCCAGCCTGTCCAACCACCGAAGCCCGAAGGAACGGCAACAAACTGCTCTCCATCAATCGTATAAGTCGAAGGGCTACCAAAAATTCCGGACCCCGTTTGGAAAGACCACAACTCTTCACCGGTTTCTTGATTGTAGGCACGAAACTCCCCTTCAGGAGTTCCCGCAAACAATAATCCACCACGAGTTGACAACAAACCACTTGTGAACGGAGACCGATCCTTTACTACCCATTTCTTCTCACCCGTTTTGCCATCAAAGGCAACGAGTTGGCCGTATCCTGTGTTCCAACCAATAGTTCCGATGCCCCAATACGGTTTTCCAACAGTACGAACGTCGGGGTTCAGGCCTTCACCTAATGGTGCACTTTTGATGTCTACACAGATCTCCCGACTAGGCACAAAAACCCAGCCAGTCTCTGGATTAACGGTCATGGGATTCCACCATTTTCCGCCTTCCGAAGCAGGACATATATCCTTCGCCTCGTAATCATAAGTTGGGACTTTTTCCTGATTCCAAATTGGTCGCCCTTCGGCAGTAAATCCGGTACTCCAGTTCACTTTCGAAATTGGAACGCCATAATGAAATTTCCCGTTTGTGCGGTCTATCTTATAAAGGAAACCGTTACGATCACCGTGCAGCCATACCTTTTCGGGGCCATAATCAACAAGAACTGGTTCATTATTGCCGTCATAATCCCATACATCTGCAGGTGTATACTGGAAATGAAACAAGACTTCGCCAGTGTCCGGGTTCAAAGCCAGTGTTGAATTCGAATAAAGATTATCACCCGGCCTATTTACACCGTCCCAATCTGGATTAGGATTACCAACCCCCCAGTATAAAACATCAAGTTCTGGGTCGTAAGAACCAGTAATCCAGGCAGAAGCACCACCATGCATTGCAGCGTCGGAAGATCCCCAAGAATCATGCCCCGGTTCGCCTGGTCCTGGTATGGTGTATCTGCGCCATACTTGTTCCCCTGTGTCCACGTCCAAAGCATCGATATATAAGCGAGTCGGGTATTCTGCTCCCGACATTCCAACAATTACTTTCCCTTTCACGACCAATGGAGCAACAGTCATAGTATAGGCGTTCTCCCAGTCGCCAATTGTCACATCCCAGATGACTTCTCCAGTCGCCTTATTTAAGGCAACAACGTGAGCATCCGGTGTAGCAACAAAGACTTTATCTCCATGAAGAGCAACGCCACGATTACCAATATCGCAGCACATCACTCCAGCAACACCTTCAGGCAATTGATGGGCGTAGCGCCACACTTCAGTTCCTTTAGACGCATCGATAGCGTAGGTGCGACCATGGGACGCCGTAGCATACATGATACCATCTTGAACCACTGGAGTAGTATTCTGTGCATCTAGAACACCAAGGGAAAAAATCCACTTTGGCACCAAGTTTCTAACGTTTCCAGTATTGATCTGACCTAATTTACTGAAACGATTCCCGGTGTAGTTGCCGGTGGCCATCAGCCAATTATTCGGATCCTCTTGAGCCGTCCGGAGCATCTCATCAGTCACATGTTGCTGAGCAGCGATCGGACCCGCGGCCATCAATCCCGCAGCACCAATGACACCACACATAAGTCTAACTAACTTCATGGAAATATCCTCCCTGTTCCATGCTTGTCGACAACGTACTTTGTCCCTCTAAAAGAGCGTTACACTTTACGACACCGATTGCAATATCTCTGGGAAAGAAAGCATCACCATTGGGAAATAAACGCATAGACCAGGGAGCAAGTGAGGCACATATTGTGAAAAACCAACTACTAAAAAGTGTGCGCGGCAGGGATACTGGCAGTTGCTTGTACTTCCCCATCGTTATCTGCCCCCACGAATAAACACCCACCCTCTAACATATTCTTTTAACTAAATCCTGACCGTGTTACTCCTATGTATCGTAATATAGTATTTTGTCTGGAGAATCAGATTAACCAGTTTCACACTGAGAGAGTGTAAATGAGCCAACCCATTATTAATGTCGGCATAATTGGTGCCGGAGCAAACACAAAATTGCATCACATTCCAAAACTGCAGGCCCAAAAAGGCGTCAAAGTTTTGGCCGTAGCAAACCGCTCACTTGCCTCTGCAAAAAAGGTGGCAAAACAATTTAGTATTCCTGACCCAATTGAGAATTGGGAGGATATAATTTTTCGTGAAGATATTGACGCAGTGTGCATCGGCACATGGCCTTATATGCACGCACCAATCACTATTGCCGCTCTTGAGGCAGGAAAGCATGTACTGTGCGAAGCTAGAATGGCTATGAATTCTTCCGAAGCCGCGGCCATGCTAGAAACGTCTCGCATGAATCCGCATTTAATTGCACAAATCGTGCCAGCTCCACTCTCTCTAAAATTTGACCGAACCATCATGGATTTGATCAGCAAAAACTTTATTGGTGATTTAATTAGCGTTGATGCAAGAGCAACAACTGGCAATTTCTTGGACTCGGAAGCTCCTGTCCATTGGCGCCAAGATAGATCGCTTAGTGGTAATAACATAATGAACATGGGGATCTGGTATGAGATTATACTGCGCTGGTTGGGCCCTGCTACTAGCGTACAAGCACTTGGACAGACCGTAGTCCGCTTTCGACGCGACGGCACCGGAAACAGGAGAGCAATGACTATTCCGGATCACATTGATATTATGGGGGAAATGGCACAAGGCGGCCAGATGAGGCTTTCTGTCTCAACAGTAACCGGACACCTCCCAACAGTGGATATTCTAATCAGCGGAACCAAAGGCACAATTAGGTTATCTGAAACTAACGGAGAGATGATACTGGAAACAGGAACACAAACCGGGAAAAAACTGAAAGCCGTTCAAGTTCCGAAGAGCAAACAAGGAGGATGGCGTGTTGAGGAAGAATTCATCAATGCCATTCGTGGCCGAGAAACTATCACACATACCGATTTTGTGACAGGGGTCCAGTATATGGAATGGACAGATGGAGTCTCATCGGCTCTTCGCTCAGGGAAAAAGGTGCTGCTGCCTCTTGAAGCCATAGTACAGTCGTGAATCACTAAAGTAATATATGTGTAAGGAATTTAGATTATGGAAGCAGCTGTTGATGACAAAGGATTCTAAGCTAACCGCAGTTCCTTATATCCCCCACATGCCACCTCTGTGCACCGATTTCTGTATGCAGGAGCGGTACCTGCATATCGCGCGATGATACGTTTTTGTCTCCCTTCTACATTTTGATTAACACCAGTCATCCAAGAGTCAATCTCATTTGAAAGTAAGCCCTCGCTAGTCTTCAAGACATGCTGAGTCCACTCCTGTGCGGCCTCTAGTCGCGCCTCGGCACGGGTAAACTTTTCTTCTTCCAAATATTGAATAAGGTCCGTTACCCATTCAACGTTAAACTCGATGCTTCGAGGATTATTCCCAAGAGCGGCGTGCGGCCCTAATATCATGAACATGTTCGGGAATCCTACGACCTGAACCCCCAAAAATGTTTCGATTTCGGCCTCCCATTTCTCCTTAAGACATTGCCCATGAGTGCCCGCAATATCGATCCGATCAAAACTACCCGTAATCGCGTCAAACCCTGTTGCGTAGATAATGATGTCAAATTCATACTCTCGGTGGGTAGTCTTGAGTCCTACATTAGTGACACACTCAAATGGTGTTTCCAAAAGGCTCACGAGCTTAACATTGGACTGGTTATACACTTCATAATAGTATGTTTCCTGTGGAACACGCCTTGTTCCAAAGCCATGATCAGTGGGTATTAATGCATTAGCTAGGGTTTGGTCCTTGACACGATCTCTAATTTTTCTAGACACAAAATTGGAAAGAAGTCGGTTTGCTTCCCTATCGACTAAAATGTCCCGGAAATTCCCTAACCAAATACCAAAACCTGGGGATGCGTAAAGCTTCTCCCAAAACTGCTCTCTTTCCTCCTCCGATAGGTCAAAGGTGCTGCGCGGGTCCGGTGTATGCAAGAAGCACGCGGCCGATTCCCCACATCGCCGGAATATTTCAGGATATTTCTTTTTAATGGCCTGCATTTCTAAGGAATCAATTTTTCGATTGTGCAACGGGGTACACCAGTTAGGCCTCCGCTGAAACACTGTTAGATGTTTCGCTGTCTTTGCAACCTCCTGAATCGTCTGTACACCACTCGCACCCGTACCAATAACTGCAACCCTCTTGCCTTCAAAAGAAATTTTCTCCTTGGGCCATAAACCAGCATGGAATGATTGACCTTCGAAATTTTCTATACCTGAAATTGTTGGCATAGTAGGTGCGGATAGCAAACCAACAGCCGTGACTAAAAAACGGGAACGATATTGTTTTCCACCATCTAGTATAATATTCCAGCAACATCCTTCGTCATCAAATCTTGCCGAAACGACACGGCTAGAAAACCGTATATTTCTTCGTAAATCAAACTTATCTGCCACATATTGGACGTAACGTTCTGTTTCAGGTTGAGAGGAAAACTGCTCTGTCCAATCCCATTCATTTAATAATTCTTCAGAGAAAGAATAGCCATAAGAATAACTCTCAGAATCGAAACGGGCGCCGGGATACCGGTTCCAATACCACGTCCCACCAACATCACTGCCCGTTTCAAACACCCTCACACTGAGTCCCAACTCGCGGAGACGGTACAACTGATAGAGTCCTGATATACCCGCACCTATTACGATAACATCAAAATCTAACTTATTCTTGGAATCGATCTTAGACATCTCTCAATACTCAAAACGTACAAAAATACTAATACTCCAGGGCAAAACCAGGACTTACTCTACTATAGACCGGTAGAGACTTTCATCATCCGCACAAAGGATGCAGGCTGCAATTATAGATATCAAGATCTAAACTTCACGAGGGTCCAATCAAGTTCAATCCAAAAGTCGGAATCCAGCATTGTATTAGACTGTCTTGTAGAAATTATTCTGATAAAATAGTTCAGACAAGATAGGGAGATAAACTGCATTGTCCAACGATGTACAGGAAAATTCGGGCCGTAAGGTTCTATCAGATGGCACCATACTCTTTCGCGAAGGGGACCCAGGAGATGTAGCGTACACCGTTGTTTCTGGGACAGTAGAAATTTGTCACCTAAAGGATAACGGATTTGTAACTCTAGCGGAACTTAAAGAAGGAACCTTATTTGGGGAGATTGCCCTAATAGATGAACAGCCAAGAAGCGCAACTGCACGGGCCTCAGGCGAAACCGTGGTCAAAATAGTGGACAAAGAATCCCTACTGGAACTACTGGGCCAATCGCCGGAAACAGGATTTCAGATGATGCAGCGGTTAGCTGGTTACGCGAGAAATGCAAGCGACGTGCTCCTAAAAGCAAGGATCAATGCCTGTATAGACAAAGTACGAAAAAATGATGAAGAGTTAAATAAGGTACCGAGACTAAAAATTTTTATTTCATCACCCGGCGATGTTATCCCTGAGCGAAGAATTGCCAAAAGTGTTATGAACGAACTGAATGAGGAATTTTCTGGACAAGTGTTTCTTGTTCCAATCTTGTGGGAAGAGGAACCACTGTTAGCTTCTGAAACGTTTCAAGCCCAAATTGAGGCCCCCCACGAAACAGATTTATATTTAGGTATACTTTGGTCCAGAATTGGCTCGCCCCTCCCAGAAAGTATTTTACGTCCCGACGGCACACGGTACGATTCTGGTACCGCTTTTGAGTTTGAAGATGCAATGAATGGATATCGAAAAATTGGGTCCCCCGAAATATTACTGTACCGAAAGCTTGGTGCCCCAACTATTTCTCTAGATCAACGAGATCAAGTAATGGAACGACTAAAACAAATGGAACTACTCGACGCCTACATAAAAAAATGGTTCATAGGGGAAGATGGGTCCTATATTGGAGCTTTTCATAACTTCGAGACAGAGAACGACTTTAGGGATATTTTGAAAACCCATCTGCGCAAAATAGTCACAAAAAAATTAGAAATTGCGGAATAAATCGTATACTTAGCCCATCGTATTTGGGGCGTCCATTCCATTAATTCGAGACCAAGTGGATCGCATCCACTCAACGCAGGCTATGCTTTGTTCAAAAAGAGAATATTTACAACCCTGGCCATAGTCAAAGGATGGGATGAATTCAGTTGAAATTTGCTTCAGTTTTCTATCAGGATCCGCAGCGTGGTGCCACATCAAGTCTCTGACTGTTTCCTTCCAAGGTTCAAGAGCCTCTTCGCTCCACTCAGAATGATATTCACCTGATTCTGGTCGTTTAAACGGATATTGGATACCCCTACCTGGTTGTCCTTGTTCATTTTTTGCGTCTAGATTTTTGGGATTGTTAGGAATTGCAGCACGAGCATGGCAATGACGAACCCATCCGGCCTTTATCCACTGGCTACTAACATTGCCTTCGACGAATGGGTCCAAGATGAGGTTGCCTAATTCGATATCGTCCCGAATATTAGAAATTTCCTGTTCCAAAGGATTGTCTATTTTGAATATCACGTGGCTATGGTCCAAAGTGAGATTAAACTCGACACCACGTGCTTCAACTGCAGTGCCAACTTCTTCAACCCGCCGAAAATCTTCCGACCACATGTTTACGTGAACTTCAAAACAAGGGGCAATTCCATACCGATCTCCGATTTCAGAAAAACGGAGGTACGTTTCAACTACTTCATCATTTGTTACCGGCCTACCCGTAACATGATGAGTTAAGATTTGGGTATTATGGATAATCGAACCAAGTTGTTTAGCGATCTCAATATTTCTTTCAAACAATTCTTCGTCCCGTCCTAGTGTGTAGTACCAACCACCAGCACGCACCGGGATTCCGTATTTTTCGCTCGCTGCCAGAAAATCGCCTACTTCGTCAGGAGCTGGTGTCTTATCAACATAATCATGCACCTTTGCTTCCTTAACCATTCGGAATCGAGTGTCGATATCAGGCATTCCATCTTTCTCCGAATGACGGATACCATTTGTTTGGACACCAAAAAGGAGTTCATCAGCCATACTAAGCCTCGCCGTGTTCTATCCATGGCAAAAGTTGATCAGAATATCCTATAATTTCTCGTTTTTTTCACCCATACAACTAATTTGGATGAGTCTGCTGTAACTTTTACCTCATACAGGTTGTATACCAGATCACCTGATTCAAGGTTCACGTGACCTGCACCTACCGCCTGTATTCTATTCAACCAACTATATTTCTCATGACCAGTTTGAAAAGTGGGTGCTATCGCTATTAACCCAGAATCCGCAAACTATCGGCCCGAATACTCGACATAAATAAACGCGCCATCATCAGTTCTTAACGTAAACCGGACATCAAGGGCCCCTAAGGCGCCATTCTCACTAATTGTAAGCCAATCAGCCGCATCATTAGTGGCAAGGTCGGCATTTATACAATCACTTGTTAAGTTTAGTCAGATAACATCGGATACTACTCTTGTTCCTTTAGCCCCTTCACCGACTTCAATGGAATCACCTAGTTTTGTTTTTATAATCCCAAAATACTCTAACTCGGCGCGTGGAATGAATATGTTCTTTCCATGAGCCTGCGTACCATGTTTAGAGAAAACCCTATTAGGATTTGTCATGGGACTTGAGGTCACTCGCCACATCTTCGTGATCCCCAACCACGATATGGTGTCGGCTCTTTACTATGTATTTTTCACAAATGGGAACCAGCAGCAAAGGCAATATTCCTCCAGCGACAATGCCCAATGCCATACTTCTCAAATGAGGATCGATCGCGCTCGCAATTAAGTCAGCGAGCACATGAGCCAAAGCTGCTCCAAAAATTCCGGCGACATAACCATTCGAAACAACTTTTAAGAGTCGGTTGATACTCCAACCAGAATAGTAACCAAGCAACATAATACTGACATGAACCAGACCAAAAACAAAACCTCTGAGATGTCCACCCACACCAATTAAATACGCTTCCAATACATGTTCCATACGGCCCTACCTACAGGAAATACAAATTACAGGGATTTCAAGATGACTATTTGGAGCGTATTGAAGACCCAACGCCTCAGGACCACGGTCCAAATCAATACCCATTTGTTTGTTACAACTCTCGTAGGTAGTTTCACACTTCTGGCAGCAGTTAATAACATGCGTATGTTGTTCTTCTGGTGACACGCAACTGATGTACTTATTGAGTGCCGCCAAACGATGTATCAACCCGTGATTACACCAAAACTCCAAAACTCTATAAACAGTTGCAATATTTAATGCGGTTCCTTGTTCGGATAACAAATCTTTGATCGAATAAGCGGAAACAGGTTTTTTTTGGAGCTCAACAATTTCCAGTACTACAAGGCGCTGGGGCGTCAACGATACCTTTCTTTTGTAGCAGGCCTCGACCGCAAATGATTTAAATCCGTATTCCATCCTAAAGAAAATCTTGAGACCCCATTAAAACACCGCATTGCCTTACCTTGTAAAATATAATGTGGTTAATGCAATATTATTACAAGAATTAACATACCCTCGGTAAACCTAGCAAACACCGAAAATATTTTTGAAAAAAAGAGGTCAGCCCCGTTAAGCAAGGACCGACCCCAGTAGATGGAAGGAGGCTAATAACCTAGGAATTGGCGCTCCCAACAGAAATTAGCACAAACGAGAAAATAATGAGAATGACTATCATTGTCAATGAGAATAATTCTCATTCCTAAAAGATATCGCCATAAAATGCCAATTTGAGGACCCTCCCTAATGATTCCACCAAGCTAAGTCAGAGAATGACCGCATATCCAACTCATGTGTCCAAGTAGATCTATGTTGCTGCGATATGTGAAAATAGGTGTCTGCTATTTTCTCCGGCAAGATGAGCCCGTCGTGCTCCATGCCTCGAGTTTCCCGAAGTTTCTGAAATCCCTCTGGCCCGAGTAATAATCCTAATGTATCGGGAGCATCGACGGCTCCATCAATTAGGATATGTGCTACATGTATACCTTTAGGTCCGAATTCCGCATTCAGGGACTGGCAAAGCATGCGACGGCCTCCCATAGCCGACGCATGAGAATGCTGTCCCTTATTCCCACGAACGGCTGCTGTCGACGACGTAACCAACAGAGTGCCTTTTCCTCTATCTTCCATTAATGGGAAAACCATCGACGCTATACGAAACAGCGCGAACGTAGACATCCGCCAACCGCGCTCAAACGCTTTATAACTCGTATCCTGCAGGGCTCTGTTGCCGATTTGTGCACCCAGATTGAATACCACAACTTCTATAGGACCTGTTTCCGACTCGATTTTCACCACAGTCTCTTCAATGGAATCGGGTTCAACGACGTTTAGTAAAATGCCAGACGCTGATCCACCTTCTGCTTCTATGGTTTCCACCAAACTATCCAAACCTTCTTGGTTAGTTCGGCGACAGAGAACAGCGTGATAGCCTTCTTTAGCGAAGCGCCGCCCAACATTGCCTCCGATACCGGCACCGGCTCCTATTATTAAGCTAACAGGTTTCATCTTTTGATCATCTCTCTTAATTTGTTATTTGATTATACTGATAAGTCATTCCCACAAGAACCAGCGACGAGCCACTGACCCAGCACTGAATTGCTACAAACAAAATTAAGCAGCTGATTGAGTACACCGCGAATGTTCCACTACCAGCTCCTATCAACAACACAGTGTATTAGAAATTAACTGGAGTTAGTAGTCTACCACCTTGCATGGGTGGTATACTGTCAGTCAATATACGACCTTGTATCCAGGGGACAATACGATGATGAATATTTTGGCAGGCACCAGCAGTGGTGTATTTGCTCTTAATGAGAGCACGTCAGAACTCGTTCTGGACAGCATGGAGGTACGGGACCTCTACAGGATCCGTGAGATTTTATTCGCCTCGACCGGATCGGGAGTGTTTCGATCGACCGACAATGGGACAAACTGGACCTGCACAGGACTAAAAAATCGCCAAGTATGGCAAATCCGGGGCATAGAAAATCAAACAACGATGTATGCGGTTACTCAACCGGCGGGATTATTTCGCAGTGACGATGATGGGCTGAATTGGCAGGAAATAAAGACTTTTACATCGCTTCCCGAAGCAACTAAATGGTGCTTACCGGGAACGCCTCCTCCTCCGGCCCGCGCTAGAACTTTGTCAATTAACTACTCGAATCCCCTCGAAATTTGGGTAGGAGTGGAAGTCGGTGGAATCGGTCATACAACTAATGGAGGCGAGAATTGGGAAATATGTCTACCCGGCAACAATCCTGATTTGCATATGATTTGTGGACAGCCTGGGGAACCAGAAGTGTTATATGCATCAACAGGGTACGGACGTTTTGATGGAGTCGCGGAAATGGTAGAAGGCAACGCAGGTGTATTTCGTTCTGAAGATTTTGGTAAAACTTGGAACTACATTTGGAAAGGCATTACACCAAGATATGCAAGACCTATGTGCATTGATCCCCGATCGCCATACGGACTGACTGTGGCATGCGCACCAACTGCATTCTCTAACTTCGAAGACAAGGGTGGTGCACAAGCGATGCTCCTACGCTCTGAGGATAGAGGAGAATCATGGCGTTCTCTCTGTGACCCGACACATTCTCCATGTGCAGCGAATATTCATGGCCTAACAACCGACGTGGAACGAGCTGGCGGAACAATAATTGGGACAGACACTGGTGAAGTATGGCGTGTGAGCACAGATGCCCAGTGGGAACTATTCAGTAATGGCCTTCCTCCCGTGTTATCGGCCATAACCTTTCAATAGTATTCGTACAGAGGGCAAATTCGAATTGGCTTCTGTGCAAAACGCGATAGCTTTTGCACAAGAATGGTAATGATAAAAGGACTAGAGCTAATGAGAGCTGCCGTACTACATGAAGTTGGACAACAACTTGTTATCGAAGATATTTTGATCGATAAGCCACAATCCCGGGAAGTATTGGTCAAAACAGCGGCAGCTGGCGTCTGCCATAGCGACCTTCACTTTGTGGAAGGGCTCTACCCGTACCGACTACCAGTGGTCTTAGGACACGAATCGGCTGGCGTAGTAGAAGCAGTGGGTTCAGATGTGACTTATGTAAAGCCAGGCGACCACGTGATTACCTGTCTATCGGCATTCTGCGGGCATTGCGAAGCTTGCCTAACGGGACACCCTTCAATCTGTGATGGGCGGGAAACTAGAAGACCCCGTGAGCAGGTGCCACGGATACGCAAGGACGAGAAAACCGTGTATCAGTTTGCGAACTTATCATCCTTCGCAGAACAAATGCTTATCCATGAGCACGCTTTGGTAAAGATCCGTAACGATATGCCTTTAGATAAAGCAGCACTAATAGGTTGTGGAGTTACTACCGGTGTTGGCGCCGTACATAACACTGCAAAAGTCGAAGTGGGTTCAACAGTGGCTGTCATTGGCTGTGGTGGAGTCGGTCTTTCTTGTATTAACGGTGCGGCAATTGCCGGAGCAGGACGAATTATTGCAATAGACCGGCTGGATAAAAAACTGAATCTAGCCAAAACATTTGGAGCTACTGATACTATAGATTCCTCTCGTTCCGATGCTGTCGAAGAGATTAAAAATATGACAGCCGGCGGAGTTCATTTTGCGTTTGAGGCCATTGGCTTAAAGGATACAACGGAGCAGGCTTTTAATATACTGCGTCCAGGTGGCACAGCCGTTGTAATTGGCATGGTTCCATATGGAACCAAAATCGAAATACATGCGGCAGATTTCTTACAAGAAAAGAAGTTGCTCGGTTGCGCAATGGGTTCAAACCGATTTCGCGTGGACATGCCACGCTATGTTGATTTTTACTTGTCCGGGCGCCTTAAACTCGATGACTTAGTATCGAAACATATTAAGTTGGAACAAATTAACCAAGCACTGGAGGAACTCAAAAGTGGTGAAGGCACACGAAGTGTCATTCTATTTGAAACGTAAATGACCCATTTAATCTGTGGATCCAGTCTGAATTTAGGGTTCAATTTAAAACCTCTACCTATAAAAGGCTATCTTTTGGAGAAATAAAACGACCATCTTGGAGCACACACTATGAATAAAAGGATTATGATAGGCATGTCAGCCTCAGCCGGAATTAAGGCAGTACTGGATGCTCGGAAGGATATCGAGTATGACGAATTTACAGAACTTTCCGAGGATAATCTGACACAGCAAATAGGTAACTATGATGCAGTTATTATTGGAGCCACACCATTCACGGCGCGCGTGATTGGGGCGACTTCCCGTTTAAAAATCGTGTCTCGCTTTGGTGTTGGCTACGATGCGGTTGATGTAGAAGCTCTTACAAAGGCTAATATCCCTTTGGCTGTTGTCGGAACCGCCAATTCCGTGACCGTTGCCGAACATGCACTCATGTTTATGCTTGCGCTTGCTAAACGTACTGTAGCTTTTGATCGTGAGGTCCGAGAAGGCACTTGGGCACGTTGGGACTATCCCGCCATAGATCTCGCGGGGCGGAAAGTTCTAATCCTTGGTTTTGGACGAATTGGTCGACGCCTTGTAAAACGATGCGTTGCCATGGATATGACCGTCCTCGTTCACGATCCTTACGTCGTGCAAGACGCAATAGTTACGGCCGGGGCAATACCCATTGACGAATGGAAAACAATATTACCGGACATTGATTTCTTGTCTATAAATTGTCCCAAAACTCCAGAAACTAACGGCATGATAAACAGCTCCGAACTTTCTAACATGCGAAAGACAGCGTACGTAGTCAACACAGCACGAGGCGGTATTGTTGATGAGGAGGCTTTGTATGAAGCCCTGAAAACAAATACGATAGCCGGCGCTGGAATAGATCCATTCGTGGTTGAACCAACGCCAGCAGCTCATCCTTTATTCACACTGTCCAACATACTAGTGAGTCCGCATTCTGCCGGTGTTTCTGAAGAATCTATCTACCGCATGGGATATTGGTCTGCCAAAAATGTTGTGGACTGTTTCGATGGAAAATTGAATCCAGAAAACATTATAAATCTTAAGCCAACCTGAGCACCAAAACCAACACCTTAATGCATCTATTTTTCTACCCCAATTTTATCTTGTGTTTGGGTAAGAAAATCGCTGGCATCATGGCGCTCGCGCAGTTGTTCACTAAGCTCACCATTGACCCGGTTTACCATCCGTCCCCGTTGTACGGATTCCCTCCCATCAATTTCTTTGGCCCACCGCAAAACGTGGGTGTAAGAATCGGCCTCTAGAAATTCGGCCGCATCATAGACTCGATTGAGGACCAGTGCACCGTACCATGGATAAATTGCAATGTCAGAAATTGTAAACTCATCCGCACACATATAATGATTTTCGGAGAGATGTCGGTCAAGAACATCTAGCTGGCGTTTTACTTCCATGGTGAACCGGTTAATCGGGTATTCAAATCTTTCTGGTGCATATTTGTAGAAATGACCAAAACCTCCACCAAGATAAGGTGCGCTCCCCATTTGCCAAAAGACCCATGATAAACACTCCGCACGCATCTCCGAGTTTTTCGGAAGCAGGGCGCCGAATTTCTCTGCCAAGTACAATAAGATCGCTCCTGATTCGAAAACGCGAGTTGGTTCAGCCGTGCTGTAATCCATCAAGGCGGGAATTTTAGAATTTGGATTTATTTTGACAAAATCGCTCCCAAATTGGTCGCCGTCACCTATCCTAATTAAGTAAGCATCATATTCTGCACCCTTAAAACCCAGTTCTAAAAGTTCCTCCAACATCACCGTAACTTTTACACCATTGGGCGTTGCTAGCGAGTAAAGTTGTAAAGGATGCTTCCCAACTGGCAGTTGTTTGTCATGGGTCGACCCGGCTATAGGGCGGTTGATGTTCGCAAAAGCACCACCATTTTTGCTATCCCACTTCCAAATTTTAGGTGGGGTATAGGAAGGTAATTCGGTCATTTAATCAAATCCGTTCAGTTATTCCAGGAACAATTGTAGTTTGAGTCTAATAAATTTGCCGATTAATAAAGGAAAATGGTCACTAATGGAACATAAGTTCTAATAAATACAGAACTGACTACACGCAAAACATCTTAAACTGAGGATTTCATATAATGACGCTCACCTGTTTCCACCGAGGCAAGGCTGAACGCTTTGGGGAGAAATGAACATGACGTTATACGATAAAATAATTTTTCTCTATCGTTACACCTAATGGATTAACGCGTGTTTTAATTCAAAGGGACCACTTGATGGGATTATTCTAGTGGTTAGATCTAAATACTCGGGCCGCATTCGGAGCAATATTCCACAGTCTTGTGAGGCCCATGCAATATTTCGAATTGAGACAACAAATGGACTAATTTCTTGACTAGGCCCCAAACCCATATTGGCTACTATCCCTTTTACCAGTCGCTCATCACCGATTTGAGCAAAAGAAAGACAAGCAAGTATCACCTTCTCCAAAGGCCCCACGGTGCCACACTGAATACAACCACACTGAATAGTGTTTACCGTCAATGAAGTGATTACATTCAAGCACCAACAAAATTCGTATCCCAGGTATGACGTAGTTAAGGACGAAACTTTTTCTTTATGGAATCCCTCGATGATCCCGGGGACAGGATTCACCCCCCTAACCGACCGATGGACCGAGTATTGTACTGCCCATATCCAAAAACGTTCCGACGAGTCATATTTCTCCCGTGAGGTTCCCGAATTACCTTTAGCCTGGTTTGTAATCGCCAAACTCATGGTTTTACGCCCGATTGCTCTACTTCTTTCCATACCCATATACCCGTTTCGTCAAATTGTTCTGTTTTAAGACCGTAGTTGTATTATTTTATAGTTGCAACTAATTCTCATTCTCATATATAAATTAGTTTAATGAGAATCATTCTCATCTACTTGAGGTCTACGAAAGTGGTGCTATCCCTCACAAAGCACCATGCTGAGGGACCCGGCCGTTTTCGTCGGGTCCCTCTTTTAGAGACAGACGAAGGAATGGATATGCTCCAATGGCTTGAAAATTTGAGCCCCCTATCTGGGCTAAATACTTTTTCAACAGCAATGGCCGTACAGGGCGTAATACTGGTGAATTCAAAAAAAGATACTAACCAAAAAAAACAACTAAAATATAAGGAAATTAACTTATGCGATTCATAAAATTATTTACGAGTGCTTCTATGTTATGGGCCGTGGTTTTAATTTGCTCCTCGGCTCATGCAATTGAAACCAAGCCCATGCTGACCCTTTCGGTAGCGAATGGGATCGCTGACGCCTGTGAAAACCTTCAGAGGGAAACGGGTTTTCGGCCAATCGTAATTGCTATCTACGACGATGGCGGAAACCTCAAGCTTTTCCGCAGACAGGAGAATGCATTTTTAGGAAGTATCTTAGTGGCCCACATGAAAGCTACTACCTCATCTAGCTTTCCGTTTTCGTCTCGTTTCCTGGAGGAATTAGTGTATGGAAAAGACGGACAACCGGGAGTAATTCCTGGCGGGGCTGAACTACCGGGTCACGCCGCCTTCGCTGGCGGCCTTCCAATCATAACTAAAAGTGGAGCTCATATAGGTAGTGTCGGAGTAAGTGGAGCGAGTGCAGATGAAGACGAGCAGTGCGCCCAAGCCGGCCTCGACGCCGTAAAAGACTTACTGTAATAGCGATCAAGCTATACTGATCCAAACAAAGGGCCAGGCCAGTCGCGGCTTGGTCCTAGTTAGGACGAGTTCTCTTCCATTTGTTCCTGTAAATAATTTTCTAACGTAACGGCCTTGATGCGATGATTTTGTGTTTCAATCCAGTCGATGTGTTCCTCTGTCTCCTCTAGAATATTTTCTAATATCTCCCGTGAAACAAAATCTTTTACTTCTTCGCATATTTGGATAGCGTCTTTCAGACATTTTTGATTTTCCATTTCGACTACTAAATCGCAGGATAATATTTCTGGAGTATCTTCACCGATCCTTAATTTTCCCAAATCCTGCATGTTTGGAAGGCCATCCAATATTAGAATGCGCTCAACAAGCAAGTCTGCATGTTTCATTTCGCCAATCGATTCGTCATAAACCTTTTTACCCAACCTTAAAAATCCCCAATTCTGCAGCATTCGGGCATGCAAAAAATACTGGTTTATTGCTGTCAGTTCGTTAGTCAAAATCTTATTAAGTTGGTCTATGACCCTTGCATCACCTTGCATAGCGGTCTTCCCTTTCTAACAAAGGCGCCGCCCACCAAGGGCGAAGAAAACGCACCTGTCCATCATGTAGTATTCCACTATAAGTAGCCTACTATATGTTGATCATCCTTATCAATTGGAGTTTCTGATAATGACTCGCATTCGCACACTTCTTATGTATAATGAATCATGTTGGGGAGGAGCATTTGATTAGATGTATGTGTGCAACTGCAATGGAATAACGGAAAAGAATGTCCAACAGGCGGTTAAAGCAGGTGCTGCGACTTGGAAAGAGGTGCATCACCACTTTGGATACGAACCGTGCTGTGGCCGATGCCAAATTGAGATAATGACAACTCTCGAAGCGAATGACAGCGCAGAGAAGGGAACAAACACAGATAATTATCCAGAATCGGCGATTCTTGGGGCGATATAAAAGATGTTTTCTTGGCGTGGTCTTAGTTCTGGGACTCTCATATCCGTGCTAACCAAAATTGGCCAACAAATTAGGGAAGCAGAAGATATCAAAGCGGATCTTCGTTCACCGATAAAAAATAAAACTCCTCGGTCGCGCCTGCGGAAAAACCACTCCAAAACAACCTAATAAAAACAGAAAGAAGTACCAATTGGCCGAATACTAGCTCCTTTCTCGGCGTTCACCGCTCAGAATTGCAACTCTTTTTCCCGTGTAACTTTTTCTTCATCTACATCAAGTCCTATTCCAACCGACTCAGGAGGGTAGAAATATCCCCCGACTGGCTTGACAGGACGCTTCAAAAAAAACTGATACAGCTCACCAAGAATATAGTGGTATTCCAACATTGGCGTTGTCATAACATTTTGAGTAAAAGCAACTTGCGCGCTAGCCGCCGGCACATAAACGTGTGGCACAAGTGTTGCGTCGTAAGAAGAAGCAAGAGCACAAATTTTCGTTAACTCACTCAGACCTCCCGCCCAAATGGGTTCCAACTGGTAAACATCGAACACACCTTGATCCAAAAGTGCTTTAACTCCCCAGCGAGTATATTCGTGCTCCCCACCAGCGATTGGAATTGGACTTTCCTTTTTCAGGAGTGAATAACTGTCATACAATGCATATTGAACCGGTTCCTCTATCCAAGCGGGCTCATAATCCTGTAACAAGTTTGCCATACGCAATGTGTACGAAACCCCCCAGTTTGCCCAAGCGTCAATCATCACATGCATGTCAGGTCCCGACGCCTCTCGAAGCGCTTCCATTAAAGCGACATTTTCCCGCTCGCCAACAAGGCCGTCCCCAACTCCACGGCGAAAGAACCATTTAGACCCGCAGAAACCCTCTCCCCTAATCATTTTCACCCTCTCTGCAGCTTTTTGGGGCTCCAAGGAAAAACCAGCGGTGCTCGCATAAGCTGGTATTTTTTCCTGAACTGGTCCTCCTAACAGAGCGTATGCTGGTTGACTGAGCCATTTTCCTTTTATGTCCCACAACGCAAAGTCAACATGGCTTATAGCGATCATATTATCACCAACCCTACCGTTGGGGGCATTACGATACATGACATCCCATAAATACTCAGTCGCGAGCGGATTTTGTCCAATCAAAAGCGGTTTCAATTGAGTCATAATATAAAATGCAGTTGCGTCGCCGGTTAATGGGCCAACTACACCAGTAACCCCTTCATCCGTTTCGATATTTAAGAATGTCTGAGTTAGAAGATACTGCCCATCATCTATAGGAGGAAATTGGTGACGCACTGTATCAGCCGCATTTTGTTTCCTAAATTCAGGATAAATATCAAGCGGGCGCCCTCCTCGCTCTTCCCAAAGGACTCCCGCATATTCCAAAGTACCTTGTAGTTGCCGCAGGTTCACACCAGTTATCTTCATCAAACTATTTCCTATTATGGCAAATGAATGGATTATTTAATTTTTTGTGCCCAAGTATTCTCCTTAAATACGATTTTTACATCGCAATCGGAAAGAGCAAATAGCAATTCAGAAATTAAGTCTATAGAGTAACAAAGACGCTTCTAATACAGAAAGGGAAACCTCTGTGGGTCATAGCATACCCATAATTGATTTAGCACCGCTGCACGACGGGATAAGAGGTGCACAAAAACTTGCCCCCATGCTTAGGCATGCGCTTGAGCAGGTCGGTTTTCTATTAATTACCAATCATGATATACCGTCCGACTTAGTTGATCTCGCTTTTGCTGAGGCGAAACGTTTTCACGATCAACCACTCCATGAGAAAATAAAACTAAAGTTGAACGAACATAACAACGGTTACATGATGGAAGGACGTTATAATGTGCGGACGTCACGAGTAAGCGATGAAACTGCCAAACCCGATGCGAATGAGGCTTTCTTTCTCAAACGAGAACGCCTACCAAACGACCCACTAGTTATAGAGGAACGGAGATTCGCTGGCCCAAACCAATGGCCGCATGGCCTGAACGATTTTCGAAATAACATTCTTAAATACACGAACGCCGTTGACACCATGACCAAGCGTCTCCTGCACCCTCTGGCATTGTCTCTCAAACTACCACCAGACTTTTTTGACGAAGCATTTGAAGAAAGCCAGTTCTCGTTCCGTTTATCGCACTATCCACCTGTAAGAAGAACGGAGGGATTGTATGGAATCGCACCCCACACCGACATTAATTTTATGACATTTCTACCCCAGTCGAGTGTCGCCGGCCTACAAATATCCGTTAGTCCCGGCAGGTGGTACGACGTTCCAAATGTAGCCAACTCTTTCGTCGTCAATACTGGTGATACCCTACATCGTTGGAGTAATCAAAAATACCTTTCGACACCACATCGAGTCATACCGCAAGTTGACCGTCATCGATATGCGATTCCGTTCTTTATGGGCCCACATCTCGATACGCGGATAGAATGCCTTCCTACCTGCACTAATGAGACCAACCCACCGAAATTTCGGCCGATAACCTACGGGGACTATCTTACGTGGTGGTACGATGCCAATTACAACAACCAAGATCAGAGCGATGTTGGCCGGTAAATGCAAGGATACGAACTAGCCCCTGAAATTTTCTTTCTACAACATAGAACACAAGAGCGTCGACGGGTCGATTTATACAATCCGTCTATTCGGACTTAATACATCATACGGGACTGACATCGGTACGCAGTTTGAACACAGACCGTCAATATTATCTGCCATATAGCGCTACACACCGGACCTCAATGCTCCAACGATCGGGCGCATCGGAGGAGGATTCGGGATCTTCAAAAGCGCTGTGAAAGCTAAAGGTGCAGGGGCTACTTGGAGCAATTGAATCACTATTAGCTCCATTGGAACGCGCCAATTCACCGAACGAGTCCCACTGCTTAATAAGCAGAACTTCGTCCCGTGTTAGTCGTGGATAAAAGTACCACTGATGATAGTCTGCATGCTTGGCAAAGTAATTCTCACCAATTCGGTCGTGATAGTGAATTTCAAAGACAACTAAGTTTTCTGGTCGCACGGTAGCTGCGTCGCAAAGTGCCAATGGATTAGTCTCGACTGGATTTTGGGTAATATTGCGCCATACATTGATGATGCAAAATCGACCGTCTGGCAAAAGGCTCTCAACAGCGTCTGCGTCAAGAAGCGACTTCCCATCTGGCAAAAGAAATTGAAAAGTGTCGTTTATGCCAGGTGTCTTCGATAAATCACGCAAACGCTGCGGCGCACTCGTTAGCGTATAATCACCATGAACAACGTGTGCCGGACCTTGCACCTGTTGCCCACCCTTTATACGGCGCCTGCTTTCCTTCCCTGCTGCGGAGCGTATATTATGGTCAAACGCCGCAACAAAACTAGCACCCGTTGCGTCTTTTACTATTTCGGCACATTCGGAATAGTAGGTGCGCACGACTTCTTCGTGATTTAAAAAATCCAGACTAGTTGCCACCAAAGGACGTTCGCACATCTCAAAACCGTTCTTGGCTAATGTGCATTCCTCCCCAAGACTACGGAGTCGAGCGTCCTGCACGGGCATGATTTGCGACTCTAAATCAATACCTTCCTTGCCAGCATCACTACCATCCTTATCGCGGCGGGCTATCACCTTACCATTGCGATAGAGGGAATGAGAAACAGACCCCATCATATATTGGAAGGACGCCATCCGAACGTCACCATTAACAAGGTTTGAAACTAAACTCATAACTTAATTGTCTCCGAGCAAATAACGCACTCTCCTCTTATCAAAAGAATGTGAAACATAACCTACTACTTCGATAACAGAAAGTCGCGAAATACAGCACTTATTTTATCTACCCTTTTGTAAAGGGGAGGCATATACAGATATTTTCGGGGAGAATTGGCCAGGTATTTCAATCTCCTATCCAATATGTCTAAGGGCGTTTGCGTCGCGGATCATTTTGCAAATAATAGCTAAATTCCCACAATTGAAAATAACTCCAATCAGGAAGGCCAGTTGGTAGGCTCCGGTTAGATCGAAGCAATAACCCCCAAGCCAGGAACCAAGCGCCATCCCCATTCCCGCACAGAGAAGAATAAGCCCTGTACGCCGGCCTGCTTCCTCCGACGGCAGGAGTTCGCGAACGATAACGGGATAACAGGGTAGGATCCCTCCGTAACCAAGTCCAAACATAGCCGCCGCAATGTATATTCCTGACAAACTTTCAACAAAGGCAAGCAGACAAAGTAAAGTTGCCTGAACAGAGGAAAATATGAAGAGTGCACAGAGACCCCCGTATCTCCGACCAAGGAAACCAACCCCAAATATGCTGGCTATCACAGAACAACCTAACATCACAGATAACACTTCCGCACCCCTCGCCGGATCAAAACCGAGATCACTGACATGACTGACAATATGGGCCAAGGGCAGTGACATCGCGACGCAGCAACCAATAGCCGCCGCACATAACCAAACCTGAACCGCCATACGTGATGCCGATATAGGCACAAATTTTTGTACGCTTGCCGCCCACGATTTTAGAGCGGGCGGCTTCTGCTTTAAAACAAAGGCCAGAGGTAACATAGTTGTTAGAGCTAATATCCCGTATATCAGCGAAGCTTGCCTCCATCCAAAGGAACCTATCAAGTAATGGAAAACTGGCGGCCACAGCATACCAGCTAGACCTTGCCCAGAACCCACTATACCCACAGCAAGGCTCTTATTATGCTCGAACCAGCGAGTAATATTGGCGGTTAATGGTGCAAACAACGCTGATCGTCCCAAGAAACCGAGCATAAACCCGTAGATAAAAAATAGTTCCCAGTAGTTGCTGACCAAACTGGTAAGGATAGCACCTAATCCAATCATACTGCTCCCAGCAAAGGCCGGGATAGCCATCCCCCGTCGATCAAAACACCAACCCATGAAAATACCACCGATCCCAGCCCCGAGATATTGGAGTGCATACGCGGCCGACGGTATAGCACGCGGCCAACCAAACTCCGCAGCCATCTCCTTTAAGGCAACCACGATGAAATAAACACTGCCTGTGCCGATCAATATGAACGCCAATGAAGCAATGAGAACAAGGTGGCGCTTCCGGGCAGCCGGGTCAGCTAGGTAAGGAAACATCCAGCGGTTCCGGTCTTTTTTGTTAAACGCACTGGACCTCTATAGGGAAAATGAGATTAAATTATTAAGTTAAGATATTATACAAATAGAATAAACAATTAATGCAATTTTTTATCGTCAACAGGAAAAGTGATGCACACTATTTACCTTATCGAGAATACACTCAGAGTGAGTTAGCGAATTATGAGGAATATAAAATCAACCGTAGGATGCAGCAAAAGAAAAACCCGATAGATCATTCCGATAATTGGGATTACTCCCCGAAGAGATACTAGATTTGCCACCCACCGCCATCTTGGAAGTTAACGCAAGGCCTCTATGAAAGCCGCTACTCCAGCCAGCAAACGCCCTTCAGACGACATGACATGTAAACTGGCCAGAGCCCCCGCCCTTTTCAGACCTGCATGTAGGTCACTCTTAAGATCAGCAACATCAACACGGACTAACGGCTTACAAATGTCTTGAGCCCAGTACATATTAATTTCACTGGTGTAGAGAGAACAGCCTCCATCATACAATACGACAGTTTTTACAGGCATATCTTTCACTTTCCGAAATACCTACTACTCAACGTATTTCACACAAATAATTAAATTGATGGAAGTACTAGGCTCTAGCGCTGCACGTATGACTATCGGTTATGGATTAGGAATACTCATTTCTATGTACACCGAAGCTAGTTTTACAAGGGCGTTGTTAACATTGATCAAGCTACTTTGTTAAACATTTACGCGATCAAAACGTAAAATAGTGGCAATAATTGTTCATTTTAAATTCGTGGACTAGGAGAATAACTTTTATCCTAATACCTCTTCACTGCCAGAGTAATAGTAGCGTTCTATGACCAACGTTTTGGTTCAACCTGGTTACGGCTTCCTTTTAAAACCCACTTTCTTCCCTCTAAACAAGGGAAGAAGTAACAACGCCATAGCAGAGAGCAAAGCAGTATATTTAGTTACGTCATTAAAGGCCATTATCATAGCCTGGCGAGATGCCAGATCGATAAGTAGGGTCAACCCGGCCTGATCGGCAGTGGGAGAGTCTCCAAAACGACCTTCAAATAATTTGGTGAGCTCTGGCACCGATCCGCTAACTGATGGTTGATCGAAAGAAATAGTATTCGCAATTTCGGAGTATTGGCGGAGAGTATTATTCTCCAACAATGTGCTACCCACTGCGAGGGCCACTGCGGCCCCAATACGCATAAAAAGACCGTACAACGAACTCGCGTTTTTCACTTTGTCAAACTGAATTGAGCTAAGTGCAAGGGTAACACACGACAGCCAACAGCATTGGGATGACATACCACGAATGACCTGAGGCAGAATCAATTCGGAGAATCCAACATCAGCAGTTAAATGCCCCTGCAACCAGTTTCCAGCAGCCATTCCTCCGAAACCAAGAAATGCCACCCAACGCAAACTTAGAATACGGAGGAGAAAGCCCGTGATTGGACTGGAGATAGCCATCGAAATACCTAATACGGCTATAATGGTCCCTATCTGGAAAGTGTCTATAGCTCTTATCTCTGCCAGGTAAAGTGGCAGCAGAAAAGCCGGGACGATAAACACTGCGCCATAAACACAAATATAGAAGCAACCAACGGAAAAATCTCGGTTAGCAAACACCCGTAAGTCAACGATTGGGTGCTGACATGTGAGCTCCCTCCAAATAAACAAGTAAGCAGATGTCGCGCTTGCAACCGTAAGACATATAATTAAACGAGATTCGAACCAATCAAGCCGTTGACCTTCTTCAAGCACTACTATCAGGAAAAGTAATGACGCGGCCGCAAGGGCAATACCGAGAAAATCTATATTCCGTGCTAACGACAACTCGGGCTTATCAATTCTGATAAATACTAATGAGGCCAACATTAAAATTGTCCCCGCTGGAACACTAAGCCAAAACATCCAGTGCCAGGATAGAATGTCAGTTATCCATCCACCCAGAAGAGGGGCTATTGCCATGGGAGTCACCAAAACAAACGACAGAATAGTCATAATCAACGTGTGCTGGTGCTTAGGAAAGATAGAGTAAGTCGCGGCAAAAACCAAAGGCATCAGAGCGCCACCGCTAAAACCTTGCACTGCCCGGAATACAATCATGGATTCTATGTTCCAGGCATTTGCACAACCGACGCTAGCCAACGTAAATCCCAAGAGACATCCCGCAAATAGCCATTTAGTAGAAAATAGTCGGCTAAACCAACCAGAAAGCGGCAACATGATCACCTCTGCAATAAGTGCAGAAGTTAAAATCCAACTGATTTCTTCTGGTCCAGTAGCCAAGCCCCCCTGAATTTCTTTAAAGGAACTGTTGACAATCTGAATGTTCATAAGGCCCAAATACGTAGCCATACACATAACGGTAAAAGCCGTTAGGTCGCGGGCTTTGGGCTTCGGGTTCACTTTTTCAGACACCTATTTATTCTCTCTCACTATTGAGAAGTATCAGATTCCGAATAGAACAGCTTCAGCATAAATGGTCTACTCTACCTGGCTTTAGTTTTACTTATGCGTAACAGATGTCTAATACTTTTAAAGTAGACAACATTGCCGCAGCAGATCGTGCCATCTAAATTTGATCTACTACCTAGATTGGTAACATAAATCTGTTGGTTGATGGAGCAAATTCAGAAGTTGCGGCTTTCGATTTGTGAGGCCGACCTGTCGTTCAAACAGTATTGTCACCAAAGTTGTCGGTAGACAATATTGAGTTTTCTCTGCGATAATTGAAATTACTCTCAAAATCAGAACCGAATACTACGAAATAAAACACCACTAGTTTGGAGGTATACACAGTCAATGAAGACTGATCCAATTACATTGGAATTGTTTCGAAACGCACTCTCCTCTATTGCGGATGAAATGGCCGTCACAATTTGCCGTACTACCTATTCTGGTGTCCTTCGGGATAATATGGACTTTTCAACAGCCTTCACCGATGGCCAAGGCAAACTAGTGGCCCAAGGTTTAACAATCCCTCTGCATCTGGGCTCGATCCCCGTGGCGCTGGATTCTGTAATTCAGGAATACCACAACAACATTCATCCCGGAGACATATTTATCGTCAACGCCCCTTACGCTGGCGGCATGCATCTGCCCGATGTATTCATTTTTGCTCCTATTTTCTACGAGTGTGAACGAATTGCTTTCGCTGCAACAATATGCCACCAAGCAGATGTCGGCGGCCGGGTACCTGGATCAAATGCATCGGACTCCACAGAAATATTCCAGGAAGGGATTAGAATTCCACCTCTCAAACTATCCGAGCGAGGCA
>CAZEWK010000007.1:0-6514 GCA_964515905.1 uncultured Rhodospirillaceae bacterium | reverse complement strand
GCAGTGAACTCAGCACCACCCGCCTCCGCTAAGATCTTCGTGATAGCAGCCGTTAGCGTTGTCTTACCATGATCAACGTGACCTATCGTACCAACATTCACATGTGGCTTTGTCCGTTCAAATTTTGCCTTCGCCATCGCTTAATCCTCTTTATATTTCTAGCTACTTAGCTGTATACCAACCCGTATGTTGTCACCTAAGCGAGCTTCGCCTGCATTTCAGCGGCCACCATTTGTGGAACATGTTTATAATGGTCAAAAAACATTGAATACTGTGCCCTACCTTGTGTCATGGAACGCAAGTTATTAACATAGCCAAACATCGTTGCCAGCGGAACCATTGCGCTAATTACTGTCGATTTAGTCCCAGGTTGCATACCCTGGACGTTGCCACGTCGGCTATTCAAATCTCCGATTACGTCCCCCATATAGTCGTCTGGTGTGACAACTTCAACACGCATGATAGGCTCAAGTAATTTAGGCTTAGCCTTGAGAACGGCTTCATTAAAAGCGGACCTAGCAGCAATTTCAAAAGCCAAGGCACTAGAGTCCACATCGTGGTGAGCCCCATCAATTAACGTTACTTTGACATCAATCATTGGATAACCGGCAACAACGCCACCATTCATACCGCTGAGCAAACCTTTCTCAACACCTGGTAGATATTCTTTAGGCACTGAGCCACCATGAATTTTATTCTCGAACACAAAACCTTCACCGGAAGTTGCTGGCTCAATAATAAGCTTAACCCGAGCAAACTGGCCCGAACCGCCCGTTTGTTTTTTATGAATATAGTCGGTCTCCGCCACTTGAGTCACCGTTTCACGATACGCTACTTGCGGAGCCCCTACATTAGCATCAACCTTAAACTCCCGCTTCATCCGATCAACAAGTATATCTAAATGTAACTCTCCCATCCCTTTAATAATAGTTTGGGCCGACTCGTGATCAACTTCTACTTGAAATGATGGGTCTTCGGCCGCAAGACGTTGTAGTGCAGTGCCCAACTTATCTTGATCCGCCTTTGTTTTCGGCTCAACTGCCACTTCAATAACCGGATCCGGAAACTCAATCCGCTCAAGCACAACAGCTTTACTTGAATCACATAAGGTATCGCCGGTAGTCGAATGCTTCAAACCACACAAGGCGATGATGTCTCCAGCCCTAGCAACCTCTATATCTTCTCGGTGATTAGCATGCATTGCTAGCATTCGACCCACGCGTTCACGTTTATCTTTAACACTATTTAGAAGAGAGGCTCCGCTCTCTAATACACCGGAATAAACTCTTACAAATGTCAGGGAACCCACATAAGGATCGTTCATAATCTTAAATGCTAACGCCGAAAAAGGTTGCTCGTCTGAGCTAGATCGAATGACCTCATTACTACCGTCAACAGATGTACCAACTATTGATGGGACATCTGTCGGGGCCGGAAGATAACAGACTACTGCATCAAGTAACGGTTGAATCCCTTTATTTTTAAACGCCGAACCATTTAGAATTGGTACAAACTCACCAGAAAGAGTGCCTCGCCTGATACAACGTTGGATCGCTTCAGCCTCGGGTTCACGTCCATCAAGATAGGCCTCCAGAACATCCTCATCTTGCTCAACCACAGTTTCCAGTAATTTCTCTCGCATCTGTTCGGCTTCGACTAAAGATCCATCAGGAATATCTTCAACTTGGAATTCGGCACCCAAAGTTTCGTCGTTCCAGCGAATAGCTTTCATTTGAATCAAATCAATAACACCTGCGTATGTGGCTTCGGCACCAAGTGGCAGCTGAATCACTAATGGCTTAGCACCTAGGCGATCAACTATCATGTCTACACATCGGTAAAAGTCTGCGCCAATTCGATCCATCTTGTTGACAAAACAGATTCTCGGAACACCGTATTTATCCGCTTGTCTCCACACCGTCTCAGATTGGGGTTCCACGCCGGCAACGCTATCAAAGACACAAACCGCTCCGTCAAGAACACGTAGTGAGCGCTCCACCTCAATAGTGAAGTCAACGTGCCCCGGCGTATCAATTATGTTAATACGATTATCGTTCCAATAACAGGTTGTGGCCGCAGAGGTAATGGTGATGCCTCGCTCCTGTTCCTGTTCCATCCAATCCATCGTGGCGGCACCATCATGGACTTCACCTAGACGGTGCGAGCGTCCGGTATAAAATAGTATGCGCTCAGTCGCAGTCGTCTTTCCAGCATCGATGTGCGCCATGATGCCGATATTTCTGTACTGATGGAGTGGAGTATTCCTGACCATCGGTTCTCTATCCCTTTTCTACAAAACCCTCTTAACTACTAACTACCAGCGATAGTGTGAAAAGGCTTTATTTGCCTCAGCCATCCGGTGAGTATCTTCCCGTTTCTTTACAGCTGTTCCCCTATTATTAACAGCATCCATAAGTTCTCCAGCCAAACGCTGGACCATGGTTCGTTCGGACCGATTACGGGCCGCATCAATTATCCAGCGAATTGCTAGAGCCTGAGCTCGATCAGATCTTACCTCTACCGGAACCTGATAGGTCGCGCCACCAACCCGACGCGATTTTACTTCTACATCTGGCTTTACGGTGTTTAAAGCATCGTGAAATGCACGAAGAGAATCCCCACCCGTTTTCGAGTTAACTTGATCTAACGCGCCGTAAACAATTTTTTCTGCGGATGACTTCTTTCCCGCACTCAACAAACAGTTCATAAATTTACCCAAAACCAAATCACCGAATTTGGGATCGGGGTTTATTGTTCGTTTTTCAGCAGCACGGCGTCGTGACATGAAGGAAACTCCTGTGGAGTGTTTTATTTAGGTCTTTTAGCGCCATATTTAGAACGACGCTGTCGGCGATCACTCACGCCTTGTGTGTCTAAAGTACCTCGAATTACATGATACCTAACGCCCGGAAGATCTTTGACACGACCTCCTCGGATCATAACAACAGAATGTTCCTGCAAATTATGCCCCTCACCAGGAATATAGCTGGTCACCTCAAAGCCATTGGTTAACCTAACACGGGCAACTTTTCTGAGCGCTGAGTTCGGTTTCTTTGGGGTGGTCGTATATACTCTCGTGCATACCCCTCGCTTTTGGGGGCACGCTTCCATTGCCGGAACTTTGTTCCGCGTAATAACCCGCTTACGACCTTTTCGAACCAACTGATTAATCGTCGGCATTTTACTTCCTTACGTGATCTCCAAATGTTTCCACACACAACCCCAACCGCAGGCGTTTAGCTCTCCCAAAGCCTGCAGAAAAGTCCAGTTAAATTATCAATATACCGTAAGCCACAGTGTCTAGGCGGACCACCTACTACCTATGCCTCAATCCTCTAACGGCGGCGCATATTATGAAGCACGATTCCCTACGTCAAGGCATAATCTTAGAGTAAAGTTTCCTCATTTTCCTACAATTTTGCCCTAATTCTCTTGAATATCAATTACGTAATGGAAATGGGCGTCTAGACTAGACCGCAACTTCAGCCTCTTCCGCCTCCTTTTGTTTGATTTCAGCTGCCTTAGCTCGACTTTCTATAATCTCGCGGTCTCGTTCCGCAGCTATTTGCTTTACTTTATTGACCTGACGACCAGTTCCTGCCGGGATTAAGCGACCCACAATAACATTCTCCTTCAGACCGCGCAGCCCATCTGCTCTTCCGTTCACAGCAGCTTCCGTAAGAACTCTGGTTGTTTCCTGGAATGAGGCTGCTGAGATGAACGAACTAGTTTGCAAACTAGCCTTAGTGATCCCCTGCAGGACTGGGAGAGATTGAGCCGGCTCACCACCATCAGAAGCCACTCGATCGTTATCTGCATCGAACTCTGTCCGATCCACTTGCTCACCCACCAAGAAAGTAGTGTCGCCACCGTCTACAATCTCTACTTTTTGCAACATTTGGCGACAAATTACCTCTATGTGTTTATCGTTAATTTTTACACCCTGCAGCCTATATACTTCCTGGATCTCATTTACTAAATAGTCAGCAAGCTCTGCCACACCAAGTACTCTTAAAATATCGTGCGGCACAGGGTTTCCATCCATCAATAAATCACCTTTCTGAACATAATCTCCTTCTTGGACTGTTATATGCTTTCCTTTTGGGATTAAATACTCAGCCGCACCATCTGCATCATTCTCTGGGACAACCATAACCCGGCGCTTTGACTTATAGTCCTTTCCATATTGTACGTATCCATCACATTCACTAATGATTGCGTGTTCTTTGGGTTTCCGTGCTTCAAATAACTCAGCTACTCGTGGAAGCCCCCCTGTGATATCTCTTGCGCGTGAAAATTCCTGTGGGATTCGGGCTATTACATCGCCTGCCTGCACCTCCGCACCATTTTCAACACCGATGATTGAATCAACTGGCAACTCATATTGTGCTGTTTGTCCCTTAGACAATTTGAGGGCATTACCACTTTTATTAGTAATAATTAAACGGGGCCGTAAGTCTTCACCTTTGACAGATTGTGCCTTCCACTCAACCACCACTTTACTTGCTATACCAGTTGCCTCGTCTATTACCTCTCTCACACTCACTCCATCATCTAAGTCTGCAAAACGAATTATACCTGCCTTTTCGGTGATGATGGGCCGCGTGTGAGGATCCCATTCAGCTAGTTTGTCGCCTCTTTTTACATCAGCACCCTCATCGTACAACAAACGACTGCCATATGGCACTCGATATCGAGCTCGCTCTCTACCCTTTTCATCAAGCAAAAGCATCTCACACTTACGATTCATCACAACTGGGATATTATCGGACGCAATAACTACTGCTCTGTTGAGAATTTTTACAACACCTTCGATGGTGCTCTCTATGCTCGATTGTTGAGCACCTTGATGAACGGCGCCACCAATATGAAAAGTTCTCATAGTGAGTTGGGTACCCGGTTCACCGATAGACTGGGCAGCAATCACTCCCACTGCCTCGCCTCTATTAACGATCGTACCTCGAGCTAGATCCCGGCCGTAACATTTAACACATACACCTTCCTTACTCTCGCATGTTAATACAGATCGTATTTGAGCTTCTTCCACACCTGCTGATTCAATCTTTAGCACTTCCGGTTCCTCGATTAAAACACCGGCAGAAACTAAAATATTGTCATTTGAGGGATCTAAAATGTCTGCAGAAGCAGTTCTCCCTAATACTCGGTCTGACAAAGGATCTATAATTTCGCCCCCATCAATTATAGCGCGAACATGTAACCCTTTATTAGTACCACAATCCTCCTCATTAATTATTACATCCTGCGCCACATCCACTAGGCGCCGAGTTAAGTACCCGGAATTTGCTGTCTTAAGCGCAGTATCTGCCAAGCCCTTACGAGCACCATGCGTCGAATTAAAATATTCTAGAACCGACAACCCCTCCTTAAAGTTCGAAATTATTGGCGTTTCAATAATTTCACCCGATGGTTTTGCCATCAGTCCACGCATACCTGCTAATTGCTTCATTTGCGCAGCAGAGCCTCGTGCTCCGGAATGGGCCATCATATAAATTGAATTAATCTGATTTGAACTGCTTGCTTTGTCTATAGATTCCGCGCTTGAAATTTCTCTCATCATTTCATCTGCAACTTGGTCCGTGCATTGGGACCAAGCATCAATCACTTTATTATATTTTTCCCCTTGGGTGATTAAACCCTCAGAGTATTGTAGCTCGAATTCCTTAACCAAGCCTCTAGTTTGATCTACCAAATTTTGTTTAGTAGCCGGCACTACCATATCATCTTTGCCGAAGGATATTCCGGCAGCGCAAGCTCGACTAAATCCAATTTGCATTAATTGATCTGCAAAAATTACTGTCTCTTTCTGACCACAATGACGATACACGACATCAATAACTTGACTGATTTCTTTTTTGGTTAAGAGTTTGTTAATTAATGAAAATTTGATCAGTGGATTTTTCGGTAATATTTCAGACAACAACATGCGACCTGGGGTCGTTTCTTCCAACAATACAACTTCATTTCCTGCATCATCATACGTTGAAAGTCGTGCCTTGATCTCAGTGTGCAAATGTACTGCACCAGCATCCAAAGCGTGCTTTATTTCAGAAACTGTGCCGAATGCTTTGCCATGTCCAGGTAACCCAGGTCGACTGTACGTCTGATAATATAAACCAAGAACAATGTCCTGAGTTGGCACAATAATTGGCTTACCATTAGCTGGGCTCAGAATATTATTAGTAGACATCATTAATACACGTGCCTCAAGCTGAGCTTCCAGAGACAGTGGCACATGCACTGCCATTTGATCTCCATCAAAATCTGCATTAAAAGCAGAGCAAACAAGTGGATGCAGTTGTATAGCTTTGCCCTCAATCAAAACTGGTTCAAAGGCTTGAGTTCCTAAACGATGTAGGGTGGGCCCACGATTCAGTAAGATTGGGTGTTCTCGGATCACCTCCTCAAGAATATCCCAAATTTCGGGCCGCTCACGCTCCACCATCCGTTTCGCTGCCTTAATGGTTGTGGCCATAGCATAGGCCTCTAAACGCGC
>CAZEWK010000006.1:0-4555 GCA_964515905.1 uncultured Rhodospirillaceae bacterium | reverse complement strand
CGAACAAGCACCGGATTTGTATACGACGGATGGTAGTGCGGTGATCCGTGGTTCGGTAGCGACGCGACTGGCGGGTCCGATGACCCCGGGTCAGTTTGCGCAAGCGGAAGCGGTTCCAGGCATTCAACCGATTGGAGTGGTGGACAACGCGGATGGTCGCGCTTTTCTCTCCCGTTTAGATGGCAGCAATGTGTTGGCGGAACCGGGTACGCCGGTATTTCTAGGTGACATTGAGGAGACGGAGGGTGGTGCAAGTGTGGGTATCACGATTATCGATGAATCGACGTTTGCGTTGGGTGAATCGGGTCGGATGATTATCGATGAGTTGGTATTTGATCCGGCTCTGATGACGGGTGAGAGTGCATTCAATGTGGTGAAGGGAGTGTTTTCGTTTGTATCCGGTGATATCGCGGATTCAGGTGACGCCGCGATGATGGTGAACACGCCGGTGTTATCGATTGGTGTTCGGGGTACGACGGTAGCGGGTCGCGCGGCGGCGGAAGGTTCGGAGAACACGGTTACGTTGTTACCGGATGCGAGTGGCACGGTGGGAGCGATTGCGGTTAGCAACGATGCGGGTGTTCAAGTGATGTCGCAACCGTTTGCGACGACGACGGTGACGAGCCAATTTCAGTCTCCTGCGATACCGGAGACATTACCGGCGGCATCGATACAGGATTTATACGGGGATATCTCGACCGCATTGCCACCGCCTCCTGCTTCGCGTCAACAGGATAGCAGCAGTGACGGTGATGATGCGGCGGCTCAACAAGAGGGAGCCCAAACGGAGGAAGGTCCTGCGGAGGAAGGAGAGGCAGAGGGCGAAGGCGAGGAAGGTCTAGACGGGGAACCGCTTCCGGAAGGAGAAGGGGAAGGTTTCGAAGAAGGACTAGAGGGGGATGGGGAAGAATTAGAGGAGGGTCTCGAAGAGGGATTGGACTCACCAGATGGAGAATTCCAGGAAGGTGAGCGGTCCCAAGGAGGAGAGAATGCTGATTCTTCTGAACCTAGTGAAGGAACAGAGACGGAAGAAAGGCGACCAAATCGAGATAATTTGGCGCGTGACGCTTTTGACGAGGCAATTGCAAGTGGAGCGTCGGAAGAAGAAGCTTTCGCAATTGCGGCTGAGGCGATGGGTGGGGGTAATGAAGAAGAGGCCGCGGTGGCTAAGGAGGCATTTGAACAAGCTCTCAGCGAGGGTTTGTCAGAACAAGAGGCGATGTGGCGAGCCGAAAGCGCGGTAAGAGAGGAGTTTGGCTTTGAGTATGGTCCCGGTGCTGAAGAGGTTGGAGCTGCAAGGATCGCGTTGGCTGGTGCTATAGAAGGAGGAGCTTCTGCCGAAGAGGCACTGAGATCCGTCATAACTGAAGAATCGAGCTGGCAAGAAGTGAGCGCAGCGCGAGAGGCCACCTGGCAATCCTTGGATCAGGCGTGGCAAGGAGGGGACACTGGCGGTTTGGCTTATATGATGTCTGCAAGTGGCATAGAAATGGCTGGACAGAATACCTTTCTTGATGCCCTCGCAGGAGGAGCTTCGACTGATGATGCGTGGCAGCAGGCTGAAAACGAATACATGTTGTCGGCACTTGGGGGTCTTGGGTCCATCAATGAGCAGGGGTGGGTTACTGCGGACTTTCAGTTTGATTGGCTTGGGAATTCTCTCTGGATGCAGGGATTTGACCCGCATCTTCAGGCGAGAGCGGCCATCCGGGAGACGTTTAATGAGGTTCTACTAGGACAAAACCTTAGTGAAGGAACCATCAGTAGTTTCGACGAAACTATTTTTGGAACTATTGGTGATGATAACCTTGTGGGGTCTGATAAAAAAACGGCGTTCTTTTTTTCCCAGGGGAGCACGCTTGGTGGAACCGATGTACTCAATGGAGCCGGTGGTACAGATGAGATCCAAGTGAGCAATATTGATGATCTTCTTTTGAAGGGTAATTTCTCGACAAATGTTTTTTCTTATTCGACAAGGTCTGGTGATATAGCCGGTAGCATGACCAAAATCTCAGTGGAACAATTTTTCTTTGACGATGGTGTTGAAGATCGACAGCGCCTGGGAAGTGATTTGACTGATGCCGGTTTTGGTATCCTTTTGGTTGGTGGCTCTTCGAATGATACGCTTACTGCTGCAGGAGGAGGTGACTCCGATATTGACCTCACGTTCGGTTCCGGGGCATCAGCTGTATCTGCGGATTTTGATTCACTGGCTTTTTTCGGGGCTATTGTTTTTGGTAAGGGTGGTAATGACACAATAACTTCGTCATCGCGACCAGATCTCATAGCTGGGGGAGCAGGAGACGATATAATTAACAGTGGTGGAGGTACTGACACTATAAAGGGTGGTGCAGGAGACGATACCATCATTGTTTCCAAAACCAGCGATGTAAAAGTGGGTAGTGGCTTCGAGGAAATTGGGGGCGGTACCAACGATACCGCTGCAGGTGATACTCTGCAGATAGGGGATAGTAATACTACGAGTAGTGATTTGGAATTTATTCTTGGTACTATCGATGATGGGGGGGTCAGCCTTTCTGGTTTTGAGACATTAAGCTTTTTTAAGGACAATACGATACTACAGGCGTTCGAAGAAGTTTTTGTCAACTTTGATCAGATTAAAGCGGTGGGTGGTGCTTCGTTAAGCAGTTTTGACACGGACGAGGACGGGGTTGGAGTGAGTCTCGTGGGCGCGGGTTCTACACTCAATCTGAGTACGGTGACGGTTTCGGATGTGGTAACCAATCTTACCGCAATAAAAACTGAGTTCACGAGCGGTTTCAACATAACGGATGCCAACGATTCGATTGGTCGAACATTAACGGGGTCTGACAAAGAGGATACCTTATCCGGTTTAGGGGGAAACGACACATTCATCATGGGGGGCGGAAAAGATACTTTAGCTGGAGGGGCCGGAGATGATACCTTCCAAATTGGTTCTGCTTCTGATGTTTCCAGTGGAATTGAGCTGTCTGGGGGTGCGGGAACTGATGTTGTAACTCTTACATCAACGGATATTACGTCGCTTGTCTTTCCCTTCCAAAATACTTCGATCGCAACTACGGAAACTCTTAATCTCAGTGGAGGGGCTAGCAATGGTGTTGCCGTCACTTTAAATATTCGCTCCATTGACGGTGACGGCACTGATTTTACTACAATTATCGCAGACGGAACTAGTGATTCATTAACGATATCTAGCGAGGACAATGCAAACACAGCAAGTATAGAGAACACGACCCTTAATGGTATCGAAGTTGTCAACTTCGGTGGTAATACCAACAATTCATCCTTTGAAACAAATTTAATAATTAATGCGTCCACGACTCTTACAGGACTCACAACGATTACGGGGGTGGCCGACTCCAGCAGTGTTGCGGACGATGACATCCTTTTGTCCGGGAATCGGGATTTTTCGGGCCTTACCTTGAATGTAGTGGATAAACTTCAGTTGCAGGATGGTAGCGGCACTCGTCAAACAATAGGGACAAACAGCTCAACCTCTTTTGGTACAACCGAAATTGTTGGTTTTAGCCAGGGAACTGAAGATAGCGACGACATTTTTGATTATAAGTCAAATTTGGTTTCCCCCGCGGATGGCACCACGTCTATTAGTTCATCGAGTAATTTAACCATAACCAGTATTACCAGCCAAAGTGCGGGAGAAACCGCAATTTCCGGAAATACTACTGGTGTGATTGAATTTCAGGATTACTTTGATCTTGGAGGTTCGGGCAATACCATTGATTTATCCACTGCATCGAGTAGTTCAATTCTTACTGCCATCGAGGAAGCATTGGAAAGCAGGGATAGTGCGACTGGATTGACGGGTTCATCTACGCAAGTAGCTGCGGGAGCCGCCAACACGGATGCCCTCTTAATCTTTTATGAAACTGGAAGCTCTAACGGGGGAGCCGCAATAATTCGTTACCAGGAAGGAAGTACAAAAGACGATGATTTCAACGGAGAATTAAGTATCGCTGCAATTTTTGCGGATGTCTCAGATTTCGAGAACGCGAACATTATTTAATTTTACGACGGACCTTTTGGTTTAAAGGGTTGAACGGGCCCTCTAGAGATTATTTAGAGCGAATGGTTTCATTAAGAAATTTTATTTTAACTAAAATTTAAGGTTCCATTCGAAGGGAATAGAGTCAGTACGACCAGAGCCTTTGAAAGTTTGGATCTTGGCTAATAAAGGTCCTAGAAGCTGCAATGTCGATTTCAGGGGTTATTGTTAATCGTTCTTCAAAATTAGCCTCAATATGGGGTGATGAGGGGGACGTATTGCCATTCGCCATTGCATCTTCCACCACATGAGCTCCCGATATACTAGTGGGAGAGGCAGCTAACAACGAGTCTTCGATCTCTTTCGTTCTGTTCTTCGATGGCGCGCTTTTTGCTACATCTGGCGCATCTAAACTTTCTATAGCAGTCACCTCTTGCTTCGTAGGTGCGATTATTTCCATCTGATCGACACCCGATTGCGTCCATGGCTCGCCAGAATCCAGTGAAACCTCAATGTTTTTGGCCTCACGCAAGGGTCGTTCCGGGGTAA
>CAZEWK010000005.1:0-3514 GCA_964515905.1 uncultured Rhodospirillaceae bacterium | reverse complement strand
AAATATAACAACCGAAAAAACACTAAGAATTTTCATGATAACCGATCCATCAATCGTCGATACGAACACCGTAAGGTACGCGACCAACCGGAACGGATTTCAGTGCACGGCGTGCCGCAACATCGACAATCGTAACGTCATCACTCAAACCGTTGGTTACAAACATTCTTGTTTCGTCGCGGCTAAGTGCTATACCCCAAGCTCGGCTGCCCACGAGCAGATAGTCCAAAACTTCTCGAGTCTTAACATCCACGTAAGCAATATGGTTTGCACGCCCCAATGTAACAAACGCTATATCGCCTTTTTTTGATATGGCGAGGTCCACCGGAGTCACGTCTACTTCACGAAATCCCGGAGGGAGGAACTTGATCACATCAAGAATTTCATGCGACTCCCCATCTATTACGTATATCTCTCCAGAAAGCTCCGCAGAAACCCAGATTTCTTTTTCATCAGGTGTTAAGGCAAACCGACGCGGACGGGTGCCCACAACTATATTTTTTGTAACGGCCTGCGACTCAACATCGATGACATGCACCATATCTGCAACTTCTGACGCTACGTAAATTGTCTTTCCATCTTTGCTCTTTGCGACACCTTCCGGCTCTGCCCCAGTTGGCACCTCCGCTAGTATTATCTTTTCGTCCAAACTGATAAAGGAAATCGTGGAATCTTCCTCGTTGGAAACATAAAGAACAGACCCATCATTACTGAAGATAAAATCCTCGGGACTGGGCCCTGTCGGAATGTAGTCGACCACTTCTAGTGAAGCGACGTCGATCACATCAATTACATCATCATCGCCGCACGCAACGTAAAGCAAAGTGTGGTCTGCGTTGAAACGTAGGTCCCTCGGTCGGCGGGACGTCTCAACCGTTTTAATCACTTCATACGTTTCTGGATCGAGGACAGTTACAGAATGGCCTTTTTCGTTAGTCACAAAAATCATTCCGGTTTCCGCGGCATGTCCCACACTAGGAACCCCCAAAAGGCTTCCTGCAAGGAAAATAGCGACGCAAAATTTATAAAAAGGACGAAATTTCATAAGTCGTTTCTCTCCAAAAATATGGACATCCGATGTCAAAACTCTAACGAACGACGAAGGTTCCGATCATACCTCGCGTCTCAAAACCTTCGATAAAAAAGTCAAAATTTCCAGTTCGGATTGGCACAAACCAGACATCGGCAATACCCTCATCATCAAATTCAATACCATAAAATGCACCGCCAGGATGCAATTCCACGTCATGAATCGTTACTTGTTCAACCCAAGAATTACGAAACAAATCGGGCGCCCGCACCATAAATTCTTCACCACCCTCGCTTTGGATACGCCACCGGTAATATTTTCCAGTCTCTAACTCATACTCTGTGACTGAAAACGAGAGATCTGCCCCCAAGACCAATGTCTCAAGGCGGTCTGGACGCGATGCCAGGTTTCCCTCGGCATACACCAATCCCGATACCGAAAGCACAGACATCACCATCAAAAAAACCGAAACGTATGTTCGTCTCATGGCCCCTCCGATCAAAAACAAGCCGATTAAATTTAGCTGATCAAAATTCGAATTGTTTATACTAAATAACATCCTTGTCTGGAAGAATGGGAGCCGGCATTTCGTCAAATTGGATAACTTGATGATCATCGGGGAAAACATCCACGTCAAAACGTCCGCCCGATCGATCATCTCCGTCCTCCACATCTTCCAATGCTTCTTTGTCCACAAGCTCTTTCTCATCGAACATTTCCGCCGTACCCGCTACGTCCATTCCCTCTTGAATTTGATCCGTTACTTCCAAAACAGCTTCTGCTAATCGGTCCGTATAAGGCAGTTGGTGCGCGCGAGGCACGCCTGACGGGATGTTGTATTCGTCCAACTCATCTAACCACATATAAATTGCACCGTCCTCACCTGTAAACTTATCTGGTTCCTCAACTTGCGCCCATAAAACCTGAAAGTGGCCCGGCAATTCCGTATCGGTCGGCCACCCCAACAATCGGTACGTAAATAAATAAGCCCCGACAAAGAAGCCAGCAGTCACGACAATCGTCGTTGCCTTAATCCACCACTTCCAACTCGAAGTAAGGTTCAAGCTAAGCAAGAGTACCGCAATGAGAATATATGCGGCAATCAAGCCCAAAATAGTCCCGGCTGTCATTGATCAACCACGATCCCACGTGGAGTTTGGACCGCTGGCGCCGCAGTGTCAGGCGCTCCTTCTGCCGGAGGCGGCGTTGGTGTTGCCTTCCGGCTGAGCTGTACCAAAGATTTCTCTCGAGTGTTCACATCTTTCACTTCGCCCTCTGCATCAACCACAAAACGAACAGCTGTTTCTTCTTGGCCTGTGTGATCGAGATCAATTGTGCCGTAGTAAAGTACCGTCACTTGCGGATTGAGCTTTTCCACCTTGACTGTTACCGGCACTAGATCTGGCGTCGTTGCCAAATAGTGAAAAATATTAACGACATACTCCCCGGCCACGAGACCACGGACTGTCACCGTTTCTTGATTCAAGGGATTATTGATGGACTCCCCATCCACCAAAATTGTGTCTCGATAATTTCCGCGATCGTCCCGATCAAGATGCATCAACCCAGCCTCTCGACTGTGGTACCAAACTAAATTTCCGGCCGCATCTTCTACGTAGGTATCAATATCGTCGGGATGTTCATCAGGCCACGTGACAGTAACCATAAACTCGGCATTGGTATCAATTTTTCCGGTCGCATCCTCTGGCTTTATCAAAATAAAAGCGATAAAGAACATAAACGCAAAGCCCAGGAGAGCATTAAAGAGAAGGTCCGTGAAAGCATCAAACTCGCCCTCCCTCGTGTAAAGGCTAAATTGCTCCATCATCCGTTACCCGGTTAAGAACAGGCACCACATAAACTTCCGTAAGTTCTGTGATAAGTCCGAAAAGGTACGAAGTACCCTCATCCAAAATATAATATTGTAATTTTAATAAGATCCCCCCTACCAACCCAAATAACGTGGTGAAAAGAGCAACACCCATCCCGCCACTCATGGAGGTCAAGGCTCCTTTCAGTGTCTCGACATCAAAGGAGTCGATGGATTGGATGGAGGACAGCATCAGGATAAAACCAATAACAGTGCCCAAGAGACCAAGCTTCAGCATGGCATCCGCGACGAACCACCCAACGCTTTGCCTGTACCGCATGGTGTCAGCCAGGCGCCGTAAAAGCAAAGTCTGATCCAAACGCGCGTTTCCCTGCAAATCAGACATCGTGACAAGGTTCCGTATATGGTCAGTCACCGTGCAATCAATTAAAGGTTCACCATCAGTTATCACTGAGCCACCATCTGCCAACTGATAACTCGACCGACCCTGAGAAATAATACTCTGAACACGGTGCAGGCGGTTAATATCCCGAGAAATACTAACGGTTAACCCCATGCAATGAAGAGAGAATGCAGCGTAAAGCCCAAGAATAACAATTGTTATATGGCTTCTATCATTCCCAATCATGAGTTGGACAACACCGTAGCGCCAA
>CAZEWK010000004.1:0-34000 GCA_964515905.1 uncultured Rhodospirillaceae bacterium | reverse complement strand
CACTTCTGAAGAAGATGAATGTTCGTTTGATAAGTGAACGCGTTCCCTATGTCTGGCTGCCGACGCCTACCATGTACGAAGCGTGGTGGCCATACGTCAAAAACTATTGGGGTGAGCATAGCGTCGGTACGCAAGACCCGGGTCCCATATACGCTCGTATTTGGATAGATCAAGAGTTGAAACGGAAAATGGGTTGCGGATCGTAAAATCATGAAGAATGTCTCGTGTCATCCCTTCTAGAGGTTCGCAATTTAACCACCCATTTCCACTCGGATGGCAGAGTGGTCAAAGCGGTTGATGGAGTTTCTTTTGACGTTAATGCGGGAGAGACAGTTGCCGTAGTAGGGGAAAGCGGTTCCGGGAAAAGTGTAACAGCCCTCTCCGTGCTGCGTTTGATACCGAGCCCTCCCGGAGAAATTGTGTCTGGAGAGATCCGGTTTGGAGGTCGTGATCTTTTATCCGTCACTGAGGAAGAGGTGCGCGCCATTCGAGGGAACCGCATGGCGATGATTTTTCAGGAGCCGATGACGTCACTAAATCCTTCCCTTACGGTGGGACGACAAGTGGGGGAACCAATAGAGGTACACCAAAGCGTTACGAAAAGAACCGTGTGGGACAAATGTATCCGATTATTAAAAAAGGTTCGGATCCCAGACCCTGTGCAACGTGCTCAAGCATTCCCATACCAGTTTTCGGGTGGAATGCGACAGCGCGCCATGATTGCAATGGGTCTTGCATGCGAACCGGAATTAATTTTTGCGGATGAACCCACCACGGCGCTTGATGTCACCGTGCAGGCTCAGGTCCTAGAGTTACTTAAAAATCTTACGAGGGAAACAGGGGCGGCGTTGGTGCTTATTACCCATGACCTTGGTGTTGTTGCAAGATATGCGGACCGAGTAAACGTAATGTATGCGGGTCGAATCGTAGAATCAGGGAGTGCCCGCCAAATTTATAACCGTCCTAAGCACCCTTATACAGTCGGTCTTATGAAATCAGTGCCGCAACTTGATGGGGATGTGAATGCCGCATTGACTCCGATTGAAGGGCAGCCACCTGACCTTGCAAATCTACCGGATGGGTGTGCTTTTCAGCCTCGTTGTAGGTTTGCGACAGAACAGTGTCAGTTGGAGAGGCCCGAACTAACTAAGTCTGAAGAAGATCATAAGGTAGCCTGTTGGGTGGATTTGCATGCAGAAAACTAAGCCTTTGTTGTTAGTTGAAGACTTGAGGGTGGAGTTTCCAGTCAAAGGGGGACTGCTGGGAGGGAGTCAAATAGGGACTGTAAAAGCGGTAGATGGAATTTCGTTTGAGGTGCATTCGGGTGAGACCTTGGGAGTGGTCGGGGAAAGTGGTTGTGGAAAGACGACCATGGCGTTGGCAGTTTTACGTATGGTTGATATTACGTCTGGGCGCATTGTCTTGGACGGGGATGAAATTACGTCTTTAGATAGAAAGGCCATTCGTCCACTGCGCCGCAAAATGCAAATGATCTATCAGGACCCATTTGGAGCCCTGAATCCTCGGATGCAAATTAGTGACATTGTTGGTGAACCCCTAATAGCTCATCGAGATTCTAGGGGGCCTATTAACTATAAGGAAAGGGTAGGCCAACTTCTGGAGATGGTCGGGTTGGATCAGTCTATGGGGCGGCGGTACCCACACGAATTTTCGGGAGGTCAACGACAGCGAGTTGGCATCGCGAGGGCACTTGCCCTAAACCCTAGCCTCATTGTTTGCGACGAAGCAGTTTCCGCATTGGATGTTTCAATTCAGGCTCAGATCCTTAATTTACTTAGCGATCTCCAGAAGAAATTGGGACTTACCTATATATTTATTGCTCACGATTTGTCTGTAGTCCAATACATCAGCGATCGTGTTATGGTTATGTACCTCGGGAAAATTGTTGAAGTTGCCCACCGTAACTCTCTCTATAACAATCCGAAACACCCCTATACAAAGGCTTTATTGTCTGCGATCCCAATACCATCTCCTGATATAGAGGCCCAACGTGAGGTCGTTATCCTAGAAGGAGAGGTTCCAAGTCCTCTTGAACCCCCTAATGGTTGTCCATTTCATCCTCGTTGTTCGTTCGCCACTGACGAGTGCAGGGAAGTAATGCCTCCCCTGGCAGGTAAAGATGATATTCATAAGGTGGCTTGTCATTTGTACAAATAAGTTGCCCTACACAATTTAAATGATGGAGGCTTCCATGGTGGATTTAAATTCTGAAGGTGTGCGTATCGAGTCTATTAGCGCTCTTACTCTTGCCACTACAGACATGGCAAAGACAGTTGATTTCTATCAGTTGTTGGGATTTGAATTGGCAAAGGGAGATGCCAAAGCAAAATTTGTGACCTTTCGAGCGGGTGGTCAATACTTGAATATTACGGCTGAATCCCCGGAGCGTTCCCCTTGTTGGTGGGGTCGCGCAATATTTTATGTAAATAATGTTGATGCGATGTACGAAAAGGCTATCTCCCAAAAACTTAAACCAGAATTTCCTCCGCGAGATGCGGTTTGGGGAGAGAGATACTTTCATCTGGTAGATCCCGATGGGCACGAACTGAGTTTTGCTCGCCGTTTACCAGCTTAAATTGGGTGGGCGTTATAGTGTGCAAGGAATGCTACTTTGTTTGACGGACGCATTTGGTTGGAAAAGTTCTTGCTCACGCGCTGGAAGGGATTTTTTTTCGTTTTTCTCCAGTTGTGATCACCGTAAAAACAGTGAGTAGGCTTACTACGCCGACGACCCAAAAAACCGTGCTTGCGTTGTAATTATCCAGAAGATACCCAAAAAATGGTGGCGCAATTACTCCAGCGATATTGAAACCTGTTGAAACAAATCCAAAAACTTTTCCCATTTCTGTAGGTGGGGCAAGGGACCGTATCAGCATATCCCGCGAAGGAGAAACAATTCCGGATAGAAATCCCGCTACGACGAATAGTAACGCAATAGTTAATAAATTCATGGATATGCCAGCCACCGAAACAAAAAGTATCGATATTCCTAAAAAACAGAGTCCAGCGAAGATATGATGATTCCTAATGCGGTCAGCGACCCAACCGCCAACTAATACGCCAATTGGTGTTGCAAATAGATATGCCGAAAGAATTGTGGCGGCGTCACCAACACTAATTTCATGAATAACGGTTAATGTGGCGATCCCGAAACTACTAATGCCATACCCGGCTATTGCGATACATAGAAAAAATAGAGCGCCTAAAAGAATTGGAAGACTAAACAGCAATCGCAGTCCAGATTGTGCCGTAGCCGTACTAGACTGACCTTCTGAAGCAGGATCACGGAACACACTGCCATTAATCCCAATTATGAGTCCGACAAGTATGCCGAACATACCGCATAAAATTAATGCCGTCTGCCAATCAAAGGTTGACATTAGTAGGACCATTGTTAGCGGAGCAACAGCGTTCCCCAACATGCCAGATGCAGTATGTATAGAAAAAGCTTTCCCCATGCGTTCGTTTTGAATGGAGGCATTCAAAATTGAGTAGTTGCAAGGGTGATATACAGAATTTGCCAGGCCAGCGACACCCATCATTGTCACCAGCATCCAATAACTAGGAGCTAATCCAAAGCAAATGAAGGCCATCGATCCGAGTAAAAGGCCGCACACCAAAATTTTGCGCGCGCCAAACTTATCGACCAGAAAACCAACAGGTGTTTGAGTCAATCCAGTGACAACACTAAATGCCGCAATAGCAATCCCCAATTCAGTATATGACACATCGAACTCCGCTTTGAGCATCGGAAATAACGGAGGGATGAGCAGCATATAAAAATGGCTCACGAAGTGGCCCAGGCTGATCAAGCTAATAACCTTAGTAGACCGGTGTGCTGATAAAGAGGAGTTCTGATTCCTTCGGATGAAATTTTCTATCTTCATCCGGTACTAATCTATAAGTGACTCAATAGTGATATCATCGGGAATCGTAATCCGGACATCATCGTCAACCAGAATTATCTGGCAAGTGCACCCAGAAACGTCATAATGCCTAGCCATTTGTTCGCAGCCTTGGTGGGCAGTGCGAATTGCGGCTTCTTCCTTTGCCATTGAATACGAAAAACCAATTGCTTCGAAAATACCCTCCTCTAGGAAGGTTTGGTCTATCCTGCTCCACTGTACGCAGGCAACCCCTGCTTTAGTTCCATCCAATTTATTGTAATCATAGCGCCAGTGTACCATTGTTCGCTCAAACGCTTCGCCAAATTTAATGTTTATTTGATGTAGGTGGGAGTCGGCCTCGACGCTGGAAGGAAGCCATGAAATAGCCAGTATTATCATAGCAAGCTTTTTAGTATGATGTAGCATGGGAAGGTATAATTTCTATTCGGTAAAAAAATGGATTGTATATTGCCATTGATTAGCCAGTCTTAACAAGCCAAAGCATTGAAATTCAGATGTGTTATGTTAGTTCTTGGTTATATCCACACAGATTAACATCGGTAAGGTTCGAATATGCAGAACTGCCTTGCGTGAGTTGAAAGTAAACAGGGGGAGACGTTGCCATGCATCAGAAAAGAGAGTTTGAAGGTATCTATACAGCGCTGATTACTCCGATGACTTCAGATCATGAGGTCAATGAAGAGGCTTTTCGTAAAGTTGTAGAATTTAATATTCAGTCGGGTGTGAATGGTTTTTGGGTAGCGGGCGGTAGCGGTGAAAGTGTATTGCTTGATGATGAAGAAAATAGTCGACTTGCAGCAGTGGTTGCTGACCAGACAGCGGGTCGCGCAAAAATAATTATGCATGTCGGTGCCCCGACGACGAAGCGCGCTGCAAAAATGGCGGAGAATGCGGCTAAAGCCGGAGTGGATGCAATCTGTTGCGTCCCACCATTTTTTTATGGACAAACAGATGAGGCTGTTGCCGAGCATTATCGGAACGTGTCGACTGCCGCTTCACTTCCATTTTTTGCGTACAACTTGCCTAGTTCTACGGGATGCGAAATCACTCCCTCGATGATGTCGCTTTTTCAAGAACGTGTTCCCAAAATGGAGGGTCTGAAACACTCTGCTTATAATTTTACCTACGTGCGCGAATTTGTGAACATGGGTTTAAGTTGTTTTATTGGATTTAGTGGTCTCACTTTACCCGCCCTTAGTCTTGGTGCCGTTGGAACAGTCGATGGGGCTCCCGGAATTGGCCCGGAATTTTGGGTTGAACTTTGGAAAGCATTTCAGAGCGGTGATCTGGAGCGTGCACGTGCAGCGCAGGACAAAGGTATTGCAGTGTGTAACTTAATACGAATTGGTAACTTTCATGCAGTTCTCAAAACCGCCGTGGGATATCGTCTTGGGATAGACTGTGGGACCCCGCGACCACCCGGTGTAGCTCTGACGTCTGAGCAGGAAGAGATGTTAAAGAACCGTTTAGTAGAATTAGAGTTATTAAAAAACTAAACTTACAAGAAAAATTTAAAGTGTTTGAAGTGGGTATCCAGGGGTGTGAAGACGTCATTTGTATACCCGGTTTCATTCATGGTGACTAAGAGGTGTAGGGACAGATACTGATGAGCGAGCTACAGCAATACGAATCCTGGGCAATCAAGAAACCGCCAGTCGTTTCAGAAAACGGTTTGGTAGCAACCCATCATTACGTTGCGTCCAATATTGGAGCAAACGTTCTTGCAAATGGAGGGAATGCTGTTGATGCGGCAGTGGCCGCTAGTCTTGCAATTGGGGCCGTGGAACCCTGGATGAGCGGTCTGGGAGGTGGTGGGTTTATGCTTATTTACCTTGCCGCCGAGGATCGTGTGTATGCGGTTGATTTTGGAATGATAGCGCCAAGAAACCTCGATGTATCGGATTATCCACTGATGGGCGGAAATGCTTCGGACCTATTTGGGTGGCCAGCCGTGAAGGATGATCGAAACCTAGTGGGCGTTCCTTCCATAGCGGTTCCTGGTTATGTGGCAGGAATTGCGGCAGCCTTAGAAAACTTTGGAACAAAATCTTGGGCGGAGTCCATTAGTCCTGCGGTAGAGCTTGCCGAAACAGGTATGGTAGCTGATTGGTACGCTACATTAATGATTTCTACGGCAGCACAGGCATTATCCAACTACCCAGAAAGCGCGAGGGTTTTCCTTCCGAACGGGTTTCCACCGGTCGGCGAGTGGGGGGCACCACCTCCCAGAATCAAACTTGGTAATTTAGCGAGTACGTTGCGACATCTTCGTGAATCAGGCCCACGGGATTTTTATGAAGGACAAATCGCCAGTTCTCTTATTGCCGATTTGCGTGAAGGGGGAGGCTGTATTACCGGGGAAGATTTACAAAGTTACACTGCCCGAATAATCCCGGCTGAGACAGGGAGTTATCGAGGATCTACTGTACACGCGGCTCCTGGTTTGACGGCGGGTCCAAGCTTGTTAAATGCATTAGGAAGACTGGAGAGTTTTACTCCTGCCGTGGCGCCTGATCCAGAGGCTTATGTGGCCTATGCAGAAAGTCTCGAATCTACCTATGCAGAGCGTTTTAATACAATGGGAGACAGCGACGATTCAAAGGCACCTTCGTGCACTACACATTTATCTGTTGTAGATGGACAAGGAAATTTTGTTGCACTAACCCAGACATTGTTGTCCTTGTTTGGGTCCAAGGTTATGCTACCAGAGTCGGGTATACTAATGAATAATGGAATCATGTGGTTTGACCCTCGACCGGGTAGGCCTAATTCTATAGCGGCCGGTAAAAGACCATTATCCAATATGTGCCCCACCATTGTGACTCACGATAGTCAACGGACGGCGCTCGGTGCATCAGGTGGTAGAAGAATAATGCCAGCGGTGTTCCAACTTTTGTCTTTTCTGGTAGACTATAAAATGGATGTCGGGACGGCGCTCTCACAGCCACGAATCGATGTGAGTGGCAATGAAGTGATTAACGTTGACAACAAACTTTCATTGCCGATACGGAAACGACTCTCAGAAAAATTTTCGACACTGGGAAGCCAGCACGGCGTGTATCCATCACTTTTTGCTTGTCCCAACCTAGTAAGTAGTCCGGTTTCGGGAGAGTCACAGATTGGAGCGGCATTTATTCCATCCCCATGGGCGAAGGTTGCGAAGCCTCGAATTTGATCATGAATATGGTGTCATTTATCTAGGCTTCCATGTAGGTTGTGGGTATCAAACGACGTTAAAATCAGGTTAAAAACCTCATTTCATTTTGAGAATGGATTTGTCAGTAATGGTGTCATTTATTTCCATATCATTTAAGACGCTTTCTGCCATCTTAATTTTTTCACTGATAACGGCACAAACGATCTCGGCCGAAGGACTCCCACGGACTTTTGGTTGGACGGCTTACGGCACTACTTCAGCGGGATATGCGGTCTCAGTAGCAATCGGGAATGCGTTAGCAGATGACGGTTATCGACTGCGCGTTATTCCTGCCAAAAATGACATTTCCCGCATGACACCTTTAAGAGCAGGAAGAGTCCATTTTTCAGCGATGGGAATTGGAAGCTACCTTTCACAAGAGGGAGTAAATGAATTTGGCGCAAAACGCTGGGGGCCGCAGCCAGTACGTGTAATCATGATGGGGTGGGGAAATTCGAATATTGCGTCGTTGGTAGTGGCTGGAGATGCAGGTATCGAAAGCTGCTACGATCTAGTCGGAAAGCGAGTTGCGTGGGTTGTAGGTGGACCGGCTTTAAACATGAACAATGCGGCATTTCTCGCGTTTGGCGATCTTAACTGGGAAGATGTAATTAAGGTTGAGGTGTCAGGGTGGAAATCCTCTATCCAAGGAATAATTGACGGGACAATTGACGCGGCCATCGCCTCAACAAACTCTTCCATGTTGTATCAGTTGCATGGATCACCAAGAGGGATGCGGTTTGTTCCGGCGCCCCATGATGACGTGGAAGGCTGGGCCCGTCTCCACGAAGTTGCCCCTTGGATTACTCCTCATACGGGGACGGCTGGAGTGGGTTTATCACCAGAAAACGGCATTGAGGGAGGGAGTTATGGTTATCCCATTCTCATTACGTATGCAGAGCGTGATGAAGAAATGGCTTATGAGCTTACGAGGTTGATGCACCAGAATTTCGACAAATATAAAGACGCCCACTCCCAAGGTATCGGATTTGCTTTGGATCGGCAGGTCTTTGATTGGATAGTACCGTATCATTTGGGAGCCATTCGATACTTTAAAGAAGTTGGTGTTTGGACAGATAATTATGATTTACATAATCAGTCTCTCGTATATCGACAACAGGTTTTGAAAAGTGCCTGGGAGGGAATTAATAATACGGACGAAAAAAAGAGTGATTTCGAAGATATTTGGTTGGCAGCCCGTAATGCTGCTTTGTCGGAGGCGGGGTTGGATACGGTATGGTAAATCAGGAGGAAGTAAGTAACGAAACCAGCTCAAGTGAGTCTGAAACTTTAAGTAATCGGTTTCGAAATATCAGTGGGTTTTATCGTTGGTGTTTTCTTGGGTTTACGATTTTTGGGGTTCTGCTTGCGGCATATCAAATCCTAGGGCTACAGGTAGTTGGCGCATTCGTTTTTTTAGAAAATAGTTATTTGTATTTGTTGCTGGCATTGTATCTCTCAAACATATTTCTAGTTTTTCCATCTTCCCAGAAAAGTCCAAGGGATCGTATTCCAATCTACGATCAAATTATGTTTGGTTTGTGTCTAGTCATTAGTGGGTATTTTGCTGTTACCGGTTTACGAAGCCTTGAGGAAGGATGGGAATTCTTGTCGCCAACACTTCCTGTCGTACTGGCCTTTTGCTTTTGGGGATTGATAATGGAAGCGGCGCGTCGAACTGGTGGGCCGGCTATTGCCATTATATTCGGCTTATTTTCTTTGTATCCGATTTTTGCAGACGCAAGCTTCATGCCAGCGCTATTTTCTGGTCTTCCGCAAGATATCGTATCAACAGCTCGATACCACATAATGAGTGAGGAATCCGTCTTGGGTATCCCAATGCGGGTATTTGGAACCCTTATTATTGGTTTTATCCTGTTCGGAGTGGCTCTTCAGACTACTGGTGGGGGCCGTTTCTTCATTAATTTGGCATTTGCTCTTTTGGGAGGTGTTCGAGGAGGACCGGCTAAAGTTGCAATTTTTGCTAGCGGTTTATTCGGGTCTCTTAGTGGAAGCGTAGTCACTAATGTTTTGACCACAGGTGCTATGACGATTCCTGCTATGAAACGTACCGGGTATCCCGCCCGTTATGCAGGTGGTATTGAGGCTTGTGCTTCGACAGGTGGAGTATTGATGCCGCCAGTGATGGGAGCTACGGCCTTTGTCATGGCTTCATTCCTAGAGGTTCCCTACGTAGTTGTTGCGATCGCAGCAGTGGTCCCTTCGTTTTTATATTTTTTTGGTCTCTTTGTTCAAATTGACTCCTACGCTGCTAGGAATGATGTGAAAGGACTACCAAAAGCAGAACTACCCTCAGTAAGAAAAACTATATCTGAAGGCTGGTTTTATATTTTCGGATTTCTTCTTCTTGTGTATCTATTGATATACTTAAAACGTGAGGCGCATGCGCCATTTTATGCGACCATCGCCCTTTTGGCCCTTAGCCAGTTTGGGAAACTGTCCGCCCGGGAGATTTGGTATTACATAATTGGTGCGGCAATTCTGATTTATTTGGTCATCGTCTTAAGCAGCGTGCGGATGTCAGCTGCCTATACCACTACCGTTCCCGTATGTGCCGGATTATTTTTACTAATACTTTGTAATATTCCCAATCAGATCCGGGTGGAGGGGGAGAAAATAATTCGGTTCGTCGAGTCAAGTGGTCGATTGTTTGCTGAGCTTGTAGCAATTTTGGCTGCTGTTGGGTTAATTATTGGTGGTTTGATGATGACCGGCATGGCAAGCTCATTTTCGGGAGAAATAACGAGAGTTGCGGGTGGCAAACTTATTCCTTTACTCCTTTTAGGAGCAGCTACTTCGTTCGTTCTGGGAGTGGGAATGACGGTTACGGCCGCATATATTTTGTTAGCGATCGTGCTGGCTCCAGCGTTGATAGGACTTGGGTTAAACCCAGTAGCCGTGCATCTTTTTATACTTTACTGGGGAATGATTTCATACATCACGCCGCCTGTCGCTTTAGGAGCTTTTGCGGCATCTAGTCTTGCGGGAGCCACGCCAATGCGGACTGGGTTTGAAGCGATGCGGCTGGGAAGTGTGATATATTTTCTCCCGTTTTTTTTCGTTCTCAACCCGGCTCTAGTTTTGCATGGTGACATATTAACAATTGTCGTGGAGGTAGGTTCTGCAATCCTAGGCATTGTGTTGGTGGCGTCAGGACTTCAAGGTCATTTAGTATGGCTTGGCTCATTTTCGAGCTCTAACCGGTGTAAGTTGAGCCGATTTATTCTAGTCCTTGGCGGTCTGGCACTAGCGTACCCAGAAATAATATCTAATTTTGTTGGTTTGTGTGCTATTCCGCTGGCCGCAATTTTAAGGAACAAAAGAGCTGCCTAGGTTAGTTTTGGTAAAACGGTATTACAAATATGAACATGGAAACAGTTAGATGTTTTGGACTAGAGATTGTGTATGGAGTGTCTTGGTTGTATGTGTGCGGTGGGTAAGGGTCTTAAACGAAAAGTAGTAAAGCTTCTGTTAGAGGCAGTATTTGAGAACAACATCTGAGGATTAAAGACACGACCAAACTGTTGAATTTGCGTCATCAGAAATAGGAGTGATTCTACTATGGATCTCAAGGAGGTTGAGTTTTTTCGCCGCAATGGGTACGCAATTTTTCGGAAACTAATTGATGAGGGATGGTTGGAGCAGCTTAGAAAGCGGACTTACGAAATTGCTGCAGGTTTAACCGAGTTTCCGTTGGAGAGTATAGAGTTTGAGCCGGATAATGCGGTGCGAGAGCATTCCATAGACAAAGTACGCAAATTAAACCACTGTGCTCTTAACGATGATATATTTCTGAAGCACGCAAAAAACCCCAAAATTCTTGATGTTGTTGAGAGACTGATCGGGCCAGACATCAAGTTATTATCTGATCAACTCTTCATGAAGCCTCCAGGAGGTATGGAGAAAACGTACCACCAGGACTCCCCTTATTTTCCCATTGAGCCTATGGAGTTAGTTTCATCATGGGTGGCCCTGGACGACGTGACTATCGATAATGGCTGTATGTGGGTGGTCCCGGGTAGCCATTTGAATGGGCCTAAGGATCACTCGGAGAAATGGATGGTTGGTGACCGCGCAGATATGCGCGTTCCCGATCATGAGATAAATAAAAAAGAGGAACTTCCCATACTATTAAAATCAGGTGACGTTTCTTTTCATCACAGTTTGTTGCTTCATCGATCAGGTCCAAACGAGACAGAATTCCGTCGTCGGGGGCTAGCAACACACTTTATGAGCGCAAATTCTCGTTGGACAGGTTCTTTGTCTAAGATGCCAAACTTTGTTCTATTACGAGGTAAAGAATATCCAGGGTGCGTTTGAAAATTTCTAAGGCTGACGCTTCTCCGTGTTGTCACACTATTTAGGCCTTGCGAGGCACCTAGATGGGAATATTCGTGGCATAATACTCATGCTATTGAGTACGGTGTGCTACTCGTTACTCCATGCATTAATTCGAGGGATGTCGAACGAGCTACATCCTTTTGAATTGGCTTTCTTTCGTAATCTGTTTGGTTTGGTTGTAGTACTACCGTGGTTCATTCGGTATGGGTTAACACCACTTCGGACAAAACGGTTTGGGCTTCATTCAGTGCGGGCGATCCTAAATGCAGTGGCCGTATTAGCATATTTTTACGCTTTAAGTATCGTGCCCTTGGCTGACGCAACAGCGTTAGCATTTACAGCACCTATTTTTACGACGGTTTTAGCGATTGTATTTTTTCGTGAGTTGGTGGGGTTTCGCCGTTGGATTGCAATCCTAATTGGGTTTTTGGGAGCTTTTGTTGTGTTACGACCGGGATTTGAAACCGTCAACGTAGGGCAGATGATGGTACTAGTCTATTCCCTATTTTTTGCGGCAGCACTGATCGTCACAAAGATATTGGGACGAACAGAATCAAGTGTCACTATTGTCGCATATGTAGCGTTGCTGATGGTTCCGATGTCTGCAATTCCAGCGTCATTTGTTTGGGAAACTCCAAGCTTAGCTCAACTTGGTGTGATGTTGATTATGGGTTTGCTTGGAACTTCAGCTCAATTACTTATGACAGAGGCCCTCAAGCAAGGAGAGACACACGTTGTTATGCCATTTGATTTTCTAAAAATGATCTGGGCCGTATTAATTGGATTTCTAATCTTCCAGGAACAGCCTAACCCGTATACCTGGGTTGGAGCCACAATGATATTTTGTAGCGCGGCGTATATTGGATATCGAGAGCATATTGCTGCAGGTTCCAATAAAAACACTGATCAGGAAAAACTTTCCCCCTAGTAGGGTGGTGGTATATAGATTAATGATTAAACGTTCTAACAACTCTGCTATGTGGCAAGATCGTGGAGTATTGCGTCGTGAGGTTTCTTAATGAGTACTACTGAGCAAATTAACTGGCACCAAGACATATTTGAAGTATTCCGAGCTCAAGATATTTCCTTGGTGGCACACGTCCCGGATGCTGGGCATACCCCTCTCATCCAGAAATGTGAAGAGCAGAACGATATAGACGTGGTTACCCTAACGACAGAGGAAGAAGGCGTTGGCATTCTATGTGGGGCATGGGCGGGTGGTCGTAAAGGTGTTTTGCTCATGCAGTCAAGTGGTGTTGGAAATTGCATCAACGCGCTTGCATTACCGAGTATTTGCCGCATACCGTTTCTTACAATTGTTTCCATGCGTGGGGAGTGGGGTGAATTTATTCCATGGCAAGTGCCCATGGGTCAGGCGACGCCAAAGGTTTTAGAGGCAATAGATGTACGGGTGTTTAGGGTAGATAATAAAACAGAAGTCGGAATGACAGTTTCGGCTGCATCCAATTTTGCTTTTAATACAAGACAGGGGTGCGCAGTACTTCTGTCTCAAAAGATGATTGGTGCAAAACAGTTTCAGGAAGGTGAGTAAAATGTTGCATCGTCGCCCTTTGGTCCAAGCCCTTTTGGAAGATCGTCCAAGCAACTTGTTAGCAGTTTCAGGGCTTGGATCTTCTACTTGGGACCTAACAGCTGCTGGTGAACATCCGGGTAATTTCCGTTTTATTGGTGCTATGGGACAGGCTGGACCGTTTGCACTGGGATTGGCTATGGCGCAGACAAGTAAACGTATTGTCCTCTTTACCGGCGACGGAGAGATGTTAATGGGCCTTGGTGTACTCGCAACCATCGCTAATCAGGCGCCTTCTAACCTGGCTATAGTGGTGCTCGATAATGAATCCTATGTGGAAACGGGAGGTCAGTCTACTGCGACAGCGGGTCCTACGGACCGTGAGTTAGTAGCTCGTGGGTGCGGCTTTACAAATACATGTACTATCAAAAAGGATTCGGAAATTTTAGGTCTTAAGGAAAAGATATACAGTACTGGTTCTCTTATTTTTGCAAATGTAAAAATTGAAGCAGAATCATTGCCGTTGGTATTTCCACATTCATTTGATGGAGTTACAGCGATGAATCGGTTTCGAGAAATGGCCACAGCTGAAGTATGAGTTGAACCAAATGTTTTTTTGAGGATGCTTGAACGATACTGCTGGGACGGAGCGGTAAAGGAGAAGGTTCGCATGAAGCGATTGCATGTCCACGTTGGTGTAGCTGATATTAGTGATTCTGTAAAATTCTACAGGAATTTATTTGGTGCGGAACCAGTTGTGTGTGAGAAGGATTATGCGAAATGGATGTTGGAGGACCCGAAAGTCAATTTTGCAATTTCGACTCAATGTGAAGAAGGTGTCCATCATTTAGGGATTCAATGCGAAAATGAGGAGGTTTTAGGGGAAGTCTCTGAGCGGCTATCACAGGCGGGCCGGCCTCTGGTACAACAAGATAATGCATCTTGTTGTTACGCCATGGGCGACAAGCTATGGGTGTCCGATCCACAAGGTGTCGCCTGGGAAACATTTTTTACTACTGGAGGTCTTACTACTTACGGAGAGGATCGTATAGATATGGAGGATCTCAAGACAGATGCTACTTGCTGCTCAGGAACTGATGTATCTTTGAGCTAGGCGCATTGCATCGACTAAACTATATGTAATGCGTTCCTGTGGTACAGTGTTGAGGATGTTAAGAGATTTCAGAGTGCCGTGAGCGGGTTGAGTCAATCCCGATATGAAAAGATCTACTTTCGCTTCTAAAGTCATGTTTACAGCGTCTTCTATAGCGAGGGCAGCGCTTGTGTCTATGTATTTTACATGAGTGAAATCAAGTATTATGGCACTATACCTCGACTCATTGACACTGATGCGTTGAGCTAATTCTCGGGCAGACGCATAGGAAAATGATCCTTGTAGAAGAACAACATTTGCTTTGCCATGGAGGTTGCGTAGCGCAGTGTTCTCTTCCTTACTAAGAATATTCCCCTCATCTGGCGCTGTAACCGTAGCAATATTCCCTAGTTCGCGCCTTTCGGTCCATAGTGAGGTGACAAAACTAGCAAGTATCAACCCGACGGCGACTGCCGTGATAAGATCCACAAAAACCGTGAGCACCAACGTTGCCAACATCACACATACTTCCGCTTTTGGAGCAGTGCGAAGTTTTAAAAGATATCTCCAGTCAATAATGTCCCAACCAACTTTGATCAAAATACCGGCGAGAACGGCATGGGGTATGTTTTCTGCAAGCGAACCCAGGCCAAGTACCAGGGATAATAACACCAATGCATGAAGAGCTCCGGAAATAGGGGTTGTACCACCAGCTTTTACATTGACTACGGTTCGCATTGTTGCCCCTGCACCAGGCAAGCCTCCGATAAGACCCGACGCCATGTTCCCTAGCCCTTGTCCTATTAGTTCTTTATTTGAATTATGCTTAGTCCTTGTGATCGAATCGGCCACCAGCGAAGTAAGCAGACTATCAATGCAGCCTAGTAAAGCTAGAATTAGGGCAGGCTGAAGTATGGATGGCATAATGAAAATACTTACCGGTGGTATATAGAGATCTGGAAGTCCTGTGGGAACCGTACCAATGATTGGGGCACCGTTAAGCCAAAGAAAACCAAGAACACTGCCTCCGATCAATGCTGCAAGTGCAGGCGGTAGCAGTTTCCTCAGCTTTACTGGCCACAGAATCATAATAGAAAGTGCAAAACACGCGATAAGAAGAGCTTCTACGTTCAGGGTCGATGGTATTTGACTCCACTTGGCCATTGCTCCCAGGGGCCCGTTTGGCTCGGTAGCAAGACCAAAAAACGGCAAAGTTTGAATCAATATAATTATTGCACCGATCCCTGACATAAATCCCGAAACCACCGGATAGGGCGTATAAGCAACAAATCGACCAACTTTAATCACACCCAGAAAAATTTGTATGATGCCTGCAAGGAAAACTATGGCAAAAGCTTCGGGCAGGTTATCGGCATGGTTGGCAACTATGACTGCCATGACTACCGTCATGGGACCGGTTGGGCCAGAAACTTGGGACGGGGTTCCCCCAAAAATGGCCGCGAAGAACCCGACGGCTATCGCACCATAAAGCCCTGCGATTGGCCCGATTCCAGAAGCCACACCAAATGCTAAGGCTAAAGGAAGCGCTACGACTGCGGCTGTTATTCCACCGTAAATATCGCCTCGGATGGAGTTCGCGTCAAATTTTCCAAATGAGTTTAGGTTCATGGTTGACTATCTAAATTATTATTTTGAATTCCAACGAATGCTAAAGTAATTGATAAGGCAAAATACGATATTGCAACTGCAGTCATTACAGTGATGGATGTGTTGTGATCAAGTGCAAATCCAAGAATTGGTGGCCCAAGCGCTGATGCGACGACTCCTAGTGTTGCAACGAATGCGCGAATCGAACCAATATGAGTGGTGCCAAAAAATTCAGACAACACAACAGGTACGATTGTCATTCGAAGTCCCGATCCTAAACCAAAAAGCCCCAAGTAGATCCATGCCCAGAACGGGCTGCTAAAGGTCGATAGAACCATTAGACCAAGCAGATATGGGATTAAAGAGTACACAAAAATTCTTTTGGATCCATACTGGTCGATGACCGAACCTACCCATATGGAGGAAGCAATTGTTGCTACGCCATATACAGTATATCCCGTTGCAACCCATTTAATAGGCCAGGATTTAAGCTCAGCTACCGGAAGTAAATGAAAACTGAGAGCCGTATCAAAAAATGAAGGTGCAATTAAAGCCGGGATTATCAAGTAAATAAGGGGTTTCTGTAAGGTTTGTTTTAATGTCGGTTGTGGATTTACTGTGCTCGTTTTAACAACATTGTCATTGGGTTTCGAATTGAAACTACTGATGCTTCGCGAGTATCCCCTCAGTAAAAATAGACTTGTCGGTATCAGTATTACCAGCAGGAATATACTACATACTAAGTAAGTTTCCCTCCACCCAATCGCCACTATTGCCCCTGTCACAAAAATTGGTAGTAACGCTCTTCCTGCAGGAAATCCAATCGACGCAATCGCAACTGCTTTCCCACGGTCTTGTTGAAAATGTTTAACCATCCCTGTTACAGCAATATGTGTAGCTAAGCCCTGTCCCGTTTGTCGTAGCATGAATATTGCTAGGATGAGGAACCAAATACTAAAGGAGACGGCAATCGCCGCACATGCGGCCGAAAGAAGTAAACAAACGAGGAGCGAATATAGTCTTAACGACAGTTTGTCTAAAAAACTTCCAGTGTAGGTTAATACTGCTGCCGATAACAGGGTTCCAATCATATAGATGGACCCCCATTCACTATGACTGAGTCCAAAACTAGCCTCTATATTGGGTGTGAATAGGCCAATAAACCATGTTTGGCCAAGGCTGGAGATACAGGCTAGTAAAATCCCAAAACTCAGGAACTTCCAGTTTTCTTTTATGAACCCGATATATTCTGTTTGCCGAGACTTATTCATCTTGAAATCTGTCTACCAAAAGTTAACTGAAAGCGGAAAAATTCGAGTTGCCAGGAGGTTTCGTATTACAAATTTAAGGTGGCTCTTTTTGTGTGGTGGGTATCAGGAATGTTTATTGGGTTTAGAGGAGGCAATAAGGTCGGTGGTGGATAATGCTTCCTCTGCTTCCAGCCAAAGTCTTTCCTCTTTCTCCAAAGCTTTTCTTGTATCACTGAGTTGTTTTGAGGCTTTGACCATGTCGTCCGTTGACCCTTGATATGTTTCAGGACGCGATAGAGCCGCCTCTAAAATTTTAAGTTTTTTAGTAAGCCGTTCTATGCGTGACTCCGATTGTTTAATAGCCTTTCGTAAATGGGATGTATTCTCTCTTTGTCGGGCACGCTCTTTCCTTTTCTCCTTTTGAGCTGCATTATTCTCGTTCCGGCCCTTATTCATTTCGCGACGTCTTAGAGGATCGTTCGATTTAGATTCCTCAGGTAAAACCCTCCCGCGATAATCTTCAAGATCACCATCGAACTGAAGACATGTGTTGTTTGCTACTAACCAAAGTCGTTCTGCTGTCAGTTTAATCGTATGAAAGTCATGGCTAACAACAATAACTGCTCCTGAAAAATTGTTTACTGCTTGAATCAGAGAATTCCGGGATCCTATGTCGAGATGATTGGTGGGTTCATCAAGTAGCAGAAGGTGAGGCTTTTCAAGACTGATCTGACAAAATAAGAGTCGAGATTTTTCGCCACCTGAAAGTACCCCAATTGGAGTGTTGGCCTGCTCACCTTCAAAACCAAAGCTTCCAAGGTGGGTTCGTATTTTCGTTTCCTGTTCGTTATCCATGTAACGTTTAATCACTTCATAGGGTGTGTCGTTCTTGTTAAAGAGGTCAGTTTGGTGTTGAGAAAAATATCCAATTTTAAGCTTGTTAGAGCGTGTGAATGTTCCCTTTGATAGGTTTAGGTGTCCGGCTATAAGTTTTATAAGTGTAGACTTTCCATTTCCATTCCGGCCAAGTAGTGCAATCCTGTCGTCAGAATCAATTTGTAAATTTATGTATTTTAATACTGGTTCACCGTCGTAGCCGACGGTTCCATTATCTATACTTAATAGCGGTGGTGGTAGTGGAGAACATTCTGGAAAATTGAACACTTTGGTTTGGCTAGTGATATCCTCTACCAGAGGTTCCATCCGCTCCAGAGCTTTGATTCGACTTTGCGCCTGTCTGGCTTTCGTCGCTTTTGCTCTGAACCGATCTACAAACGACTGAATATGAGCACGCTGCTTCAGCTGTTTGGAGCGTAAGGCTGTATTCCTAGTCCTTTGTTCATCAAGAACTCTTACAAATTGGTCGTAGCCACCAGTGTACATCGTTAAGGTTTTGTTTTCGAGGTGTATAATATGACGAACGGCTTTGTTCAGTAGATCTCGATCATGACTAATAATAAGTAAGGTTCCTGGGAATCGAGCGAGGTACTGTTCTAACCACATACTAGATTCAAAATCTAAATGATTGGTTGGTTCATCCAGGAGTAGAATGTCAGGACGGGAAAAAAGGGTTCCCGCTAAGGCCACACGCATTTGCCACCCTCCGGAAAACTCCTTTAAATTCTTTGTCTGTGCTTCTGTATCAAAACCAAGTCCCGCGAGAATGCTAGCAGCCCGGGCCTTAGCGGTATGGGCTTCGATGTCGATCAGGCGAGCCTGAAGTTCGCTGATACGGGTCGGGTCAGTCGCATTTTTAGCCGCTTTTTCCAAGGTGGCCAACTCTTGGTCTGAAGAAAGAACGTTTTCTATTAATGAATTGTCGGTCGCCGCTAGTTCCTGTCTTACATAGCCTAGGCGTGCCTTCTTTGAGATGTGGATTTCCCCATCATCAGAGGCGACATCTCCGGCAATCAGACGGAAGAGAGTTGTTTTGCCAACACCATTATCTCCCACTAGTCCTACTTTATAACCGTTCGGTATAGTTGTGGTGACATTGGCAAGAATAGTCCTTCCCCCAATTCGATATGTTAATTCCTTAATCTGTAACATTTTGCTTAGATACCGTGAGGATTTTCGTTTTTCTGCCTAGCAATTTTCGCAATCGACCAATTTCTAGTATCCAGTCGTTCCTACATATAAAAGATTTGCAACAATGTTCTACGAGCATAGAGTGATTTATCGGGAGTATGTAAAACTACAGGTTAAATAAAAACTGGGTAGGATTATATATTTAGTTATAGTGTAACCGAATGTCGCATCTACTAAAAACTAATGTTGGAGTCTAAAATGCGTAAGGGAATCGTAACAAGTTTTTTAGTAATCCTTCTTGGCTTTAGCCTTGGGATTTCAGCTGATAAGGCAGATTCGCAAGAAGTATGGAATATGGCGACGGCTTGGGGTGGGCGACCATTTCTAGAAGAGGATGCAAGGGGTTTTGCTAACTTAGTTACTAGACTTACCGACGGCCGCATCCAAATCAATGTGTTTCCAGGTGGCATGTTGGGAAATCCACTTAAAGTATCGGACACGGTAAGATCTGGTGTTGTCCAGGTAGGACATAGCTGGATGGGTTACGATTGGGGTATCGACAAGGCGACATTAGTGTTTGGTGGTGGACCCATGCATTTAACGCCTGAGGAAATGATAATATGGTTGTTTGAGGCAGGTGCGGCTGATCTGTGGTTCGAATATCGTAAGGAGCAGTTTGGCATTGCTTCAATTCCATGCAGCATTCCTCCTACTGAAATTTTCCTGCATTCTAGGAAACGAGTTGAAACCATTGATGATTTGAAGGGTCTTAAATTGCGCACTTCGGGTGCATGGGCAGAAATAGCAGGTGATCTTGGTGCCTCTACAGTTATCTTGCCAGGTGCAGAGGTGTATCCGGCTCTAGAGCGCGGTGTAGTCGATGCGATTGAATGGAGTTCTGCCTCAGTAAATTTACCTTCGGGATTTCATAAAATAGCTAAATACATAATTATGCCGGGAGTCCATGCCACCGGTGGCGCGATTGAATGTGCATTCAATATCGATGCCTGGGAACGGATCTCGGAGAGTGATCGTGAGATGATCAAATTAGCTGGGAAGTTAATGGTAATGGATACCTGGGCTCGATATGCCTACAGGGACATCAGCGCGTTGGAAGAGATGAGAGAATCTGGGAACGAATTCGTCGTTTTGGATTCTGAATTCATTCGAATTGCCCGAAAAGCTACTGAGGAATGGGAGGACAAAGAGGCCGCAATAAATCCTTGGTTTAAACGGGCATTGGAACATCGCAGAGCGTTTCAGGTGGAAATGAACCAGTGGCCTTCTTTCCGTTTCCCGATTGGTCAACGTTAGGAAAAATTCGGAACTTGTATGGGTTATGATCAAGGATGAACGAGGTTTTTTCTAATCGGGCATCTCTTATAGGCGTGGACTGGGGGAGCACTAATCGACGCGGTTTTCTGCTCGATAGCAACGGCTCTATTCTCGATTCAAAAGAAGATGGATTAGGGCTTCTAAATATTTCAGACGGAAAATTTTTAGAAGCCGTTGAGGCGCTAACAGCCGTTTGGATGGAAAAGTGTGGGCCTTTGCCTTCGTTGCTATCTGGTATGGTTGGGGCGTCGACAGGATGGACAGAAGCTAAGTACTGCACTCTGCCAGCCGGTGTTGAAGATTTAGCAGAAAACCTACAAATAGTTCCAGGATGCAAATCAGTATGGATTGTCCCAGGTGTAATGACCCACGATCATTCGAAGATTCCGGATGTCATTAGGGGCGAGGAAGTACAAGCAATGTCCTTTAGTTTGGATTTTGAGAAACATTTATTTGTACTTCCAGGTACCCATAGTAAGTGGCTGCAAACCCAAAATGGACAGATCAATTGGTTTTCTACATTTATGACAGGCGATCTGTATGCTGCTGTCCTGGATCACACCGTTGTTTCACAATTGCATGTGAAAGAGGACACTGCTTCCATGGATGCTTTTGAGCTTGGTATTCAGACCGGCTATTCCGAACACGAAAATATGCTTCATCTACTTTTTGGCGCTAGGACAAAGGTATTGTTTAACGAACTGAAGCAAACGGAAGTATCGGATTACCTGTCTGGTTTGCTGATAGGAATGGAAATTTCGAGTGCACTTTCTACCATTGGCATCCCCTCTTCGGGGGTCGAATTAATTGGGGATGAGGGCCTCTGCGAAAGGTATCACAGAGCGTTACAGATTTGTGGAATTGACGCTTGCAGGTCAGACAACAGCAGGATAGGCACGACTTATGTTAAAATTGCACAAAAGGCAGGGATCATAAGGAATACTGCATGAATGATGTGGACTGGAAGACCGCCCTCGCCAAACTTCCCTATATCGCGATCCTTCGAGGGGTAAATCCCGACAATGCGATCGAAATTATCGGAGGTTTACGAGATGTGGGTTTTCGTGCTGTAGAAATCCCATTTAATAGCCCTAATCCGGTTCGAAGCCTGGAGAGTGCTGTTGCAAAATTTGGTGGAGATCTGTTACTGGGCGGAGGGACTATACTAACGGCTTTAGACGCAAAGCGAGTTTGTGATGCTGGGGGTAATTTCGTGGTCAGCCCTAACACTGATAGTTCAGTTATTGAGGCCACCAAATCATATGGTATGACGAGCATCCCTGGTGTTAGTACGCCTTCAGAGGCGTTTGCCGCTTTAAATGCTGGAGCAGATGCTTTGAAACTATTTCCGGCAGAGAGTTTGCCACCTAAGGTTGTGAAGTCTTGGAGGGCAGTACTCCCAAAGGATCTGTGGTTGATTCCAGTAGGCGGAATAACACCAGATTCTGTGGCACCATATATAGCAGCGGGCGCTGACGGATTTGGTTTGGGTTCTTCTTTATTTCAGAAGGATTCGTCCAAAGAGCAAGTAGTAAAATCTGCGGAAAAATTTGTATCCTCGTATAAATCGGCTATTCAACAGCAGTGAGAACCCTCTTTAGGTTCTCACCACGTAGGCATAGAGTATTTAAAAATGAAGAAGAATCCTCGCATCCGACCCCAGAATGAAAAAGATTGGGACCCTGAGATACGACAAATATTTGAACGCATTGGCTACGATAGCGAGAGTGATCTTTATAATATTTTAAAGACACTAGCTCGACATCCGAAAATGTTTAAACGTTGGCTCCCATTTGCAAATCATGTGCTCTTTAAGTCAAGCCTGACACCACGAATACGAGAAATAATAATCCTTCGGACTGGTTGGTTAGCTCACTCAGAGTACGAATGGACTCAACACATCCGTATTGCTCGTGAAGAAGCTGAAATGACATGTCACGATTTTGAGGCATTGGAAGTGGGTTCAGAGGACCCACATTGGTCTTCAAAAGAAAGCTCTGTCCTTCTTGCAGTTGAAGAACTTTCTATAGATAAAAAAATATCAGACGGTGTGTGGGGTGAGTTGAAACAATATTTCAGCCAAACTGAACTCATGGATATTGTGGCGACCGTGGGAAATTATACGCTTGTTTCTATGATGTTGAATTCTTTTGGTGTCGAACTGGATGATTGGTTGGACAAGTACGCGAGTTTTCCTAGATAAATAAAAAATGGCCGGGATATAAATATCCCGGCCATAGAAATCTAAATAAAAGATTTTAATTAACGGCGAAAGTCCAAACCACTCCGCCTTGTGGCACATGTACGTCATAGCCAGGTACGATTGTCCGCAGAACACCTTGTTTTCGTTCAGCGTCCACACCCCAACCGGATACAACAGACACGTACTGCTTTCCGTTCACAGTGAATGTGCTTGGTGGAGCCGTGATGCCGGAGTTTGTTGGATAATCCCATAGTACCTCACCGGTTTTTGCATCAAAGGCTCGGAACATGCGATCGTTGGTCCCGCCCGCAAACAATAAACCACCTGCGGTTGAAAGGATTGGACCCCAGTTCTGATGTTTGAAGTTATGCGTCCAAACTTCCTTTTTATCGGAAATATTCCAGGCTTGGATTTCTCCGATATGATCCCATCCTTCGCGTAAATAGAACTCTTCCAGAAGCACTGGAATGTCTACGCCAAGATACAGTTCGCCTTGGATAAATTCTTGCTCAATACCTAGCAGAGTTGAACAGAGATTTTCCGTGGCCGGAATGTATACCATATCTGTATCTGGATTATATGCAGCTGACGGCCAATCCTTGCCACCCCATAGTGAGGGGCAGAACTCTACCTTTTTATTTAAGACAGGCCAGTGGGCTTTGTCATAAGTAAAACGACCTGTTTTTGGATCTATGTCGGTAACGACATCACCATAAACGTACGGCCATGCATCAACGTAATGGATTGGTCCCTCTGCAGTGGGCTCAAGAACGAATATGTGCCCATTTCGTGCGACATTTACGAGAGCTTTAAAAGTGCGACCACCGTATGTGATGGGACGGATAATGGGTGGAGATACTTCGTCCCAATCCCAAGAGTCGTTCCAGTGATATTGATGGTGACCAATAATCTCGCCAGTATCCAGGGCTAACGCTATGACTGACGTAGTGTAGAGGTTATCCATGGATCCGCGTGTCTCACCGATCCAGGGAGCCGCATTCCCAATGCCCCAATAAATGATCCTAGTCTCTGGATCATAGGTACCTGTATTCCAGGCAGATCCACCGCCCGTTTTCCAAGAATCATCAGCTGGCCACGTATCGCTACCCGGCTCGCCAGGAGCTGGGATAGTATGTGTCAGCCAAACTTGGGCACCTGTTTCTGAGTCATATGCATCAATATGGCCACGAATACCATACTCACCGCCTGACGTTCCAACTACCACTTTTCCTTCAGCGATAAATGGAGCTAATGACATGTAATAGCCAGCTTGATAATCGTCAGTAGCTACTTCCCAAACAACTTCCCCAGTTTTTGCATCTAGAGCAACCAAGAAACAATCGGTTGTGGCAAAATAGACTTTATCGCCATAAAGAGCTACGCCGCGACTGGTCGGATGCAATTGGAATAGATCCTCAGGCAGCTCTCGCTGATAACGCCAATGTTGCTCGCCTGTGGCAGCATCCATTGCTATTACTTGGTTTTGAGGTGTAGCGACGAACATTACACCATTGTTTACGATTGGTGGAGCTTGATGACCTTCAATCACACCGGTTGAGAAAGACCATACCGGACGAAGGTTTGAAACGTTTCCGGTATTAATTTGGTCAAGCTCACTGTGAATCCAGCCTTCATAGTTCCCACGCAGTTGAAGCCAGTTATCGGCCTCTTGGTTAATTAACCTTTGGTCTGTGACGTTACTGTAGCTCGAGATCCCTCCGGCCGAAGCAACCGAAGCGCCGAGACCTACAAGAATAGCCGCACCAAGGCCTATAAATTTTCTTGCAGACATCTAGTGTCCTCCCTTGTTGGTTCCCGATATTCATTGGTTGTCACAACATAGGCTACATGTTTATTAACACGTTGCCGTGACGCTGCTTCCAACCCATGATCCATCGAGTTGACATACCTACCGGAGTTGAGGTTCCCAAAAAAATAATTAATCCAAATACTCCGATTGAATTTATGTTATCACAGTTTAAGATAAAAAATCGTTAATGAAAATATATTGTTAGTTAAAGGTTTAAAGGTCTAACTGGCTATTAAATTGTTTTTTTTGTAATACCTTAAAAATATTTTGTAAATACCTGTTATATAATGATATTTTCACATGTAGGAAAAAATTGATGTGGTGCCCTGAATGAGAAGTATGAGTCGTTATGTTTGGATGTCTGTTATTTGCTTAACCTTCGGATTGGCATCCCATGGAGGAAAAGCCGATTCTCAACAAAGTGCAGTTGAGTTTATGGAGGAATATCTTTCGACCTTTGATAGTGGGTATGCGCAAGATATTACAGACTTGTATAATGATCCCTTTTACATGGTGGCACCCAACGGAGATATACAAATTTTCGAGTCGGAGAAAGGAATTCGAAAGGCCATAAAAAGCTGGAAATTCTACATGAAAAAGGGGGGCGTAGCACGCAGCCAATATGGAGAGTTAAATGTGCAGGCTCTTTCGGAGGATACTGCCATTGCTAGTGCACTGGTTGAACGGATCAATGAAGAGGAGGAGTTACTTACTAGTACTGGAGCAACGTATAATCTCCGACGTGAAGCAGGGAGCTGGAAAATATTTGTTATTCAACTCCATGGCGCAGGTTCTATAATACGTTTCAAATAGAAAGACTCGACCTTACCTACCCACTTTTCCATCAAATGTTCCGCTGACGATTATTTCGCCTTCTTCGATTTTTATGGGCAAGCTGGGCAATCGTCTTATAGCGGGCCCTTTAAGAGCTTTGGCTTTATCAGTGGGATCATAACGGGATCCATGGCACATACACATTAGTTGGCTATTTCGCTTATCCCAATTATCCACAATGCAGGCTTTGTGGGTACAAATCGCGGAGTAGGCGACAATTCCATTAGCTGCATTAGGTTGACTAGATTCTTTAATAACGTCTGGTTCCAGGCGAACCAAAATGACTTGATTGAGCCGCGACCCTTTCCGGATAACACCCGTCTCAGGGTCTTGTGGAAAGGCTGTTACTACTGGCCCATTCAGGGGGACATCTTCCTCTCGGATGATTTCCCCTTTGCGTTTACCTTTGCGGAATGTCAAACGATCGCCTTCTTGTGGGCGCATTTTTTTGGGAGGTTTTTCGTTAGCTGAAAAAGCAGTTTCCGGAGCTGAAATCACGCAGCCGATCCCAACTATAGTTTTTATGAACTCCCGGCGCCCAGTATCGTCTGTATTCAAGTTGTCCTCCATAACAATTTGCGAGACGAGGCTTTGTTCTATTTTAAAAGAAAAAGAGCCACGTCAGCGTCCGACCACTACTAAGGCCAGCAGGTTATCCACGAATGGCGCCTGATGGCAAGAGTAACATGTGGGATAGGGAACCCCACGCTAAATAATTACTCCAACTAGATGGAAGCTTAGGGTATCCTGCATTGTCTGTAGAAGGAATTGTAAAGCTGGTGTAATGAAGATTTGTAGAATTGTAAGTTACCTGTTCCTTATTTTGTTACTTAGTTATTTAGATAACAAAGATAATTGGTCGACGTCCGCGATGGAAGAATCATGGCCTTTTACTTTGATTTCAGTAGAGGCTGACGAATGGTTCAACAGGAGACCGAGTAGATATTCCACAGAAAGAGTCTGGTTGACAGCCGACAACAAAGCGCTGGGAACCGAAGCGAAAGAACAAACTTGTCTGATAGCACCAACTTACCCTTGTTTTATTGCTCTAGCACTAGAGGGTTCCCATTCTTTGGAATCTAGTTACGGGCGTGATTTGGCGTTGACCGCAGTAGTTTCAGCTCAATTAGGGGCGGGGATGACAGTTGATGCAGGGCAAATCCTGCAAGATGTAGCCAGTCGAACCGATGAAGAGACGAATTTTTTCAATCGAGTAGAAATTCTTGTTCGTATAGCCTCTGCACAAGTCGAACTGGGGAACCTTCAAAACGCTGAAAAAACTATTGCGGGGGCCCTGGATGCTGCTCATTCTATTACTGATCCGGAATGGAGATTTTGGGCCTTAGCTCTTATACCGCACGCCCAAGCGAAGTTGTGTAATTTTAATCAAGCGCGAACAAGTATTCGGGAAGCAATGATTTCTTCTCAGTTAATTACAGATGAAATCGCAAAAGCATCTGCACTTTCACATCTGGCAGAGGCACAAGTAGCAATCGGAGATGTTACTGAAGCAAAAAATAATATTACGAAAGTGGTCCAATACTTAATAGATATTCAAGATCCTTACTGGCGCACAGAATTATTGTCACATATTGCTTTGTTGCAAAATCGGGTTGGGGACGTTGTCGGATACGATACTAGCATCCAATTGGCCCTTCGTTCCGTTGAGTCAATAGACGAAAACTGGAAGTATTGGCGACTTGCTTATATCGCTCTGGTGCAATCACGCGCGAACCATATAAACGATGCGAAGGAAAGTGTTTCTCGCGTTTTGGCTGGGCTAAAGTCTACAAGTGGGAGTCCTAAGGATATGGGTTGGCGACCTTTCGCCTTTGCTTATCTTGCCGAGGCGAGTCTATTGGTTGGCTCGGCCACGAAGAAACGAAAAACTGCGAGAGATTCGGTCAGCATGTCTTGTGCTTAATAATTGCTATGGTGAACAATAGTGGTGTTAGAAGGTAGTTATCAGGTAGAGTAATCGTACGAGGAAATGTGGAGTGGTAAATTTAGATGAATAAATCGGCAACGGTTACTGGCGTAATAGGGCTCTTCGTTGGGCTCGTAATTGGCGCCTTCTTTCTAGCGTCCGGTCAGGAAACAAGTAATTCTGAAAATGATTCGGGATCGGCAGAGGCAGAATCAAATGAAGGTAATGTGGTTCGATGGAAAATGGCAGCTAGTTTTCCAAGCCAATTGGTAGTGGCGGGTACGACTGGTAAATATGTTGAGGAAAGGGTGGGAATCCTTTCTGGCGGAAACATGGAGCTTAGATACTTTGACCCCGGTGCTCTGGTGCCCGCTTTGGAAATCTTTGACGCTGTATCAGCAGGCGCGGTTAATGCAGGATGGACCAACTCAGGGTATTGGGCAGGAAAAGTCCCGGCGCTACAATTCTTTGCTGCTGTTCCTTTTGGGGCAAGGGCTGGCGAGTCACTTGCCTGGATGTATCACGGGGGCGGCCTTGAGCTGATGCAAGAAATTTATGCTCGCCACAATATTTACTCTATGCCTTGCCAAATTTCGGCACCTGAGGGGTCGGGTTGGTTCAGGTATGAGATAACTTCACTTGGGGAGCTAAAGGGACTGAAAATGCGGTTTTTTGGCCTGGGAGCGAAGGTCATGGAAAAACTCGGAGTGTCGACCCAATTGATAGCCCCTGGTGATATTTTTCCTGCTTTAGAGTTAGGCACAATTGACGCGGCAGAACTCTCTTTCCCTGCTCTTGACCTTGATCTTGGCTTTTATGAGGTGGCGAAACACTACTATTTCCCAGGATGGCATCAACCCACAACTTTTGGTGAATTGATGATCAATCTGGATGATTGGAATAGTATTTCTCCGAGGCAACAGGCGATCCTTCAATCCGTGTGCAAAGAAGCAATCACCAGATCTTTAGCTGAGAGTGAAGCCATACAGTTTAAGGCCCTGCAAGAATTAGAAAGTAAGGGTGTTACTCTTCATCGATGGAGCCCTGATGTGCTTGAAGCTTTTGAGGCCGCTTGGGAAGAAGTGGTGACAGAGGAGGCTGCAAAGGATGAAGATTTTGCAAAAGCATGGGACTCCATAAAGACGTTCAGAGAAAACTATAAGCTTTGGGGAGATTTGGGCTACTTGAATTAAGTTGGTGATCCAATCAAAAGAATATTTGGTTGCTGATGAGTTACGGTAGGTGCTGCTCTGCGAAAGCAGCACATTCCTTGCGATTAGGCTTGGCTATGATATGAACACCGTAAGTTCCGTCGCTAATGAATTTGATGTAGTTGTTCTCGGTAGCGGAGCTGCTGGAATGACCACAGCTTTAGTTGCTGCAGTTGAAGGATTATCAGTTTGCCTGCTGGAGAAGGAAGTGCAATTGGGGGGGACAACAGCTTGGTCAGGTGGCCAAGTCTGGGCTCCTTGCAATCAGGTGGGAAAAGAAGAGGGATTTGAAAAAGATAGCCCAGAGTTTGTCTCTCAATATCTAAATAAACTTGTTGTAGACTCCAAGGAGGATCCCCGGATGGCCTCCTTTCTAAAGACGATTCCGGTTGCAGTGGAGTTTTTGGGGCGGCACAGCCAAGTGCAGTTACAAAGGGTCCCTTACTACCCTGATTATTATCCTGATCTGGGTGGCGCTACTGTTTCAGGCCGCGTACTTGAACCTGTGTCGTTCGACGCTTCGGTCTTGGGGAGTAATCTTGGACGACTAAGGTTGCCGTTGCCAGAGTTCTCACTGTTTGGTGACATGATGGTAGCACGTCAAAATCTTACGCATTTTCGTAGGGTGTTCCATTCCCCATCCTCTATGAAAATAGTACTGAAGGCATTGTCTCGGCATGCTTGGGAAAAATTCCGTTTTGGTCGGGGGGTAAGTCTTGTTTTAGGAAATGCATTAGTTGCAAGATTTTTTGCGTCACTTCTAGATTTGAATGTAACGATAAAAACAGAAAGACTAGTGGAATCACTTGTGCGATCTGGAGAGAGAAGGGTCGTAGGAGTTCAACTGGCAAACGGTCGAATTATTCGGGCCCGGCGCGGCGTTGTTCTTGCGACAGGTGGTTTTTCACATAATTTTGAGATGCGTGTTGAAAAGCTTCCATCTACTATGTCTGAAAGTAGTGCAACGTTCCCTGGAGCGACTGGTGATGGAGCACGCCTAGCAACAGCTATCGGTGGACATTTCTCTGCAGCGGCCGGTGGGAATGCGTTTTTGGCACCTATCTCTCGGTATAAGCGTCCAGACGGAAGTATTGCCATATTCGCACACACTGTTTCCGATCGAGCGAAACCCGGTGTTATTGCTGTGGATCAAAATGGCAATCGCTTTGCTAATGAGGCTGTATCTTACCACGAATTTGGGAGAGCATTGCTTTCGCATCACAACCAAGGGGCGGGTGGTAAAGTTGCTTTCGCGTGGCTTATTGCGGATAAAAAGTTCATTTGGAAATATGGTCTGGGAGCTTTGAAACCAATGCATTTAAATTTGCATTATTTGTTGTCCCAAAAATACATTGTTAAGGCACCAAGCCTTGAAAAACTAGCGGAAAAACTAAACATACCGGCAATGAGTTTGGTTCAAACGGTTACCGAATACAATGCCTCTGCGAAGAACGGGGAGGACCCTAAATACAGACGAGGGAGTAATGCTTACCAACGGTTTCTTGGAGATCCGGATGTAAAACCAAATCCTTGTATATCCGCCATCGAGTCTCCTTCCTATTTTGCTCTCAGGATAGAAGTTGGCGACTTAGGCACAGCCGCCGGGATAACGACAGATTCTTTGGCCCGCGTACTGGACGAACGAGGGAATCCTATTGAGGGTTTGTATGCTTGTGGTGCAGACGCACGGTCTGTTATGGAGGGAAATTATCCAGGTCCTGGAATTACGCTTGGCCCAGCCATTGCGTTTGGATATTTAGCGGTACAGAATATCAAGTATGGCGCAGGTGTTGATTAACATCCTATGACAATATTGCGGCATGTATTTGGTAGATCTCTCTATAAGATGGTTTTCATATATTCTTAATGCTCTGGGGTATTGTTGGCTTAAGAGGTTCGATCTCCAAGTGCACCCACTTTAGCTGATTTAACGGCTGCTTTAACTACTGGTACTTCAGATGGTTTTAGCTCTTGCATATAGTTCTTCCGCGCTAAGGCAGCTTCGATGTAGGGGGCAAGTTCTTCAGATTTGTTTTTCTCTCTGCCTTCAGCTGTTAAACTAAATTCAGGCATAACTGAATTTGCAAAGAGCTCTAGTGACTCACAGATATTTTGGTGTGTATTTCGCCCCGCTTGCTGAAGGAAAATAACCTGATCTACACCGGCGCTCTGTAGGTCTTTGAGATGTCGTCTCATATCCTCTGGGGTTCCAATGCCAGCGCCATCAAACTCAGAGTGTGCAAGTGCGGCCTCAATTAAATGATCGGATGCGTCACCACGGGCTTTGACAAAATCTTCCCACATATTACTGCAGCCTGGTACAAAATCTTCTGCGACTAATTTTTGTTGGGAATACCGAAAAAATTCGAAGTGATCTTGTCCTCGACGAATTGCTTCTCCGCGATCTTCATGCATCGAAAATGCGGATACCATGGCGATATTTGCATTAACGGACCAGCCTAAAGGCACGCATTCTTCACTTTTAATAATGTCGTAGTAACTGGTAGACCAAGTTTGCGCCTCATCAGGGTCAATGAAATTGAAGGCTAGTGCACCAATTCCGTTGCGGGCAGCCACCTTAATGGTTTCTCGATTTGTGCAAGCCATCCAGAGGGGAGGGTGTGGTTTCTGTAGAGGCTTTGGTACGACATTACGGCATGGCATGGAAAAACCACTGCCTTCAAAGCCTGGATAAGGGGTCAACACCATCATGTTACAGATTTGTTCTGCAGCCTCGAGAGCCATGCCCCTTTTCTCTCTCGCTGGTATTCCAAAAGCGTGAAGTTCTAGGCGCGTCGCGCCTTCTCCAATACCGAATTCCACTCGGCCGTTAGAGAGTAAATCCAAAGTTGCCAAACCCTCGGCCGTTCTTGCCGGGTGGTTATAATTAGGAATAACTTGACGAATTCCATGACCTAAACGAATGCTCTCTGTTAGGCTAGCAGCGGCTGCAAGAAATACTTCTGGGGCTGATGAGTGTGAGTATTCATCAAGAAAATGGTGCTCTACTTCCCAGGCAAAATCGAATCCTAAACGGTCAGCCAGAACGATTTGCTCAAGTGCATCTTTAAATAACTGATGCTCGTCTCCATCTCCCCAAGGACGAGGAAGCTGCAGTTCATAGAAAACTCCAAATCGCATTTTTTTATACCCATTCTGTGCGAGTGTTAACGCTACAATATATTGGTTGGGCTGATTTTAACAATTCTTATGCGGACTGAATGTTCAATTGACTTTCTTATTTAAGTGGACAGTGAGCTGTCTCCGGTAGTTGAAAAATAAAATAAACAGAAATGCAGCAAACAATACATAATATGCAGGGGAAAAGGGGGGCCCGGTAGTAGCAAGTTGCCATCTAGCTATAAACGGAGCAAAACCGCCAAATATTGCGTCTGGAACTTATCGGAATCTTTCTAATCGTAGCCCGCATCTTGATACTCCTGCTACTATAGGCGCCGATCAGAATTAGATGCTGGCAATTGACTAGACCGTCGCCTCAGGAGAATTCCCAATGACTTTGTCCGCAGCCAGTTGGGATATTTCTTCTTTGCTCATACCGAGAAGTTCGCAAAACACCTTCTCGTTGTGTTCGCCGAGTAATGGGGCTGCCGATCGTATGGGTGCTCGTTTCCCGTTAAACGTCCATGGCGTTAACGGATGCGATTTTTCCCCTACCATCTGCCTAGCGAATTTTTCCCACAATTTCCGCTCGACCAAACCCTCATCAGTCAATAACTCCGTTGGCTTAAGGACCGCGCCGGCTGGTACCCCAGCCTCCTGCAATATACGCATGCCTTCTTTATTCGTAACTTCAGCCGTCCAACAGGAAATAGCTGACTCAATCTGATCTTGCTGCTCCCTCCGGCCATCGCAGGATTTGAGGGCAGCATTATCCAACAAGTCTGGCCGCCCGATAGCAGCACATAGTCCTAACCATTCTTTTTCCTTGGTCACGGAAATTACCAACCAAGAGTCCGGCTCCCTGCACGCAAAAATCCCCTGCGGTACGAAGATTGGGTGTCGCGACCCCATCCTTCGAGGACTTTCCCCGCTTAAACCCTGTTCTATGGACCCATGTATACCAAGCTGATGCATACCCTCCACTTGCGAAATATCAATCCTCTGGCCTTTACCAGTCTTCTTTCGGTGAAAAAGCCCTACCAACAAAGCAGCTCCTGCATTCATCCCGCCACAAGCGTCACCATAGGCAACGTGCGTTTGCATGGGAGGTCCGTCAGGCTCACCGGATAAGTGAGGCAACCCAGATGCATGTTCAACTGTCGAACCGTACCCTCGATACCCTCCCCAGGGCCCCGCCACTCCGAATGCTGGCAGGGATAACATTATAATTTCTTTGTTAACAACCCGAAGATCATCATAAGAAAGGCCTAATTTTTTCATTACACCCGTTGCTTGATTTTCGATTACTGCATCTGCTTGTTCCACAAGACGCAAGGCGAGCTTGCGCCCCTCGACTAGTGTCAAATCAATTGCAACTCCCAGTTTGTTACGGTTGGTTATGTTAAATATAGGTTGCTTCTCATACTCCCTGGCAGCGATCATTTCAGGGGTATTCTCCCATCCTCGCCACCAGTCCATATGGGTGCAAGACTCAATTTTTATGACCTCCGCCCCCATATCCGCCAAGTGCCGTGTTGCCAGTGGCCCAGCCCAACCCATTGTGAAATCGATAATACGGATGTTGCGAAGAGGCAGAACCTGTGTCATTGAGCGTCCCCCGGCAACCAAACAACCTTTTCTTCGGTTAACGTAGCAATTATGGAACCAGATAAATCTAATCGCTCTCCTAAAACTTCCTCAGTATGTTGACCCAGAGAGGGCGACCTTCCTCCTTTTTGTAAGGGTGTCTCGGAAAGCTTCCAAGGAATGCCAGGAGCATTAAAAGCACCTATCCCGGGATGGGAAAATTGCGACATGACGTCCCGAGCAACAAAATGGTCCAAGGTTGCTAACTCTTGCATAGTTGGAACCAAAGCAAACGGCACTCTGCGGGCCTGCCCCTCATGGAACCAGAAAGAAGCAGGTTTTTCCATAAACAGAGGAATTAATTCTGCATCTAATTCCTCAGCATTATTGCATCGTAAGAAAGAGTCAGAAAACCTGGGATCATCATACAGGTGCACTGCACCCACTAACTCACAACACGAACGCCATTGGGCTGGTGTGAGTGCAGTTATACCGAGCCAACCATCGGAAGTCGGATAAATTGTCTGGGGATAGGTAGGCTGGAATCGATTGGGACCGATTCGCTCTGCTCCATCTGGACTGGTATTGGTTCTAGTAATACCTGTTACTGCCTTATATTCGCTCTTGCTCACACCAGTCTCATAATACGCCAGCTGTTATTCAACGATAGATTGATCAATCAACACGCCCTCATCGCCTTCCAATGTTCCAACGAGAGCCGCCATAGTGGCAAGAAAAGCCGTAACACCGGCCGTAATTTGTGCCTGATACCCCCCCGGGATTATGGGCGGTCCGTCCGGTGGCCCTATCGGATAAATAAACCCGGCCAAAGCTTGCGCAACCGCATCGCTCCCCCGCCAATCTCGGCGGTGCCCTGTCCGGCCAAACCAACTTAATGAAGTAAAAACTAACTCGGGGTTAGGTTGCTTGAGCGATGAATGGTCCAGACCTATCCTGTCTGCCTCTCTTGTACCCA
>CAZEWK010000003.1:0-66655 GCA_964515905.1 uncultured Rhodospirillaceae bacterium | reverse complement strand
GGCGGGATACGTACTCCAGGACTATGCGTACCTCATCAGAATCGACCACGATATCCCCGTCTTTATTAACCAACTCGGCACCATGTGCCGCGAATACGGGGGCAACCCAGAAGCTTGCGTCACCCGTCGCCCCGAGAGGACAACCAATGCCGTGGCCAGCAGCAAGTAGCTTTTGACCAGCATCCAAAAATGCATCATAGGTCCAGGCGTTAACAAGATCCGGATCCCGCTCTTGTCCCGGTCCTGGGAAAATATCTAACAGGTCTATTCCCGCATGTTTTTTGTACAAATCCAGACGCGAAATCATGCCATGGGTTTGTGAGCCTACAGGGGAGGGACTTGCTCGCCATACTCCGTCAACCTTGGCGAGGTATTCTGCTAGCGGGACTAGTGGTCCCTCCGAGGCCATGATGTCGGTAACTACGTCGTCCACGGGTTCGAGTCGGTGCGCGAACATAGTTGGCATCCAAGTACCATGCAGAAAGATATCGTGTCCTGTTTTTGCCCTCGATTCCGCCTGGGCTGTAAGTAGGATTTTATTTCCCTGGCTAGTAATAAAATCCACGGTAACGTCGACCCCATTTGTAGCGCCCCATTTTTCTAATAGGGCCTGCAAAGCCTCATTGGTTCCGGGTATCCAGTGGTCCCATACCCCCATCGATAGTTTTCCGGCAGAGTGCGATGTTTTGACATAAGGAGCAGCAAAAGTAACCGCGCTGGCGGCCCCTGCTGTTTTTAAAAACTGACGGCGCGAGCCTGCTGCTTTGGCCATGAGGGTATCCCTTGTTCTTGTATGAACGAAGAAACAATTGAAACAGATTTATATCTGGGTTTCAATTTTGTTCCCAGAGCTTTACTGAAATGTAAAATTGCTGGTTAGGCTACTTTTTCGTTGACTATCCACGGATTTTTCTCTGCCTGCCCCGCCAAGGTGGTTCGGTGCATAATACGTCGGAATTTTGTGTCGTCGTACGGTAGGCCACGGTGCATCACCATACGATTATCCCAAAGTACCAGATCACCAACATTCCAGTGGTGGCGGTGTACAAATTGTGGTTGTGTTGCAAATTGGTTTAATTTTTCAATGAGCGCCCGACCTTCATCGGAGGGCATATCTATTACGTGTGATGCGTGTCTTCCTGCATAAATCGCTTTCCGCCCAGATTGGGGGTGTATCCGCACCATCGGATGTCGGGCTGGGGGTACTGAAGCTTTCTCTTTCTCAGTCATATATCCGATCCCAATTTTTCCTTGCGAATAAAGAAAACTGTGTTCTACGGAAAGTTTATCGATTCGGTGTTTCATAGCGTCTTCAAGAGCGTCATACGCGGAGCGCATGTCGGCAAATTCAGTTTCTCCTCCTTCCGGAGGGACTTCGCGGGCTGACAAGGCAGAACCCAGAGAAGGCACAATCTTAAAAGATCCATCTGTATGCCAAAGGCGATTACCAGCCAAAAATAAGTCTCTATCACTGCCTTTTTCTAGTAGCTGATCATCTTTACCTATGTTGGACAGATCTGCTATTTCAGGACGGATCTTCCCTAAGTTGTCAACAAAACTCCGTTCAAGTGGCCCAATTCTCTGTGAGAATATTACCTGAGCCTCATCGTCTAAGTTCTGGTCACGAAATAACAGCACTGAGTGTTCAGCGAATGCCAGAAGGATCTCCGAGATAATCTCCTCGGATATAGAAACAGATAAATCTACTCCGATTATTTCTGCGAAAAAATGTGGATGTCGTTTTTCTATCCGCATAGCTGTGATCGTTTGGTGTCGTCTTTATCTCGCAATTTCACATCCCAAAATTTAATCATCTGGATACAGGAATGCTATTTCGTGATCCTCTGTCTAGTGCAACCAGCAGCGCCTCAGCTTTCTTAATCTTTATTGGATTGTTGTCTCTTTGAATAATGCGAAGCAATGCATCCCGCGCCTCATTGTCACCCTCTTCCGCCATTTCAAACGCCATTTTGTCACGGGCTTCGTAGTAGGAACGGTCTTGCGGTACCGTCTTAAGATCAAATTTTTTCCAATAGTATTGGTGGTCCTTGGAATCCCAAGTGGAATACACCTCGTCCCAGGAACCGCAACCGGAATACGGTTCTAAGGCGTATTCGCATATTGCGTGGGTTGCAGGTTGATATCTTGCGTCGAATGACTGGCGCAACTCGTTAGTTTGATTAGGTACGGCCTGATGGACAGTTTCATCAGCAAAAATTAATGCGTCACCTGCACTGAAAGAACCAGTTACCCACTCGCCGGGGATAGGAACCGATATATCCATTCCCCCAGCCCCAGAGCCAACTTTGGTATCCAGTACCCCAAACCGGTGCGATCCTGTCGCAATAGCCAATGCACCTTTTTCCACTGGACAGTCCCCAATAGGAGCCCACATCGCATAATTGGTGTCGCCTCCTATGTGCACTTTGTCTTGATGCGGTTGCGTTGTGAAGTCAAAATCGTGTCGTTGGGGAAATATGTTACGCTGGACAAAGCTCGGATGCGCTAAAGCGGGTTCACCAAAGACACCCTCAAAAAAATTTAGGACTTCTCGATGTGTGCGTAGGCGATGGAGCTCTTCGTCAGCCCAAAGGTTTCGAAAAACTTTTATATACGGTTCTTCCGGATCTTTGCATGCTGCGGTTTGATTTGCGATACCATCCTCGATGGGTCTATTCTCATCTAACCACCCACCCTTAGCGGCTTTTTCTAAAAGTCGGCCGCGGACTCTCATAACCGCATCTCTTGGTAATAACTGGCGGATAAACAAATATCCGTCACGATCTAAACGTTGCTTCAACGCGGTACCGTCTTCACGGATAGATGTCGAGTCGACAAATGTCGCCATTTTGGTCATGAACTAGTTTGCTCCTATTGTATCTATTTTATAGCTTGTTTCTAAATGGCCAAAAGGTCAAGAACACGATTAGGGCTTGGGTTTTCATTCTGAAGCTCAAAGGCTACTGTAGAAGTGAATTTGATAGATAGAACTGGATTTAAAACGTCATGGAACTTGGATTAAAGGGGAAGAAGGCGATCGTTTGTGCATCGAGTCGAGGGCTTGGACGAGGTTGTGCACTTGCTTTGGCCAAAGAAGGTGTTTCACTAGTGGTAAATGGAGTGGATCCGGACCGAATAAAGCGAACGGCTGACGATATTGCACAGCAGACTGGTGCGTCAGTAACGCCAATTGCGGCGGACCTAGATGAGCCAGAGGGCCGAGCAGCAATACTGGAAGCTTGCCCTGATCCCGACATTCTCATTAATAACAATGGTGGGCCGCCGCCGGGCAACTTTCGCGAGTGGGGCTCACAGGAATGGAATGCCGGATTAACCGCTAATCTCCTCGTTCCTACCGAACTTATTCGTGCAACAGTCGATGGGATGATTGAGCGGGGGTTTGGCCGAATCGTAAATATCACTTCGATAGCGGTTCGAACACCATTTCCTGGTTTGGCAATGTCAAGTGCGGCTCGTTCTGCATTAACAGCGCTCGTGGCGTCTGTATCTCGGGAAGTGGCGTCAAACAATGTCACTATTAATAATTTGCAACCTGGGATTTTTGAAACGGATCGAATGCTTGCAGGCATGAAAGGAGCGGCGAAAGCAACCGGTCGTAGCGTCGAAGAAACAAGAACTACTATACTTTCTAATATTCCAGCTGCGCGTTTTGGAGATGCGGATGAATTTGGTCATGCCTGCGCGTTTTTATGCAGCGCACATAGCGGGTTTATAACGGGACAAAATCTTTTAATTGACGGGGGACATTTCCCAGGTTCGTTTTAGGTTTAGCATGGCGTTCTTGCCCCCCGTCAAGCGAACTTTCTCTTGAAACTAGGGTTTACTAAATGCGGGTCCGTCAAAGTATTCTAGCGTCGCAATATCTTCTACCGGAAGACGTTTCAGTTTGGTTAACTGTTTAACCGGTTTTCCGAGGGGTAATAGGGCACAAACCGCATGCTCTTTGGGTATATGAAGTAGTTTCTGGATGGTTGGTTCCTCGGCGGCTGCAAGAGTTGTAATTGTGCCGCCGAATCCTGCCTGTCGAGCGGCCATTAATATGTTCCAGACAAATGGATATATTGAAGCACCGCTGATGACGCCAACACGATCTAGGTATTGATCTGTAGAGGCAACAACTTGTAAGTCCACAACGACTGCCAATAGAACTGAGGCCGTTTTATAGGGCTCCATCAGACGAGTAGGGGCCGCTGTGGCACCAATTTCTTCAGCGGTTGTCTTTGTTGGGTTAATACTATTCCACGGACTTTCCCCGGCTAGAACTTGGGCGTGGTATCGTTTTGCTGCGGGCTCTAGAAGTTTGACTATTTCATTTCTTGTATCAAGATCACGTATAATAATGACGCGATTCCCCTGCCTATTTCCTCCGCTAGGAGCGAACCGGGCGTTTTCAAGAATTTCGTAAATGATATCATCATTTATCTGTTCCCCGGTATATTCGCGGGCTGCAAATGTTGTTCGCATTGCGTCGTAAAGTTCCATCGGAATTTCCTTCCATGGGTTTAAATGATCACTTGTGTCTTAATATCGAAATGTTCGGAAGATCTTTAAATTGTTTTCTGGGCTTTTTCTAACGCTTCATTGAATTGTGTTTCCAGCCAGGGGCTCACTCCTTGTAGCCCTTCAAATACATTTACAGCCCATTTTATGTATTCTTTTTTTCGGTTTGTATCCCAGTTTGATGGAGGACTTGTTGCTATGGAACGAAGGTTTGATGTCTTGTCGGCGATTTTCAGTAGTTTAGCGCGAGTACTTTTTTTATGAGCGTTTAATACCTGCTTTTCCTTACGTTTTTCCTTTGGAAGCGTTTTATCGTCCGTCACTTCTTCCACTAAGTGGGCAATATCGTCATTGAAAAGGCTGGATAACTCTGATGATTTTGTCGGCGTATCTTCTATCGTGTCATGAAGAAGTGCTGCAACTATCAAGTTACAGTCGCTCCCTTGAGTGGCTTCAGCAACTAAGTCTGCGACTTCTGCCAGATGATTTACATATGGTTCTTCAGCCTCTCCTTTCCTTCGCTGGGTTGAGTGTCGCTCCGTTGCGAATCGAAAAGCGCGGGTAATTAATATGGCATCATTCACGAGGTATCTCCCCTGTCCCCTACGTTTTAACAGGGAGTAATAGGTGCGTACAGAATTTTAGAATACCTTAGAAATGGTCATTTAGCAGTTATTGTGCAACCCTTGCGGATATTGACGGCCTCCCGTTTCTTCTCAGAGGCCCCATAGGTACAAACTATTAGGGCTGCACCCACTTGTTCGAACAAGTATGAAACCCTACAGTTTATAAAATTAGCTGTTGTGGCCACCAGTTGTTCTTGTAGTTGGCACGAATTTCAAGAGGCCCAATAGTTGTTTAGGCGCCGGGGCTCGAATTAGCGTTATGTTTTCTGGAGGGAATAATGTTGAGACATATCCTTAAAGCTTCTCTCGTAGTGATGACTTTCGTCCCGATCTTATTATCGTCCTATGGGTCAAAAGCAGACGAAGTCTGGAACATGGCTACAGCTTGGGGTGGTGGTCCTATCCTAGAAGAGGAATCAAAAGGATATGCAGAGTTAGTGAACACTTTGACGGATGGCAGAATTCAAATAAATGTGTTCCCAGGAGGCACTCTTGGAAGCCCGCTGAAAGTTTCAGACACAGTTCGATCCAATGTTGTTCAAGCCGGACACACTTGGATGGGCTATGATTGGGGCATCGATAAAACCACTGTTTTGTTTGGAAATATGGCTGGGGGGTTAAACCCGGAAGAGATGATCATTTGGCTATTTCAGGCTGGTGGGGCAGAGTTATGGTTTGAATATCGAAAAGAAAAATTTGGGGTCATATCTATCCCCTGCGGTATCTCCCCTACTGAACTTTTTTTGCATTCCAAGGAACGTGTTGAAACCATCGAGGATTTGAAGGGTTTAAAGTTGCGTACGGCTGGGGCCTGGGCTGAGATAGCTGGTAATCTGGGGGCATCTACCGTCATTTTGCCTGGTGCTGAGGTGTACCCAGCCCTTGAGCGTGGTGTAATCGATGCAATGGAATGGGCCTCCCCATCATTGAATATCCCATCCGGTTTTCACAAGATAGCCAAGTACGTCGTCATGCCCGGTGTGCACCAACCCAGTGCTACATGGGAATGCTTGTTTAATGCTGACGCGTGGGATCGTATTTCGGAGCGGGATCAGAAGATGCTTCGAATCGCGGGAAAACTGATGGTTTTGGATAGCTGGTCCCGTTGGGCCTATCGGGATCTAGCCGCTCTGGAAGAAATGCGAGCTTCGGGTAATGAAATCATAATTTTGGGGCCAGAATTTATCAAGGTGGCCAACCAGGCGGCGAATGAGTGGGCTGATGAACAGGCGGCCGAGGATGAGTGGTTTCAGCGTGTTTTGGAGCATCGTCGAAATTTTCAAAGGGAAATGGAGAGTTGGCCACAGTTTCGTTTCCCGATCGGACAACGTTGATACGAAAAGGGTTTTGTATGACGTATGGTAAATTGATAGATCTGGAGCTTGTGTAAGTGAAATTGGATGTTTGAGTTTATTGTTAAGTTTGGAGACTTTTTGTACCGAATCTTAGGTTTCTTTTGGACATCTTTTTTTCAAAAGACCGGAGAGTTTTTTACCATCGCGTTCGAGGCGCCCTTTTCTAATGTTTTTGAAACTCTCATTGTTTGTTTTTTTGTTGGAGTAGTTTTAACGATATTGGTGGGAAGCTGTCGCTCTATTATTCAGTTTAGTGCACGGCCGTTTATCGGATCCATAGAAAGTTTCACCCGATTTTTCGGATGGGTGGGAGCCTGGGCGACAACACTACTCATTATCTCCATGGTATTTGAGGTGATCTCCCGATACTTCCTTGGTGCTCCTACCAAGTGGGCCTTTGAGGTCGCTTATATGCTGATGGGGACATCATTCATGTTGGGCATTGCGTATTGTATGCAAATGCGGCGACATGTCCGTGTAGATTTCTTCTATGACAACGTAAATATACGAATACAATCGATCATAGATCTGTTTGGTTTCGCCATCCTTATTCCAATGATTCTCTGGTTGAGTGCGGGTCTTTGGGAGTATTTCCATCAGGCATACAGAGTAAACGAGTTGTCTGGCGAATCCGCCTGGAACCCCATTATTTGGCCGTTTAAATTTACATTCGTAGTTGGGTTTGTATTACTTCTGATGCAGTCCGTGGCAGAGATAATAAAGTGTGTTCTGGTGCTTGTAGGCCAAACGAATATAAAAGTAGAAATTGAGGAGAAGTCTAAATGAGTGTTGGGCTGGCGCTGTGGATGTTCCCAGCACTGATGTTGATGATCTTTCTAGGGTTTCCAGTAGCTTTTTCTCTATTGTCGGTAGCGTTTGTTTTTGGCGCTGTCGCATTTAACTTTTCATTGCCAGCCGTAAATGTTTTCTCTCAAGTCGTAGGCTCTGTTGCGTCGGCCTATGTTATAGCGGCGGTGCCCCTTTTTATTTTGATGGGCTCCTTATTTGAGCGTTCGGGAATTGCAGAAAGATTGTTTGAAGCCATCCACCTGTGGACCCGTCGTCTTCCGGGAGGACTAGCAGTTGGAACCGTGATATTGTGTGTGATTTTTGCTGCCTCCAGCGGTGTAGTCGGTGCGACCGAGTCCGTAGTTGGCTTGCTTGCCATCCCAGTTATGCTTCGGTACGCCTACGATAAAGGTTTGATATCGGGAACCATTTGTGCGGGCGGTTCCTTGGGCACGATCATTCCCCCTTCGGTTGTTGTGGTAATTTTAGGGCCGGTTGCCGATGTCGATGTGGGCGGACTATTTATGGGAATGCTTTTCCCCGGCCTGATTTTAGCGACCCTCTATATTGCTTATATTCTTGTCAGATGTTCCCTCCGTCCACAAGATGGCCAACGCCTGCCGCCGGATGAGAACGAACCATCCCTCCTTCAGAAACTTTGGATCACTGCTGTTGCCTTGATACCACCATTAGCGCTGATTTTTGCGGTTCTTGGAACGATCATCCTCGGTTGGGCTACACCTACCGAAGCAGCTGCCATGGGCGCTATGGGTTCAGTGCTGCTCACAATAATTTACAAAAGGTTTAGCCTCGAGGTACTCAAACAAGCACTGAAAAATACACTTCTGATTACAGCGATGATTCTGACAATCTTGCTAGCTGGAAATATCTTTGCCACTGTCTTTACTATTTCTGGAGGCCTAATCGGAACACAACGATTGGTGGAGGCGGCACAACTATCCGGTTGGGCCACTCTGTGCATTTTATTACTACTAGCGTTTATTGCAGGTTTCGTGCTGGATCTTATTTCGATAATATTAATTATTATCCCGATCGCCATACCTATCATTTCAAAGTTCGAATTTTATGGAATGGATCCATCGCAGGTGAAAAGCTGGTTTTGCGTTCTATTCCTCATAGTAATACAGACTAGTTATCTAACTCCTCCTATGGCACCAGCTATATTTTATTTACGAGGCATTAGTCCTCCGGAAATTCGACTGGTTCATATGTATAAGGGTGTTGCGCCGTTTATTGCATTGGAGGTGATCGCATTGGCTCTAGTAATGCTATTCCCGGGTATTGCGCTATGGCTACCCGAGCAAATGTGGGCTTTAACGAACCGCTAGATACGAAATAGTGAGCATTCGGTTTGTAATTCCAAAGGAAAAGTAAGGAATGGAACAACCCATTTCAAAGTTTGATATAGTGCTATTTGGTGGTCGTATCATCGATCCTGCGAATGGTCGGAATGAAATTGCAGATATAGGTATTCGGAATGGCCGGATTACGAGTATTGCTAAATCGATCCCCATCGATAGCGACGCCGAGAGAATTGATGTGCGAGGTAATATTGTAGTTCCTGGTCTAATCGACACCCATGCTCACATTTTTCAACATGTTACCGGTCGCTTTGGCCTCAATCCAGACCTTGTGGGGATAAATTCGGGGGTGCCATTCTTGGTAGATCAAGGAGGGCCAAGCTGTATTACGATTCCTGCTTTTCGGAAATTTATTGCGGAGCCCTCAGAAAGCGGAGTCTATGCGTTTTTGTCTGCGTACGTGGTCGGAGGACTAGAAGGACATTACTATGCTGATCTTTATTCTCCCTCGGGAGTAGATGTTGATGCCACTGTCAATTTGGCTGTGGAAAATAAGGATATTGTTCGCGGGATCAAGGCGCATGCGGAGATTGGAGGGTACGCTCGTTGGGGAAAAGAAGTAGTGTCTCTAGCGAAAGAAATTTCCCGACAGGCGGAAATTCCTCTCTATATACATCTGGGACAATTATGGCCCCTTCCAGATGGATCGGACCAGTCGCCTGATGCAGATGAGGTGTTGGCATTTGTTGCTGATCTTGCGGAGCCGGGTGATATATTAGCGCACCCGTTCACTCGACATCCAGGCGGTTTTGTTAACCAAGATGGACAAGTGCATCCGGTGCTAAAAGATTTAATGAATCTCGGTATAAAGGTCGATGTTGGCCACGGATCTCACTTTAGTTTTGAGATGGCGCGGATGGTCCTCGGTGCTGGAATTCTTCCAAATACTTTAGGGGCAGACATGCATGGATATAATACCTTTGTTCCAGGAGGCCGCACAGACGATACTACCGACGATCATTTGTTTGGGGGACAAGTAAAGTTCAGTCTATGTTCCGCGATGACGGAACTACTGGCACTTGGATTATCCCTTGAAGAGATTATTCCAATGGTCACTTCGAACGCGGCGGAGATGCTTGGGTTGACCGCTGAGATCGGAAGTATGTCGGTTGGCGACATGGCTAATATCTCGGTACTTGAAAAAGAAAATGGTCGCTGGAGGCTAAGTGATAACACTGGTGTAACCGTTGAAACAGACCAACTGCTTCGACCGAAATTTTGCATCCGTAAGGGACGTGTACATATGGCGGATGCACCGATTCTTCCAACAGCAGAAGTATCGAGTGGGGTAAAGTGAATCAAAAGGGTGTAGGAGCTTCAATTACTCGAAAGGAAGATGACCGCTTCCTTCGTGGTCGAGGTCAATTTGTTGGAGATATAAAACTTGCTCGGATGTTAGATGCGGCATTTGTCAGGAGCCCAGTAGCTCACGGATCATTGAAGTCAATTGATATCCCAAATTCCTTTAAGGATTCTGTTTTTACGTCGAATGATCTGAACAATGTAAAGCCAATTAGGGCGGTATCGGGTCTTCATGGTTTTAAGGCATCGGAGCAACCTGTCTTAGCGGAAGAGAAAGTACGATGGGCGGGTGAATTACTCGCAGTTTGTGTCGCAGAAACACGGGCCTTAGCGGAAGATATTGCGGATGAGGTTTTCGCAGAAATAGACGAATTGAATCCAGTCATAGAAATGTTAGAGGCACGACAGGTAGGTTCGCCCTTAGTTCATGAAGACTGGGGGGATAATATATTTCTCGAGACCAATGTAGATACCGGTGTTGAAGACGCAATTGCAACTGCTCCTATAAAAGTAACGCGGCGGTTACGAATGTCGCGGCAATGTATGGCTCCCTTGGAGGGAAGGGGCGTTCTTGCCGAATGGAACGAACGGACCAATCAGTTAGTGGTATATACTGCTACCCAGTTGCCCCACATTATAAGAACAGGTTTATCCGAGTGCCTGGGCCTTGAGGAAACCTCTATACGGGTTATTGCCCCGGACATTGGTGGAGGATTTGGGTATAAGGGGCTTTTATTAGCGGAAGAAGTAATTATTTCTTGGTTGGCGATTCACCTTAGGAGACCCGTGCGTTGGTTGGAAGATCGCAGGGAGGCACTCACGGCATCGGCAAATTGCCGAGAGCATTTTTACGACATCACTTTGTGTGCGGATGAACGCGGAAAATTTCTCGCTTTAGATGCTGAAGTGACGGTAGATGCGGGCGCGTATTCTGCTTATCCTTTCACTGCATGTTTGGAGGCCGCCCAAGTCGCGAGCATACTCCCGGGCCCGTACAATCTGCCTGCCTACCGTTGTAAAACATGGTCTGTAGCCACCAACAAATCTCCGATAGTGCCCTATAGAGGTGTTGCGAGAGCTGGAGTTTGTTACGCGCTCGAGTTTATGGTTGATCTTGTAGCGAAAACAATAGATCGGGAACCGACTGATGTTCGATTAGAAAACTTGATCGCACCCGAACAAATGCCTTTTGAGAATATTGTAAAAAAGCATTTTGATAGTGGAGATTACCCGACTTGCATCAAACGTGCCGCTAAGGCCATAAATATTGAGGGCGTCCGTGCAAGACAGCAAACAAAAGAGGAGAATCTAATAGGGGTTGGCTTTGGAATTTTTAATGAGCAAGCGGCACATGGAACCGCTGTTTATTCATCTTGGGGAATACCTATGATGCCCGGTTATGAACAGGCCTTTGCTAGATTTACTCCCGATGGTGGGCTGGAGGTTCGGGTGGGAATTCAATGTCACGGACAAGGGTCCGAAACAACCCTGGCACAAGTTGCCCAAGAAATCTTGACGATAGATATTGAAAACGTTTCGGTGACCCATGGGGATACTGGGTTAACGCCTTATTCAACCGGAACGTGGGGCTCAAGAGTTATGGTCATGGCGGGTGGTGCGGTTGCTGCAGCCTGCGAAATATTATGTGAGCGTATTCAGATAATTGGAGCACACCTTTTACAAACTGAATTAATTCATACCGAGGTAAAAGAGGGGTATATCGTGGCTCCAGGGGGCCAAATAAAAATTGAAGAAGTCGCACGGACTTGGTACAGGAGGCCTCAGGACCTTCCCACAGATGTGAATCCACAAGGATTAGAGGTTACAGCAGGGTATAAGGCTGGTCGTGATGACGGCACATTCTCTTACGCAGCCCATGCTGCTGTAGTCGCCATAGACCCAAACTCGGGATGCGTGGAAATTTTAGATTATTGCATTGTGGAAGATGGTGGAGTCCTCGTTAATCCTATGATTGCTGACGGGCAAGTGTTGGGTGGTGCGGCTCAAGGTATCGGAACTGCGCTTTATGAAGAAATGCCATTCGATGATAATGGCCAACCGTTGGCGGGTACCCTAGCAGAGTACATATTACCTGGTGCTACAGAGGTCCCAGACATTACTATCGACCACATGGAAACGCCGTCTCCTTATTCTCGATTTGGCCAAAAGGGAATTGGTGAGGGCGGAGCAATTGGTTCCGTAGCAGCGGTGTGTAATGCAGTCAATGATGCCCTAAGTCAAATTGGGGCAGAGGTCCGTGAAACACCAATAACGCCGGTTCGTGTGTTAGCAGCGATAGATTCAGCAACTTCCGTATTAAAGGATTCTGAGGACCTTGAAAGCAGTTAATTTCGATTTCTATCAACCAGCGAGCGTTGAGGAAGCGGTTGATAGACTTTCAGATAGAACCATATTTACGAAGATTTTGAGTGGGGGGCAGTCATTGTGTCCTATGATGAATTTTCGTTTGGTGCGTCCTGATTTAGTCGTCGATATTTCACGTATAGAGACACTGCAACAAATTAATCCAATTGGCGACGGAATAAGAATAGGATCAGGAGTTACACATTCGCGTCTGGAGGATGGAGAGGTTAACGGGAAAACGGGGGCCTATTTGAGAAAAGTAGCTTCCGGTATTGCATATAGGGCTGTGCGAACACGTGGCACGATGGGTGGAAGCGTCGCCCATGCAGACCCTTCTGCTGATTGGCCAGCCGCACTCTTGGCTGTTGGAGCACAAATGGAAGTAATCGGTCCGAATGGTACCAGGACCATCAGTGCTGGAGAATTTGTGCTTGGGCCGTACACAACGGCCTTGGATGATGATGAATTATTGGTCGCAATACATCTGCCAAAGTTATCAAAACGAGCACGGTGGTCTTATGTGAAACAAAGCAGAAAGCCCGGAGAGTTTGCACAAGCGATTGCTGTTTTCGTGGAAGACGAGATACTTGGCATCAAACGCACGGTCGTGGGAGCTAATCATATGTGTCCAGTTGTAATTGAAGCAATTTGGGATGGTGAAGATGTTCCCTCCATGGGATCGCTGTTGAGTGGGCTCAATGGATACGATTACAAGGTGCATCTGGCTGCGCTTCGAAAAGCGGAAAAAGGATTACGTGATGGCCTATGTTGATATCTCTCTACGAGTAAATGGGATGCAATATGACCAAAGCGTTGAAGCGCGGCAAAGTCTCGCAGATTATTTAAGGGAAACTTTGCATTTAACAGGGACTCATTTGGGCTGTGAACATGGGGTATGTGGTGCGTGCACTGTCTGGGTGAATGGCGCTCCCACAAGATCATGCATTACATTGGTTGCTTCATGTCATGGAAGCGAGATTATGTCTATTGAAGGATTTGATAACAATACGCAAATGAAAGCCTTACGTTCGGCATTTTCAGCGGAGCATGGACTGCAGTGCGGTTATTGTACCCCTGGTATGCTAATCACGGCCTATGACATTATAAATAGGATTCCTGAAGCCGATGCTTCAAGAATCCGCCACGAATTAGCTGGTAATCTCTGTCGTTGCACAGGATATAAAGGTATTGTCCAGGCAATATGCCGGGTTCTCGACAAGAATAAAATAGAGGCATGAAACTCAAAGAAGAGATTTTGGTGCCCTATCCACGAAAAGCCGTTTGGGACACATTTGATGATCTTGAAGTACTAATTTCTTGTTTCCCCGGGGCGACACTTATTTCGGCAGAAGCAGGAGGCGTATTCAGGGGTAAAGTTGCCCTCAAACTTGGTCCCATGAGAATGCAGTTTACAGGGAGTGGAGAAATTGTCCGCGATCCGGCTTTCTGGCGCGGCGAGGTGAAAGGCAAAGGTAATGATAGAAACTCGAACTCGCGTGTTGTCGCGAACATGAAATATGAGTTGGTGGAGGGAGCAAACGAACGTGAGACCTTAGTTAGGGTGGAGGTCGATTATTCTTTGTTTGGATCTTTGGCTCAAGTGGGCCGTGGCCCGATTTTAGAGGAGTTTATTCGGCACATTACCGCTGATTTTGGTGCTGCACTTAACACTAAGATAAACAATACGGCAGGTGAGATGGAAAATATGACTGAGATAGGCCCCTCGCACCGACCAATTTTAATTGGATCTATTGTTATAAAAACATTGTACTCACTCGTACGAAAATATCTTGTTGGATTATTTGTTAAGTAGGTGTAGGAACACTACCCAACGAGTGCGCCTGCGATTTGGATATAGTTCTAGAAGCATTCACAAATAAGAACAGGTTTTGGAGGGAGACATGGATCTCGGAGTATATTTTTTTTCTACGGCTTATTCGATCGATATCTCTGAGCTGGCGAAGGAATTGGAGCAACGTGGTTTCGAGTCTTTGCTATTGCCTGAACATACCCATATCCCAGTAAGCCGGAAAACACCATGGCCTGGGGGAGGAGATCTCCCAAAGGAGTATTATAATACCTATGATCCATTTGTGGCTCTATCCTTTGCGGCGGCGGCTACGACTACATTGAAAATTGGCACCGGCATTTGCCTTATTCCTCAGAGAGATCCAATTGTTACGGCCAAGTGTGTGGCAAGTCTTGATCATTTGTCCAAGGGTCGATTCATATTTGGTATTGGCGGTGGTTGGAATGTGGATGAAATGGAAAATCATGGTGCCCAATATTCAAACCGGTTTAAACTCTTGAAAGAAAGTATTTTGGCCATGAAGCAACTTTGGTCAGAAGAAACCGGTCAGTTTCATGGACAATTTGTTAATTTTGACCCTGCATTTTCTTGGCCGAAACCGACACAGAAACCACATCCACCCATAATTTTGGGAGGAGAAACAGATTATACCTTGAAGCGCGTCGTTGACTTTTGTGATGGTTGGCTCCCAAGGCCACGGGCTAACATTGAAGATGGAATGGTACGTCTTCGGCGTGTAGCAGAAGAAGCCGGAAGGGATTTGGCATCAATCTCTGTTACGGTCTTTGGTGCCCCTCCAAAACTAGAAACGTTGAATAAGTACGAGGCTCTGGGCATTCAGAGGGCTCTTTTGCAAATTCCAACAGAAGATCGGACGACATGCCTCAAGGTCCTAGATAGCTATATGCCCCTACTGAGTAAATGATTTATCAGTACTCGTGCGGAAGTCTGGCAGCTACTAATTATTGCTGATAGCTCGTATCGATTTTGTCTAGTTTTCGTTTTAGTGCCAGAAATTCAAGCGCGCCGATACCAGAATCCTGACCGTTTTCTGAAAATTGGTTCATCTCTTCACCGGACTTTTGGGCGATTGCGGACGGCAGTATATTCAGTGTTCCGGCCGCTGCCGCATCAATCTGTACTTGGCATGCGCGCTCCAATCGATAGAGTCGTAGAAAGGTTTCGGGAACTGTGCGCCCTACTGTCAAGAGACCATGATTTCGGAGTATCATGGCTTTATTCTGCCCCAAGTTGGCTAATAGCCGGACCCTTTCGTCTTCATATAAGCTGATTCCCTCATAGTCGTGGTATGATATACGGCCTTGAAAGTCCGTGGATACCATGGACACTGACTGCAGCCCCTCTTTCGTTGCTGCTAGGGCCATTCCAGCCCGGGTGTGAGTGTGCATCACGCATTGGTTTTCTTCCGAATGTGCCATATGTATGGCCGAGTGGATGACAAATCCAGCTCTATTTACAGGGTATTCACTTTTGCCAATGATGTTTCCGTCTATATCAATTTTAACAAGGTTGGAGGCTGTTACCTCGTCATAATTGAGGCCATATGGATTAATCAAAAAATGTGGTTGATCGCCGGGAACACGTGCAGTTAGGTGTCCAAAAATCAGTTCTGTCCACCCAAAATAATCGACCAAACGATATGCGGCTGCAAGATCAACTCTCAAATCTCGCTCCGAATTCTCGACAGGAAACTTTGCGATATTAGCATTTTCCATACCGGCTCCTACTTTTCCTCATGGGGTTTTGTTTGATACCCTGAAAATTCTGAAATTTTGATAGTTATACTAGAGTTAGTTTTGAAATTTTTATTTCGCCTTAATCTATCATAGTAGAGTCAAATGGTCGTTGAATATTTTATTTTAAAAGGCGCATCGTCTAGAGGGGTTTAAGGCCATGTGGAAGGCAAGTACAACGGTTGAGATAGATGGAGATAGTTGGCTTATCAATGGACAGCCAACATATAAAGGTAGAAGTTTTCGAGATATGAAGGTGGAAGGCCTGTTATTAAACAGTCGGATGGCGAACGCCATTTTTGATGATATCAATCCGTGGACGAGAGGTCTGTGGGCCTATCCCGATACGAGTACGTGGGATCCAAGTAGAAACACATCAGAATTGATAAAGATGTTGCCAGTATACGTTGAATATGGCCTCACGGCCATTAACATTAATATACAGGGTGGTTCTCCTCTTGGTTACTACCGAGATGACCCCACTGTGTTGCAGGAACTCCGTAGAAGAGTTCGTGCCAAAAAGCCCGACGCGCTTGATGAAGATATTTGGTGCGGTTTAAGTGGTGTCAATGTGCAACCGTGGAAATCGAGTGGGTTTAGTAATGACGGGCAACTACTTGAGGATGTTCGAGATCGCCTAGCGAATGTTATCGAAGCTGCAGATAGGGTAGGTCTCGTAGTCTGTCTTGGTCTGTTTTATTTTGGTCAGGATAATCGGCTATCAAGTGAAGAATCCGTACTGAAAGGTGTCAGGGATATTTGTAATTGGATGCTGCATCAGGGATACCGAAATGTCATTATCGAGATCAATAATGAGTCTGATGTCCCCCGGTATGATCATGCAATTCTTAGGCCGGACCGTGTGCATGAACTTATTCTTTTAGCAAGTTCCATACGATACGAAGGACGCCGATTATTAGCGGGCACAAGTTTCACACGGCGCGAAGTACCCAGTTGGGATGTGGTTGATGCGTCTGATTTTATTCTTTTACACGGGAACGGTGTAGATAAGCCAGAGGGATTGAAGAATATGGTTCGAAATGTTCGCTCTGTAGCAAGTTATCGTGGTCAACCGGTTCTTTTCAATGAGGACGACCATTTTGAGTTTGATCATCCTGCGAATAACTTTCTTGCGGCATTGGAAATGGGGAGTGGCTGGGGGTATTTCGATCCAGGGGACGGTGCAGGGGGGAAAATATTTTATGGAGATTATGAAAATGGTTACCAAAATCCGCCCATAGACTGGTCGATTAATACACCTAGGAAGCGATCTTTTTTTTCCATGTTACGTGAGGTAACGGGTGTTGGTGCCTGAGTATTACAGGGTGATATGCGTTATTTCGGCCATATTTCTTCTACGATAGAATACTGCTGGGCGAATTAATAAATAAGGGTAGAAAGTTTTATGGAATACATTGATCTTGGAGCAACCGGTCTTAAGGTCAGCGTGGCCGGATTGGGTTGTGGTGGTAGTAGTCGCCTGGGCCAGTCAACTGGCAGTTCATTTCAAGAATCGGTTTCAATTGTTCGTCAAGCGTTTGATCTTGGGGTAAATTTTTATGATACGGCGGAGGTGTATGGCACTGAGGAAATTATTGGCGCCGCTCTTCGTAACATTCCGAGAGATTCTATGATTATCTCGACCAAAGCTCGAGTGAAGGATCACAAAAGCAACGCTTCTGTGTTCGAAGTGGTGGCTAGTCTCGATCGCTCTCTTCAGAAACTTCGCACAGATTATGTGGATGTATTTCATATACATGCCGTAAGGCCTGAGAATTATCAATTTGTTCGGGAGATAATTGTTCCGCCTTTGTTACGTGAACAGGAAAAAGGAAAATTTCGACACTTAGGTATTACTGAAACGCCACCCAACGATTCCAACCATGCCATGCTAAAAAACGCCTTCAGCGATGAATTTTGGGAGGTGGTTATGGTTGGATTCCACATGATGCATCAAAATGCGCGTGAAGTTGTTTTCCCGAACACCCAGGAGAAGAAGATTGGTACTCTGATCATGTTTGCCGTTCGTAGTATTTTTAGTGATCTCACTTATCTTGGATCTACGATAAAAGAATTGGTGAGGGATGGATTGCTCGATCCACAATATGAGAGGTCAGATCAACCTCTCCAATTCCTTATTAGTAAAGGGGGCGCCGAGAGCATCATAGATGCGGCATACAGATATGTGAGGCATGAGCCAGGTGTTAATGTGGTGTTATTTGGAACTGGCAATCCAGATCATTTAGCCACAAATATTAATTCCATACTAAATGGTCCCCTTAATCCTATTGTGGTAGAGCAAATAACAAAGGACATGGGTGATCTTGAAGGTATCGGTTTGGACTTACCCCGCAATCGATAGGCAGGGGGGTGGATTGGTGTAACAATTCCCAAAGGATTAGAGAGGAGAGACGCTTTAGCATCACCCTTTTCGGATGCCTGGTTTGCGCAGATCAGAGAATCAGGTTTTAGCCACTTGCCAGTCGGGGAAGAGAAAGCGCTAGTTCCGGCACGATTATAATGGCTGCTACCAGCAACAATGCCAGCAGGATAAATGGAAGTACGGAAACTATCACCTGCTGCATTGTGGTTCCATCCGGTGCTGCTCCTTTTACCACAAATAGTAGTAACCCAAAAGGCGGAGTAGCTAGGCTAATTTCCATGACCAACAATACTAATACTCCAAACCAGACGATGTTGTATCCCATTTGCTCCACAATGGGCATGTAGAGCGGCATGGTAATCATCATCATGCTTACCTGGTCCATAAAACATCCGAGCGCCATGAGTATTAGTAACATTCCCAGAAGTATAAAAATTGGAGTCCAATCGGATCGAATAATCAGTGTAGCAAGTTCTCCAGTGGCCCCAGAAAATGCCAGTATTTGTGAGAACGTTGTTGAACCACATATGATAAACAATGTCATGACACTGAGGCGTAAAGTTTGTCGAACTGATTCGACGAAATTTTTAAACCCTAAAGATCCATACATTGCAGCAATGACGATAGAGGCGGTGACTCCGAGGGCGGCGGATTCGGTAGGCGTAGCAATCCCGGCTACAATACTGCCCACTACTACTAAGAATATGCAGAATAGCGGAAGTACATAAATTATGAATGGACCGATTCTTTCACGCCAACTTATCTCCTGAATATCATATTGTGGCGCAATTGTTGGATCGGTCCAGCATCGCAGAGTGATGTACAAATAGAACAGTAGAACCAATATTAGAGCTGGAATAATAGAAGCGAGTAATAGATCACTGATTGGAATTCTTGCGATACTTCCTAGCAAGACAGCCAGCGCTGATGGGGGGATTAGCATCGCGATCCCGCCGACAGCTACAATGGGACCAATTGATATCTCGGGTTTGTAGCCGCGTTTGTACATCTCAGGCAAAAGTGTACTGCCCAACATTGCGGTATTGGCAATCGTAGACCCAGATAGGGACGAAAATATAGTTCCCCCGCTAAGGGCTACCAATGACAATCGGCCGGGAATACGAGCTATTAATTTATCCACGGCTTCGATGGCCCTTGAGGCAAGCCCTGTATGAAACATTATTTCTCCCATGAAGATAAACAAAGGTATTGGTAATAATGCAAAATTTTGGGTGGCATCGACTGCATTACGAATTAATTGAGCTAAGCCTTTGTCGCCACCCATAACAAGAAAAGCGCCGACAATATTTACAGCAAAAAATGCAAATACAATCGGTATCCCAAGAAGCATAAGGAAGATTAGACTGCCAATCAGAACGGCTAAGAGATGGTACCATTCCATAGAACTAAAAACCATTTTCACGAGTTTTATCGTAGAAAGAACAGGAGGATGGAAAGGTGCGAACAAAGAAAATACACGTAGTTAAAAAGAAAGTTAATGGTGCCGCGCTGAGTAGTGTCCATTCCGGAAAAACAAAAGTTTCGTAAATGAGAACCTTGTCACGAAAAGATGCCAACCCCACCTGGCAAGAGTAAAAGAATAGAATACCTGACACGACAAAACCAATTGCGTTTGTTACATTTGATAGACGGGCGTGTATTTCTTTCGGCAAAATTTCAGTAATAAGGTCAATTCGAATATGACCATTTTTCCCTAACACCCACGGCGTACCGAGAAATGTCATAAGATAGAGTGCGTATTCTGCCGTCTCAAGGGCCCATGGGATGCTGTAACCCCATTCCGCAAGGGCGGGAAACCCAAGTAGGGTTCGTCCTACAGCATCACAACACAGTAACAATGAAACTGAACACAAGATGATCCCTGCCAACACAGCCAAAGTATCAATCAATTTATTAATTGATTTGAAGAAGTGTTTCATATTTTAGAGATCATCAAATTCATTCTCAGGAAAATATTGGGAACAATCCAAGCGATCACAATATCAATAGTGTTTACTAATTCACTAAAAGTGGACGCAATTGACGGATCATTGTTGGATTGGCTTTCATTAGAACATTCCAATGTAACTCGTGGGCCGACTCGGGAAATTGTGGCCCTAGGTCAATATACTTAATTCCCGTAGTTGCCTGGGCTGACCTCTGTATTTCGTCTTCTAGTTTACGCCAGTCAGGGAATTGCTCCTCTAGCCACATGGCCATGTCGGTAAGACATTGTTGTTCAGTGTCTTCCATTAAGAGCCAGCGATCAAGATTGATCAGGATATTTACGACGGCACTGAAAAATCCAGGCCCGTATCGATACACAGTGTGCTTATCCCAACCGAGATCGTTTATTCCCCAAAGCGGCCAACCATATCCGTCGATTGCACTACGTTCTAGTGCTGTATACAGGGATGGTGGGGGCATTCGAACGGGTTCGGCTCCTAAACTTTTAAAAAACTCATCATATATGGGTGTTGATCGAAGACGAAAACCATCAAAGTTTCCGTTGTTTGATTTTTTTGTAGTGTAAATAAAAAATCGTACGCCATTGATAATGTGGGTTAGATACCAGGCATTCATTCTTTCATTGTGGAGATTATTGATGATATCCCATGCGCCGTTTCGCCTTTGTTCCGTGGCACTAGTAGTCGCGAGACTCGTCACATCACCTTCTATTAAGATACCTTTATAATAGTTGGGTGGACCGTAGTGTACATCGATGACTCCATCCTTTAATGCCCTCCACTGCTCCATAGATCGTATAGCTTCTGGTCCTACAATTTGTATTTTGATTTTTCCACGGCACTTTGTATTCACTTCATCCACCCAACGATAAAAATATTTAGCGTAGACAGATCGGGCGGGCAGGAAGCTTGCTGCCTTTAGTGTTATTCCAGTGTCTGAGAAACTCAATGAACTAGAGAAAGTAAACATAAGTAGTCCACTTAATATTGAGCTCAGTAGCTTCATGATTATTGACCCTTCTTTAAATGTGATACGATGGTTTGGATGGGGTATACCAACGACGTGTACGCAAGCACGAGTCTATAATTTCAGTAGGCACAGAAGATCGGGGACTTTTGTCCAGGATTTTGTGGAGACGGAGACTCGCGGAATCGTAATTAAAGGAATTTTAGGTGCAAACCTAGTGATGGTTTCTGCTGTCTGCTTCAGGGGAACAGGACTGACTTTAGATTCGCTTATGATAATGCCAATAGGCGATAAGTGGTATTGTTCCATTGCTTTGAGAGTTGTTAAAGTGTGGCTAATGGTTCCCAAATAGCTGCCCGTAACCAAGATAATCTCGGCTTTCAGACGAACCATCCAGTCCATGACAGTATGACGGTCATCGATAGGAACCATTGGACCTCCTACACCTTCGATAATATTAACGTGTATAGGTGGGCTATTCGTTGGAATGGGAAGATTCAGACTGTATTGTATGAGCTCTTCGAAATGGATTGGCCTTTGTTCTTTCTGAGCTGCCATATCAGGTGAAATAGGGTCCTTGTAACGCCAAGGTGAAATTCTTAGCACTTCTTGGTGGGTAGGTTTTACTTCATTACTTTGCAGTAAGATTCCTGAGTCTGTGCCTGTCGGATTTTGCTCCTTATACCCACTTATTATTGGTTTAAACGGTTGAACCGATATTCCTCGTGATTTCAACTGGTGGCAAAGAGCAGCGCTCACCAGTGTTTTCCCTATATCGGTGCCAGTAGCCGTAATGAAGAAGGTCCGTACGGGGTTATTCATTTAAAATTTTGGTCTCAATCAATTTTGCAAGCCGTCCGATGTCATCTTCTTTATGAGCAGCAGTAAAGGCAAATCGTAACCGTGCTGTCCCCTTTGGGACAGTTGGAGGCCGGATAGCTGTGACCAAAAACCCTTCTTCCTCCAGTAAATTTGACGCTTCTAGTGCGCGTTTGGTGTCCTTGAGCACCAGAGGTACTATACAACTTTGAGCCAAGGGTAATCGCAGAAACTCAGTAAATAACCTCGCGTTCTTCAGCGGTTTATCACATAGTTCAGGGTCATTTTCGATGATATCCAAGGCTTTTATACTGGCGGCCACAATTGCGGGTGGCAAGCCTGTCGAATAAATAAATGTGCGAGCACGGGTACGTATCAAATCAATGACTTCTTGAGATCCACAAAGGTACCCACCGTAACTTCCGATCGCCTTAGAAAGTGTTCCCATTTGGAGCGGTATTTTCAAATTTTGATTTTCCTCGCTATAGCTGGACCCGTGCCCGGCACCAAGAACTCCGACCCCATGCGCATCGTCCGTCATAAGCCAGGAGTCGTAGTCCTTTGCTATTGCGGTCAGTTTAGTGAGAGGAGCAAGATCGCCGTCCATACTGAATACTCCATCCGTAAGGATCATGGCATGTTTGTATCTACTGCGACATCTCTTTAGGATCTGCATTACATGATCGGTATCGTTGTGCCGAAAAATTTCAACGTGAGATGAACTCAGTTTTGTCGCTGATAAAATGCATGCATGGCTAAGTTCGTCTGCGACAATTAAATCATTTTTCCCCACTAGGCTTGGTATGATACCAAGGTTAGCCAAGTATCCAGACCCAAAAACGCAGGCGTCATCGGTTTCTTTAAGCTTTGCTAGTTTTTTTTCTAGTTCCTGATAAAGAGGGTGATTTCCAGTAACGAGACGCGATGCCCCTGCACCAACCCCGTATTTTTTTGTAGCTTCCTGCGCAGCTTTTACTAGTCGATTGTCGCTCGAGAGATTCAGATAATCGTTGCAGGAGAATGAGATTAGTTCTCTCCCTTCGCGACTGGCGGCACCATTGATTGATCTATGAGTGGTAATAAGGGTTCGTTTTAAATTCTGGGAATCCAGCTGAGCTAGTTTCCCCGATGCGTATTCATCTAGAGATTTCATTTATATTTTGGCACTTATTTTATATCACAGGCATTTGATATTGTGTCTTTCAGGGGTGCACAAAGTCAACAGCGTGCTGCTTGACGGTCTTCTGCCCATATCTATCCTAGTGACAGCACAACCGTTAGGATCATAAACCAATTTTGTGATGACGGTTTTCCTTAGCAATTGTCTGATTAGTCCCAAGAATACGGTACTATATGACGTATAGATAATGGTACATAATTGTGTCTTATAAAACCAGTAACTCGGAAAGTCCTGTATGGTTCCAAAATGGGTTTCCATATGTTTGGCTGCCCTATACACAGATGGAAACAGAACCTTCACCGGTACCCGTTGTAGGAACTGATGGAACTAAAATTCGTCTGGCTGATGGGAGCAAATTAATTGATGGTATTGCCTCTTGGTGGACTGCGTGCCATGGATACAATCATCCCCACATAAGGACGGCGGTTACCAAACAACTTGAGAAGATGCCGCATATTATGTTTGGTGGGCTCGTTCATGAGCCTGGTCTAGTCTTGGCAAAAAGACTAACCGATATTCTGCCGGAACCTTTAGAAAGAGTCTTTTTCTCCGAATCCGGATCGGTTTCAGTCGAAATTGGTCTAAAAATAGCGATTCAGTATTGGATCAATAAAGGTAAACCTCGACGAAACCGTATCATCAGTTTTATGGGTGGGTATCATGGCGATACCTTTGGAGCTATGTCTGTTTGTGATCCTGAAGAAGGAATGCATTCACTATTTAAGGGCACCTTAATTGAACAACATGTTGTGCCTCTGCCAAACAGTGATGAAGATTTTGCAAAGTTCCATCGATTCCTGGAGGATAACGCGGAGCATTGTGCTGCCATAATTGTGGAACCACTGGTGCAGGGCGCTGGAGGCATGCGAATGCATCAATCTTCGGTTCTGCAGCGAATTAGGCAAGCATGCGATAATTTTGATTTGTTGTTGATATTGGATGAGATTTTTACAGGTTTTGGTCGCACGGGTGCTATGTTTGCGCACCGGGAGAGCGAAATAATACCAGATATCATTACCCTATCAAAAGCCTTGACCGGTGGAACAATGGCGTTGGCAGCTACAATTGCTTCAAAACAGATCTTTGAAGCATTTTTATCGACGGAGGCTGATAGTGCGTTGATGCATGGACCCACATATATGGCAAATCCATTGGCTTGTGCTGCCGCGAATGCGTCACTCGATTTGTTTGATCGGGAGCCAAGGAAACAGCAAGTTATAAATATAGAGTCACACCTAGAAGAGCATTTAGGTAGAGCAAAAAATATTCAAGGTGTGGTTGATGTTCGTGTAAAAGGCGCCATTGGTGTCATTCAATTGGATGGTCCAATGCATCTTGATTGGATGCGAGTCCAGTTCTTAAAACGAGGTGTATGGATCCGACCATTTCGAGATATTGTCTATTTAACCCCCGCTTTAACTATTGAAGACGAGGATTTACAGTTCCTCACTCGCACAATGTTGGAGGTGGTGGAAGAGTGGTCTGTGATGGTGCAGAGAAAATAAAAATCTCAAAGAAAATGCATCCGAACTCTTTTAACCATAGAGAATTATGAAGTACAAAAAATTATTTAGTCCTATAACAGTTGGAACACACTCCTTACGAAATCGTATCGTCTATACGGCAACGGTTACGGCATATGGGTCTGATGGGAAACCGACACAGAAGCTAATTGATCATCACCGAGCTCGTGCCTTAGGCGGAGCGGCAATGATCGTTACGGAGTTAATGCCGGTCCATCACACTTCCGTAGCTAACCCATTCCTAGTTAATGTGTTCGACGAGGAAAACCTTTCTACTTTGAGTTTATGGGCAAGAAGTGTTGAAAGTCTTGGTTGTCGACTGGTAGGTCAAATTGGTCATGTCGGGCGCCAACAGTTGTGGGATCCACTGGTGACCCCGGTAAGCGCTACCTCGAAGCCGGATCCACTTAGCTGGACTGTTTCTCATAGGCTAGAAACCACGGAGATCAAAGAGTTGGTGGAAAGCTTTGTTCGATCGGCAGATAGGCTGAAGAGAGCTGGTTTTACCGGTGTTGAGTTACATGGGGCACACGGGTATTTGCTTACACAATTTATGTCTCCTTTTTCTAATGATCGAGATGATGAGTACGGTGGCGATCGTATTGGAAGGCTTAAATTCATTCAGGATTTGATTGCTGGCATACGAGAAAAATGTGGGAAAGAATTTTTGATCGGATTCAAGATGCCTTGTGACGAGGGTGTGGACGGAGGTATTGATCCCGACGAAGCAGAGAAAATTATTAAATACTTAGTTAAGAGGAGTTGTCCCGATTATTTTGCATTCAGTCAGGGCAATTTTACTGCCAGCCTTGAGAATCATTTACCAGACATGCATTTTCCCCGAACCCCATTTATCGATATTCATCGGCGTATGCGAAAAGTATGCGGAGGAGTTCCTGCAATGACTATGGGAAGAATAACTCATGCGCATGAAGCCGAGGAGGCTCTTAATAATAGGAACGGCGATTTGATCGGGTTAAGCCGAACCCTTTTGAGTGATTCTGAATGGGGTAATAAAATAATGGAAGGCAGAATTAATGAAATACGACCGTGTATTTCATGCAATTTCTGTTGGGGTGAGGTCCATTCTGGAAGGCCTATCTCATGCGTTCATAATCCAAACTTAGGAACGTCTAAAGAGCATGATTGGACGCCTCCACCCGTCAATATTTCGCAACGTAAACGTGTGGTTGTTGTAGGTGGTGGAGTAGCCGGTCTTGAGGCTGCGTGGGTTTCTGGTAACCGAGGGCATGAGGTTACGCTGTTCAGTTCTTCTAATGTCCTTGGAGGAAAAGTGCTACTTGAATCTCAGTTGCCGGGCCGCCGTGATTTAAGGCAAATGATTGATTATCAAAGATCGTGTCTGGACGCTTGTGGCGTTGAGATAAAACTTGGGGAAAAAGCCTCTTTGGACGATATAGAAAAGTTAGGCCCGGATAGTGCAGTATTTGCTACAGGTGCAAAGTTGATGTGGCCAGATATGCTATCGCACGATGCTCCTGCGCATGATGTTAGGGGTTTCGTGGAAAAATTGTTGCTTGATGACAGGAAACAAAATGGCGTTGCGGTAATTTTTGATCAAGATCACACTTCATTTGTCTACGCTGCCGCAGAATTGGCAATTAGATATTTTGATCAAGTAGTAATAATTACACCAAAAACGACTATTGCTTCCAAAGTGAACTACATATCCGTGATCGGAGTCTTGCGTCGTCTGGCAGGTCTTGATGTTGAAGTGATTGGTTCTTCAGTGCCTGTTTCATGGGAGGACCAGTCTTTAGTATTAAAAAATATGCTTAGTGGGAAGAAAAGGGTACTTTCGGGCGTAACTTCTTTAGCATATGCAACACCACGGGAGGTTAATGATAATTTGTTATTAAATGCCCGAGGGCGAGATTTCAATGCGATATCAATTGGTGACTGTAAAGCACCCCGAGGCCTAGTAGCGGCGCTACATGAGGGTCACAAAATTGGGGAAACCATATAGTATATATATGGCAAGACATTTTGAATGGTAATCCTCGTAATGAATTGGGGTTAAAAAATGGATCTCGGCTTTTTTACCATGCCAATACATCCTCCTGACCGTCCTCAACATGAGACGCTTAGGGAAGATTATGAGATGGCTATCCTTGCTGACCGACTAGGCTATAAGGAAGGTTTTTTCGGTGAGCATATAACCGACCAAGCCGAGAATGTTACATCTTCCTTGATTTTTATTGCATGGCTACTGGAACAAACAAAACAGATCGTTTTAGGAACCGGAACAGTAAATATTCCGAATCATCACCCTGCAAGAGTGGCAGCAGAGGTAGCCATGGTTGATCAAATGGCGAAGGGCAGGTTTTTGTTTGGAATTAGTCCGGGCGGGCTCATGTCCGATGCCGAAGTATTTGGCAACTTTGAACGGGATCGGACCGCTATGTTTCTTGAGGGAATAGATTTAATTTTAAAGATTTGGGAGAAGGAGGCACCATATAATCTTGAGGGGAAATTTTGGAAAATTACCACTGAACAAACTATGATGCCAGACATTGGGCAGGGTACCATTTCTAAACCGTACCAGACTCCACACCCACCAATTTTAGTAACAGCGGTGGCCCCTTTTTCGAAAGGAGTGAAGGCAGCCGCTGTACGAGGATGGGACCCAATTTCTGCCAATTTTCTGCAACCCAAATGGGTTGCTTCTCATTGGCCTAACTATGTCGAAGGCTGTGAAAAGGGAGGTAGAACGGCCCGATCAGACAATTGGCGAGTTGCGAAAAGTATATTTATTGCGGAAGATAGGAATATAGCAGAGGAATATGGAGTAGGGTCAAACGGCCCATATTACTTTTATTTTAAATCACTTTTCACAAAATTATTGCGAGGCGGTCGAGCTAATTTATTCAAGACCGACCCGAACCAGAGCGATGAGTCGCTAAATGTTGAATCAATTGTAGATCAATTAGTGATAAGAGGAACCGTGACAGAAGTAGTGGATCAAATTCTAATGTTCCGAGAATCTATTGGTGAATTTGGTACACTTCTCTATGCAGGACATGATTGGATGGATCAAGATTTAGCAAGAAAATCTATGCGTCTAATGGCAGAGGAAGTTATGCCACGTGTGAATGCGGCAGTAAAATAATTTAAGTGGTCGTCAAACGTTAATGATCCCAAAAAATTGATTGTTAGTATCACTCTTCCCTCAGCCTTAGAAAATAATTTCTTGCTTATGAAAACGATAATAATTCGCAAACGTTGATTCATTTGTCCCCGGTTGGTTTCCTAATATCTAAGGATAATATATGAATGTTGAGGTCTAGTCGGGTCTGTCGCGTTAAGTAAAGGGAGATAGAAGGATGATAAATTTGGATGGTGGAGTAGTTATCGTGACGGGGGCTGCCAGTGGGTCAGGCGCTGCTACTGCTCGTATGTTGGCTGAACGAGGGACCAATGTAGTTATTAATTATTCTCGTTCTGAGGACAAAGCAAAAGCTGTGGCTGAATCATGCACTTCATTTAAGGGTGATGTTATCCTGCAACAAGGAGATGTATCCAAAGACGATGACTGCCGTGCACTTGCAAAATCCGCAATGGAAAAATGGGGGCGTATCGATGGGTTGGTTAACAATGCGGGAACCACGCAGTTCTGTGCTCATCATAATCTAGAAGGTTTGTCAGCAGAAGATTTCCAGCACATCTATGCAGTGAATACTATTGGTCCGTTTCAGATGATCCGGGCCGTACTTCCATATATCGAGGGCGTGGGTAATGGAGCCGTAGTGAATGTATCCTCAGTTTCTGGTGTTTATGGTATTGGGTCGTCCTTAGCATATGTTGGTTCGAAAGCGGCTTTAAACGCTATTACTAGTTCCATGGCTCGCGCTCTTGGACCAACACTTAAAATCAATGCTGTCTGTCCAGGATATATTGAGAGTGGATGGCATAGAAGGGGTATCGGGGAAGAGGCAACGGACCAAATGGTCTCTCACATAAAGAAGAAAAGCCCACTACAGGCAGTAAATTCATCAGAGGACGTTGCCGAAACTGTTATTTGGTTGCTAGAAGGCGCTCCCAATATAACAGGTGAACTTTTTACTTTGGATTCAGGAATAGGGTTGCTCCGAGGCGGTTGGCCCGCAAGGTCCTAGGAATTTATTTTCTGTAGGACCTATAGTTGTTTGCTAGGAATATGATATAACTTATTGATATGGATATTTAATTATGGGACCCCTTCAGGGATTAAAGGTTCTTGACCTCTCGAGATATATCGCGGGGCCTTACTGTGCGATGTTGCTAGGTGATCTCGGTGCTGACGTTGTAAAGGTGGAGAAACCAGAAACTGGAGAGGAGACTCGTGCAATCGAACCCCTTGTGGGAGGCGATAGCCTATTCGTAATGGTATTCAACCGTAATAAAAAAAGTATAACACTCAATTTACGAGATCCTCAGGGTCAGAAAATATTGCGTGAACTGGTCTCTGAATCAGACATTTTGGTGGAGAACTTCCGTCCTGGCACTATGGAGAAAATGGGTTGTGGATGGGAAGTTCTGCACAGGATCAATTCCAGATTGATTATGGCTAGTATCTCAGGCTATGGACACGACGGGCCAATTTCAGATCGTCCGTGTTTTGATGCCGTGGCACAGGCTGCGAGTGGACTGATGTCTATGACTGGTGATCCGGAAGGCCCACCAACGTTGATGGGTACAACGGTTGTGGATCATACTACAGCATTGCATACTACACTTGGCGTACTCGCTGCTTTACAAGCCCGCAATGCAACCGGAATAGGGCAATTAGTTCGATCCAATCTCATTGATAGTGCACTCTCATTATTGATGGCAGCTATTCCAGGATATCAATTATTGGGTGAAGAACCCGGTCGATTTGGTAATCGAGATCGCTTCGGGGCTCCATCCAACTCCTATAAAACTTTGGACGGTGCACTAGTACAAATCGTTGCAGGAGGAGACGCGAGGTTTTCCCGATTCGTGAAAGCGACTAAGCTATCACATCTTGCAAAAGACCCAAGATTTTCCACGAGTACCGGTCGCCGAGAAAATGTGGATGCCTTAGAAAAGGAAATAGAATCCTGGATGCTTTTGCGGACTGCTTCGGAGATTGTAGAGATTATGGCCCAGCACAGTGTGCCCTGTGCAAAAGTAGTGAAAATCTCAGAAGTAGTTGAGGATCCACAACTCCGTCATCGGAAGCAAATTATTGAGATAGAGCACCCTCAGGCTGGAAAAATTCCTATGCATGGTTTTGTTACAAGACTCTCGGACAATGACCTTTCCATCCGACACTCCGTTCCAATGGTGGGGCAACATACAGCGGAGGTTTTGGAGGACTGGATTGGCTACGATAATGAGGTGGTTAAAACACTGAAAAATAAACAAGTGGTATAACGGATCCAATAAGTAGTAAAGGCGGGGTTGACCAACATGTCGTGGGAAAAAGAAATTCAAGAGCTAAAACAGAGAGAGAAATTAGCTTATCAGATGGGCGGTCCTGAGAAGATTAAACGTCAACACGATGCGGGTAGGTTAACGATTCGCGAACGCATTGAAGCAATTTTAGATCCAGGCAGCTTTCACGAAATTGGTGCAATCAGTGGGCTCTCAGAATATGAAGCGGATGGTTCCCTTAAATCATTTCGGGCTTCTAATTGCATATTTGGGAGAGGTCGGCTCGATGGTCGAACGATTGTTTTGGTGGGCGATGACTTTACGGTTCGGGGTGGAGCAGCTGATGCGAGCATTTGGGAAAAACAGGTGGCGGCGGAGCAGATGGCATACGAATTACACCTACCAATAGTTCGTTTGGTCGAAGGAACGGGTGGAGGAGGTTCTGTCAAATCGATAGAATCGGATGGGTACACTTATGTTCCGGGAAATCCGGCTTGGGATTGGGTGGTGGCAAATATGGGGCAGGTGCCGGTGGTTTCCTTGGCGCTGGGCCCCGTAGCGGGCCTGGGTGCCGCAAGAGTTGCTACAAGCCATTACGCACTTATGGTAAAGGGACAGTCCCAAATGTTTGTTGCGGGTCCGCCAGTAGTTGCACGACTCGGAGAGAATGTCACCAAAGAAGAGTTGGGGGGAAGCAATATTCATTCTCGAAACGGGGCAGTGGATGATGAGGTCGAATCGGAAGAGGAGGCGTTTTCACGAACGAAAACCTTTCTTTCATATCTGCCTTCCTCAATTTACGAATTACCTTCTAGGACCGAGCCAACGGACCAAGTTGACAGGAGAGAAGAGTGGCTTATTGAAGCAGTCCCGAGAGACCGTCGAAAAATCTATGATATGCGTCCAATAATTAATGCTGTAGTGGATTCAGGTTCTTTTTTTGAAATTGGTCGGTTGTTTGGTCGATCCACTATTACTGGTTTTGCAAGATTAGATGGATGGCCGGTCGCATTAATGGCAGGTGATCCTCGTATTTATGCGGGAGGCTGGACAGCTGATGCCGCAATAAAGATTACTCGGTTTGTGGATCTTGCAGAGACTTTTCATTTACCAGTAGTACATTTGGTGGACTGCCCAGGCTTTGTGATTGGAACGCGTTCTGAAAAGTCTGCGACCATCAGACATGGAGCACGAGCTCTTTCAGCATTGTATCAGGCGCGTGTTCCTTGGTGTTCGATTCTGATACGAAAAGTATTTGGTGTGGCTGGTGCCGGTCATAGTAATGCCGAGCGTTTTCAATATAGATATGCTTGGCCCTCAGGTGATTGGGGCTCACTTCCTCTCGAAGGAGGGATTGAAGCGGCTTATAAATCGGATTTATCGGAGTCAGATGATCCAGAAAAAATGCTAGCCGATATTGAAACTCGCCTTAACCAAGTGCGTTCACCGTTTCGAACAGCGGAGAGATTCTCGGTGGAAGAATTAATTGACCCACGCGAGACGCGACCACTTTTATGTGAATTTGCTAATCTGTCTGCGCCTCTTCGTAAGACGGGTGCGGCCAGCTTTACCATGAGACCATAGTAATGGCGGGAGTGGTAAGATGATTAAGAAATCTCGACAGCTAAGGTGTCCTCTTCAATCATTCCAGAATCTTCTGTTATATGAACGGCAATAACTTCACCATTCGCTTCAGCTTCGTATGGAACCTCCGTTTTCATAACTTCAAGTATGAATAACGTATCTCCAGTCTTAACTTGATCTCCAGGTTTTACCAGTACTTTCCATACCGAGCCAGATACATCAGTGCGGACTTCCTGTGCCATGTTCGTTCTTTCTAATTCTTGAGTAGGATATGTCTAAGTTAAACAAATATTTGTAATAATGTTTGTTCCTTGTTTGCAAGCAATATTATGAGATAAACCGTACCGAAGGAGTAAAGGTGTATGTCTGAAGGAAAGGTGATTGTAGTAGGTGCGGGGAATGCAGGTTTATGTGCTGCGTTAGCCGCTCGGGACCAGGGGGCTTCGGTTACTATATTGGAGTGTGCTCCGGAAGAGGAACGCGGTGGGAATTCACGTTTTACTGCAGGGGCAATTCGGGTAGCCTATGAAGGTGTGGATCAACTCAAGCAGTTAATGCCGGATTTATCCCGGGAGGAAATAGCCAATACCGATTTCGGTACTTATACGGAAAATCAATTTTTCGATGATATGGCTCGAGTTACTGAATACAGATCTAATCCGGACTTAGTAGAAACTTTAATAAAACGCAGTATGCCAACATTGTTGTGGATGCGAGAAAAAGGTGTTCGATTTGTTCCCATATACGGTCGCCAGGCCTTCAAAGTAGATGGGCGGTTCAAATTTTGGGGAGGGCTAACGGTAGAATCTTGGGGCGGTGGACCGGGTTTGGTGGACGCACTTTTTTCCGCGGCACAATCAGATGATATCGAAGTTATGTATGAAGCACGTGCACTGAGACTAATTTGTGACGACAATAATGTGGTTGGCGTGCAGGTGCGTCATGGTTCTAAAGTTTTTGATATTTCTGCGAACGCAGTAGTCCTAGCAAGTGGTGGCTTTGAGGCAAATACGGAATGGCGAACCCGTTATCTTGGTCCTGGTTGGGATTTGGCTAAAGTTCGAGGAAGTCGTTTCAATACGGGTGATGGGATAAGGATGGCATTGGATATCGGAGCTATGCCATATGGGAACTGGTCAGGATGCCACGCGGTTGGATGGGATCGCTATGCACCTGATTTCGGTGACCTGAGTGTTGGAGATGGATTCCAGAAACATAGTTATCCATTTGGTATAATGTTAAATGCAAATGGTGAACGGTTTGTAGATGAGGGAGCGGATTTTCGGAATTATACGTACGCTAAATACGGAAGGGAAATTCTAAGGCAACCTGGGCAATTTGCCTGGCAGATCTATGATTCTCAAGTAACTCATCTTTTGCGAGATGAATATCGTATTCGACAAGTGACTAAAGCAACATCGGACTCGCTTTCAGGCCTTTTAGAAAAACTTGACGGAGTGGATGTAGCGCAGGCTCAAGTAACTATTAATGAGTATAATGACGCAGTCTCTACCGAAGTGTCCTTTAACCCAAATGTAAAGGATGGTAGGGGTACGAGAGGTCTTTTAGTTCCAAAATCAAATTGGGCTAATAAAATCGAAAAAGGACCTTTTTCCGCTTACGCAATTACCTGTGGAATTACTTTTACATTTGGTGGTCTCCGTGTTGATACGGCCGGCAGGGTATTGGATTCGGGAGAGAGGCCAATTCCGGGCCTCTATGCCGCTGGTGAATTAGTTGGCGGCTTATTCTATTTTAACTATCCGGGTGGTACCGGCCTGACATCAGGAGCGGTTTTTGGTCGCATAGCGGGCACTTCTTCAGGGCAAAGCGTAATTAACTCATAATTCCAGTTGAGCTTTGTAAGGTTAGTGGTGGACTCGTAATCACTAAAAAAGTTAGGTCTCGAATTCCAGTGTTATAAAGAGCGTGCTCCACGCCAGAGGGTATAAAAATTGTTGTACCAGCACGAACGATTTGTTGGCTCCTATCTAGCTCCATTAAACCCTCGCCCTCTAACATATAGTAGATTTGTTCCTCTGTTTTATGAGTATGCTTAGCAACAAATCCTTTTGGTTGATAAGTAGAAAGACGAAAGTCAAAATGCTTTGTCGTGGAATTGGAGGGCGTTATGAGCATTTTCGATAGGGCCCCGTCAAAATGGCCAGGCAAATCTTCCCACAAAACTTCTACTGCCTCTCGAATTACTGCCTTTTTGATTTTCGGTTTTCGTGCCATGGGTACTCTTTTTCTTCAGGTGTTGTTGTCAGGTTGTAAATAGGAAGAGCCAAATATCGGTTCTTTATGGGGGATGGGAGGCAGCGCCCAGGTTCCAGTAGCCGGTGGACGTATCTCGGCATCGACATGTACGTCTATAAGGAACGGTTTATTTTGTTTTACCGCTTTCTCTAGTACACCAGAAAAATCATTTGAATGGGTAACAGTGGCAGAATCTACTCCACAGGAGCGAGCCATGGCCGCAAAATCAGGGTTGTATGGTTCCTGATTTTTACCTTTATAGAAAGCAGTTCCAAGCTCCCGACCACCGAAAAGTCCGTACTGAATATCTCTAATAGCGCCCCACGCAAAGTTATTCCATACAACCCATATGGCGGGGATATCATACTCTACTGCAGTGCAGAGAACATGCGGGGTCATTGTGAATCCTCCGTCGCCACAGATAGAAACGCAGGGCCGATCAGGTGCTGCGAGCTTGGCACCAAGAATACCGCTTACACCAAACCCCATTGCGGAGTATCCCCATGCATTCAACATTGTTTGTGGTTGTCGCGCTTCCCAAAATTGCATGAACCAATTGTGATGTACACCGGAGTCCAGAGAAATTATTGCGTCGTCTGGGAGAACCTTTCGTATATCTGAGACCACTCGTTCGGGTCGCATTGGTGAAGTTTCTATATCAGAGTTTGATGCGGTAAAGGATTCCCATTCTTGGCGCCAGACTGCTATTTCTTTTATCCAATCTGAATAATCACTGTCGGCCGTTCCGAAACCGCCGACCCCATTTAATAACTGGCGAAGAAACGTCCGGGCGTCAGCTACGATGCCAAGATCGGGGGGGTAATTACGACCAATCTCAGTAACATCAATATCTACATGGATTAGTTTTGTGTTTGGTAAATTCCACGAATAGCCAGGAATCCAGGAAGAAGACGATCGATCATCGAAACGTGCACCGATTGCTACTATTAGATCGCTGTGGCGTCCTGCTTGATTTGCAGGATAGGCGCCGTTTCGTCCAATAAATCCGATCGAACGGGTATCTCTCATGTCAATGCAGCCCATACCATTTGGCGAACTTATAACGGGTATATTGAGACGCTTAGATAACTCTTGTAGCTCTTTGCTTGCCTCAGACAAAGTGACGCCATGTCCGATAAAAAAAACGGGTCTTTTTGATTCTTTCAATAAATTGATCGTCCTTTTCACGTCTTCGTCGGAGGCAGCAGATCGCTGGATGATTGAAGTAGAGTTAACGGCGGGCATTGTCACGTCGGCTTCTTCTTGAAACAAATTAAAAGGGACATCTATATTTACGGGGCCGGGTCGTCCAGACAGCATGTTTGTCGTCGCTTGTCGTAACATGAGTGGCAACATTTCTACACGATACGGCTGATAACTCCTTTTGACTACGGGGCGTACAAGGGAGGGGAAGTCTGCCTGATTATGCCGATTTAACTCTTGAAACGGTCCCCTGTTAAATTGCTGAGTGGGAACATTGGCTGTGATTGCCAGAAACGCAGAAGAGTCTGCCAATGCATTTGCTAACGACATAATAAGATTCGCGGATCCTGGCCCGCATGAGGTCAATGTTGCTACGGGTTCGTGCCGTACGCGAAAATAGGCATCTGCCATATGCCCGGCTGTTTGTTCGTGGCGTGGTGAGATTAAAGTGATTTGATCTTGAGACTGATGAAGTGAGTCTAATATTCCGACATTCCCATGTCCGCAAATCCCAAATACATATGGGATTTTTTCTTTAATAAGGAAATCGGTTATTAACTCCCCTCCTTTTATTTTCGCCATTAGGAGATGTTTCCTTTAAACTAATATGAAAGTGAATCCAGGCTATTTATCTCATGTTACTCGCATTTTGCCCCTGGCATTCCTTGTTCAATCCATTCAACAGTATCGACATTTGGTGGCGGGTTGACGCATTCAGCCCTATAGGTGATCACATTAGTGAGTATGGGAGCGTTGGTATCTGGATCCCTTGCAAATTCTCCGTACGCTGTGCCAGTGATAGCTTGATGGCCGTTCCCAAGGGCCATATTTACTGTCGTTCCGATTGCCGTATATTTCAGAAAAGAAAAGGAATCCACTACGGCTTCCGTGTCTGGGTAGGTATCTTCCGTTTGAGCCGATTCAAAAGCAGTTTTGAGTCCTAGTATCGCCTGAGCCATCATATAAGCGGGAAATGTAGGGGGGGTTCCGAACTCCATTTGATACTTTTCACGAAACCATTTACTTAACGGAGTATCCTTTGCAAACGCACCATAAGGCCCACGAGCACCAATAATTAAACCCTCCGGAAGTTGTTCCGCTAGTTGAAACATCATTGTTTCACCAGTTGTTAATATGAGCCGGGTTCTTTCATGAAGGTCGCGAGCGTTGACCTGAAAGGTGAATGCTTCCAGATCACCACCAAATAGACTCGAGTGAACAGCATCGGGTCTTTTTACTAATAAGGCGGAGATCTCAGCGTTGTACTGGCCTGCAAATAATTTAGGCAATTGATGAGTTTTAAACGTTAGGTCTGGACTAAGAACTTTCAACGCCCCCTCAAAATCCCGCCACGAATCATGGCCCCAGGCATAATTCGGATTAATACCGGCGTATGATTTAAGTTCGGGGTAACGATCAAGTAGGTATCGGGCTGCTCCAATGCCATCCATAGCAGAATGGGAAGCGGTCCGAAATACATATCGATAATCCGCTTCTTCAAATATGCGTGGCGTTCCGCAGGTATGAAAAACTGTTAACATTTTCATTTCTTCGGCAACTGGTGCAATTCCCAGACAACTTCCACTAGAGATATATCCTATGACAGCACTCACTTTTCGACGCTGGACGAGATTCCGAAATTCTGTAACTTGTTTAGTGACACCTCCGGATTCATCTACCAGGATAATTTCGATTTCTGCTCCCGCTATTCCAGAACTGCTGTAGGGGTCAGGGACTTGCCCATTGTTTAGAGCCCTAACCAACATTTTAGCTGCGTTGGCAGCGGGTACCCCAAAAGGCCCTGCTGCAGGTCCTGATAGAAACGTAACAACTCCTATTCGCAAAGGGTCTGTAGTTGCGGCGTTAGCAGTATTCGAGATAACTACTAAAGAAAGCGCTGCTATAATAGAAAATATTACATTTAGAGTTTTAGAAGAATTGAGAGTAGAATTGTACGTCATATCTGTCACTATTTTGAGTCTGGTCAGGTTGTGTCATCAAGGTAGCAAGGACAACCGCTTTACTCCATCTATATAATAAAATATTTAGTTGTTTGATGACCAGTACGTTATGGATTGCCAATTTTAGTACTGCCCTAAATGTGATTGTATATCATATGATAGTGAGCTGATTTTATAATATTTGATACACGTCATAAACAGCTCGGTCCGGCTCTCTTCTACCTACCCCAATAGACAAAATATGGTTCAACCATTGATATTTTTTAGATCCAGTCTCAAAAAACGGTGCGTTGCGAAGATAGTAATCGTTCGGGCTGACGTCGTCGCCAGCGGCAATACGTGCCATGGTCTCTGGAGGCCCATGGCGAACTCCTCTGTACTGAATAAATATTATGGCCTCGTCAACAGTTTTGACCACTAGTCGGACGTCCGGTGTAAGGCTGCCATCCTGTCTAGTCAACAAGGCATCAGAACCACCAGGTAAAATTATTCCTTCCAACCTAGGTCCTTCAACTTCTCCACCTCCCAAGATATCTATACGTCTTCGTACTCCAGCTGGTGTATTTTCAATAAAGTAGCTATCGATTACCGATATACGCATCGTGCATAAAAATTCGGTGTGAAGTGGGTATTTTTCATACATTTCCTGAAGTCCGTTTATATAAATAATGTTTTGAGGGATTACAGACGATACCACAAGGGTATCTTATAACAATTAGGAGCCCAATGGGCTTGTTTGGGATGGAACACGATGGGACACAAGGATGTGCAAAGAATTTCTGAGTTCCTTGGTGGATCTAGTTAACTCGAAATGGCTGTTGAGGTTTTAAACTGCTGCGTGAATTACCTAGCAGCATGCTATTATGGCAAGTTAGATCCTCGGGGTATCCAAAATGCGAAAGTATCTAGCGATCCAATTTGTTTTGTTTTGGTTTGTGACATTGAACACGGCCGTCGCACTGGATAAGATTACTATTCAGGTCGTTAACACAGCGGAGGCTGCCCGAAAAGTGCAAGTTCTCGATGTACTATGCGGCAATAACGTTGTTTTTCAAGATCGATTGGAGCCGTCACAGAAAGCGACAGTAAAGATTTGTGCAGATGGGGCTGGCGAGGGTAGCATAATAACAACACTAGTAGGAGGCTGTGCCAGCGCCGTGACTAGTCAGATTAATAATCTGGTCGCTGGCACTAGGGTTGATCTTTAGCATAATGAATCGTATTTGCAGCGCGACTTTTCTCTGCGCCCTATTATTGACTTCTGGTTGTTTTAAAAACGACGAGCAGAGAGCATCGGAAGCTTATCAGGCCTACGATTTTGAAACTGCAGGTAAATTAGCCCTAAAACTAGCTGGAGAAAACAAAGCGTTTGGTTTTGAATTGTTAGCTTTAATGGCTGTGCAAGGTTTAGGAAAGCCGGCTGATATAGCGGAGGCTTATTCATGGGTAGAGCGTGCGTTGGTCATCGACCCAGGCTATGACCAACTTCGTGGCCAGATCGATCAACATGTGGAAGAAAGCCTAAATGCCGCGGAGTCAGCATTTGATGGCGCCGAATACTCAAGAGCGTTGAATCTAGCGCTACCGGCATCAGAGTTTGGTAATCTTCGTGCTCTTGGCCTCGTAGAAGATTTGTTACTGGGTCAATATGTTCCGTTCAAGAACTCAGAATTGTCTTGGAGAGACTTCTGGAGGGAATGTAGTGGTAATACACGATTCGATACACCTAGCGAAGCGGTGCAAGTATTTAATGATAAATGTGCAGGGCGTACGATTGTATGGGATGGAGTAGTGACCCAAAGTACTGCAGACTCGGTAATGATAAAAATGAAACCGGGTCGTGCTAGGGTTCGGCATGATATAGTTTTGCAATTGGCACATGAACCGGACCGCTCGTTGTTTCGGGGTCGGAAAAAACTGCGCTTTAGAGGAGTAATCCAGGCCCGTGGTGATGACACCCGACCGGATCACTTGAATGGTGGCTTTGTCATGGGGCTTGCGCCTTTGACTCGATTAGAAAAGGCGGATCTTCCTGATTTTGAGAAACAAGATGTTATGACAGTGTGTCAAAAGCTTGCTCTCGTTAAATTAGAAACCAATTATATGCCCTCTTGGTCGTTAAACCTAAGTGAGGAAATCAAGGAGGTTAGTGCCCGTGGACGAAACTTTTTTATCTATGCTGGAATTACCTCGGAAGAGAACGTATTTAAACGGGAACAAGATGGTTCTTGGCGAGCACGTTTTGAGGGTCAATTCACAGTACACAGTGTTGCCGCTCGTTTAGGGACAAGCGCGGACTTTATTGCAGAATGCACAATCGAAGGTGGGCGAGACGAAGGTTCTCCGATGGAAAATTATGGTTCGGTATTGATTGTTTCCGTTTCAGAGGTTCGTGAAGTGCTCCAGCGCTAGACCTACAGACCCCTAAAGTAGGTCTAGCCTGCTATTATTTAGTCAACGTTTCTTCGGATCTCAATAAAAGCCCGATTGATTTTTCCGTCTGGTACGCGGTAAAAGTATTTTTCGATTCTGATGGTACGGTCACCAAAATCTTTAATGCACCGGTCTTTGTGAAAAACTCCTCCGAGATCAAATTCTCCTGCTTTACGGGGCAAATCAACACATTCAAAGCCTTGCCACCCAAAACGGTTCCTTGCAATTCGGGCTAAAATGTACGACCTCCGTATATTATAGGGTCTTGCCTCTGGATCCGTAAAAATACGAATGCCGTCAACTATGCCCTCGGAGTTGAGCAGAAGAGAAATCAAAACAGGATGTCCTGCTACGCCTGTCCCTTCCACGGCCTCACCAGCATCATCATTATCATACTGAAACGCGACCTCATGGAGCCCTTCGCTGTCAGTTGGACAAGTTGTATAATCCTGCCAGCCTTCTAATCTTTGAACCGGTGATTTTCCATTTTGGCCACATGCAAATCGTCGGTATCCCTGTTTGGGTAATTCATCTACAAAAACACCCACCCGAAATTCACGAATATCACCTCCCGCGTGCACAATCGTGTTCTCCTGTGCTACCGGGCTCGTGTAAGTGGGCAATACCCCTAATAAGCTGGCTATCAAAATGTATAAGAGTAGATTTTTTCGAACGTACATTGGAGCCTCTTCATTTTGCGGTAAAACTTAATATATAACCAACTAAATTATCGATATCTGTACCACTCAATGGGTTTCCATTCTCTGGCCAGTGTGGCTTTCCTAAAATAGTCGCGAGTGCTTCCCAATTCCCTGTTTTTCTCTGGTTTGCTATCGTTGCAAAGGTTGGGGCATCTTTCACTCCCTTCTCGGATATCTCAGGAATAACATGGCATGAGGAGCACTGGGCTTCCGCCACTTCTTTGGCAGCACCTATGTCTGCAGACATCATAGAGTAGGTAGGATTTGGCAAAACCCACAAAAAAGTTACAAAAACAGATCCAAAGATTGTCAGAAACTTAAAATGGGATTTCATGCTAGAACTCAGTTAGTTGTTTATTGTTCAGGAGTGGGGCTCCACGCGTCAGCCCGTTTTACTGCCTCTGCGACGGCTTCAGGTGTGAGAAATTCGTTTCTTAGTACCTCTAAATGTCCTTCGGCACCTTCTCTATCCCGTCGGGCTGCGAGAAGAAACCACTTGTATGATTCAATCAAGTCTTGGGCGGTCCCTTTCCCTTCGTCATACATATAGCCAAGATTAGTCATGGCTTCAGGTAAACCTTGTTCTGCCGCTCGACGGTACCATTTAACAGCTTCGACCCAATCTATCGGAGCACCCCTCGCTTTCCGGTACATGTAGCCAATATTATTCTGAGCCAATGGGTTTCCTGCTTCGGCCTCCTTCAGCCATTCTTCAAACGCGAGACCATAATTACCATTTGCGTATGCCTCGTTCCCCGCTTGCATATCCGCATAAACGGGGGAAGAAATCACAAGAATTCCTATTATAGAAGATAAAATTCCAAACCGATTAATGTCCATCTCCGCCTCCCCCGCTAGACATAAGATCCAATTGTGTACACATTTTGGAGTCTCCAAAAAAGATTTGGCAGTCTGAGGTGAGTATTTCGTTATCACGGCCCTGAAAATGCTCAACAATAAAGTTTGTTACTTGGCGAATTTGTCGAGGAACCATCCAGGTTTTTCCCCGGGGTGGCATAAGGTCGTCGCCCAACTCTTCCTTGGTCATATCGTAACAATTGAAATCATCCTTATAGGCCGTCTTCCGGAAATACGGCATACCCGTGCCGGGTCTACCGCAGGCAATGACCTGTTTGATTTGCTCTGCAGTTAGTGGTGTAGAGCGAAAATTGATGGGAGTTCCAGCATATCCTGTGCCACCCATTCCGTGCCATTTGTGACATCCCATACAACCCGCACTCTGATATATACCGGCTCCGGCATAATATTTAACTTCGTCCGCTTTTGTCTCTACAACTCCAAAGGTAAGACATAAAATTGCAATTGAGGTCGCTAACGACGCCATATTATCTAAGTTCCACAAACCACCTTGCAACATGTTTGTTCTCATAATGTCTTCACCAGATAATTCTTCATAATAGCAAGATCCCGTTTCTTTATTGCATTATCCACCCCATACTATGGCACGCTGCACAGAAATTGAAATGATTGTAAATAAAATTATGGAGGCGGGTCTTTTGGGGCAAGGAGCGGGTCAGGACGATCGTAAAAAGCAAATTCTGATTCAGGAGCATATTCGCCTGGTTTTTTTGGTCTCCTCGTTGTTAAACCCAACTGACGCACACCCTGAATGATTTTATTCCGAGCTTCCTCGGCTTCTTCATGGGCTTCCCGGGAGTAAGGGATTCGAATCGCCCGAGGAAGTTGTGTTGGGTCGAGACGTACATCAACGGCTCCTGGCTTGTAGACATCCTCTTCATTTAAAGGTCCGTCGTCACGTAATTCCAGAACCCAGTAATAAAGGGCACCGGGGTCCTGTTTCGTTTCGTCGGGCTCCACAATGATAGTCCACACCAGCTCAAACCGTTCGGGTAGATCCTCATCACTCGGCCAACCGCTAATGTTGCGAAGGCCGCTCCAAGTGCCAAAAAAGAACGTAACCGCAAGTAAGATAGACCCTGCCTTGATCCACCATCGTACTCGTGACCAAAACAATATAACCAAAAGGAACGCCGCCATAAGTACATAGGCGGCTACAAGCTCAATCTGTCCTAATGTCAATGCAGTCATATTTTTTAGCTTGGTCGACCATACAACTGTTTCGGAAGTGTGTTCACGTCAACTGTGCTTCCATCAGGGAGAACAGTAAATCTGACCGCTGTTTTTTCATCGCCTTGGTGTCCGAGGGTGACGCTGTCGAAGAATACAATTCGAACAACCGGATTAAGACGTTCTACTTTGACAGTCACCTTGACTGGTGGTTTGAGCGGGTCTTGACCAGGATCGTACGAGTACATATGAACGTTGACCGTAAATTCTCCCGGCACAATTCCACGGATAGATACTGTCTCTTGGTTCAATGGGTTTGTGATAGTTGTTCCGTTTACGACAACCACATCTCGAGTGCTGCCAGTATCATCTCGGTCTAAGTGCATTAGACCGGCCTCCTTTGCGGCGTACCATACGATATTACTGGCTGGGTCTTGTACCCACGTGTCGACGTCAGACAGATCACCATCAGGCCATGTCACCGTTATTAGATATTCCGCCTTACTTTCGATTGCCCCTGTTTTTGCGATAGGATTAAGAAAGATGACAGCGATGGCAAACATTAATACGAAACCAATAAGTGTATTAAACAACAGATCAGTAAAGGCATCGGTCTGTTCACGTCGTCGTCGTTTGCGAATCATCCGTTCAATCCGAAGTGTCAGTGTTATCCAGAACAGGAATTACAAATACTTCAGTAATCTCAGTTGTCATTGAAACTAAATCTTCGACACTTCTTTCAACAAAAAAGTACTGTAGTCTTAGCAACATTCCACCTATTAGGCCCACTAAGGTTGTATACAAAGCTATTGCCATTCCACCCGACATTGTTGAGAGTACACTCCGCATAGAACTAACATCAATTGTTTGTATGGAAGCAAGTGGGCCCAGCATGAAAATAAATCCTATTACGGTGCCCAATAGGCCTAACCGCAACATCATATCGGCAATAAGAAAACCAATCTCCTGGCGTCCTAATAATTTGTCAGAAAAAGCTTGAAGCAAGAGCGTTTGGTCTAATCGCTTGGCACTTGAACCTGCTTTTTTTACTAGATCGTGGATATGCTCCGAGACTACACCGTCAGTAATGCTTCTATCGCCTGCTACCTTAAGGGTATCGCTGTGGATAGTGATGTCTCCTCTAGACTCAGAAAACTCCTTGGCAACTTGTCCAGCAATATTTAACTGGCGTGAGACAAACCAGCTCTGTACCATGCAATGAAGTGTTGTAAGAATATAGAGCACCGTTATACCGGAGGAAATGTAGCTTCTGTCCGTATTTACGACTCGAGCCACCAATCCATAATGTGCGGCCAGTACAAATATAAAAACCACAACTCCTGTTAGTAGAAGCCATTTCAATATGAGTTGGTGGTGGCGTTCGATACCAAACGTACGCCATAAGCTAAACGGTTGTGTCGGATGGGATCTACTCACCGTTAAACACCTTTACAGTCCAGTTTGTTTATAACTTTAAAAACGATCTTCATATTCTATAAATGTATATACGCCAATTCATTTAGTTAACAATCTAGGTTCGGTAGGTAAAAATCTGCATAACAAAGGACTAACGTCTATTTGGAGCATCAAATTTCCAACAACGAGAATCTCGGGATTCTCCCGTAACCAGTCGGTCTGATAAGCCTGTGAGAAATTCTCTGACTAATGCCATGGCTTCATATTGGCAATGTCTAGGGACGTAGTCTTTTGAAAGCTTCTTCGATAATGGACCGGCCGCACTGACTCCATTTCTTGCGGCAATAGAGAGCCAAGCATAGGCAGCCACTACGTCGCGGATGCCTCCTTCACCATTTGCGAGCATCAGGCCGAGTCTATATTGGGCTTGAGTGTCACCCATTTGCGCTGATTTAATCCAGTTTTCTCTAGCTGTAAGGAAGTCTCCTTCTTGATAGGCATTCAATCCGCTCTCAAAATCTTCAGCGAATAAACTGTTTTGAATTAAGCAAAGGAAAATTGCACCAGCTATAGTCCACTTAATTTGGGGAGGTGTATGTTTTAGAGTAAGCATGATTTGTAGAACGCTATAAGTTTTTTGGATAATGAAAGACCCGGAGCTAACGTGCTCCGGGTCCATCTAACGTTACATCAATGAAAGCCTGAATTAACCTTCGTTTATAGCTTTCATCGCTGCTTGGCGATCTACTCCAACACAGGTCTTGAGCGCGATAACGCACGCACCTCGGTCGCCGCCTTGGCAACTTTGGAGCCCTTCTTTGCACATCTTGACTTGCTCAGGAGAGGTTTGTTCCTCCGGCGTGGGAGCGGCCTGAATAGCCGTAGCCAAACCGAAAGCCATTCCCGCCGCAGCAATTACGCTGACAAATTTAATCATCGTTAAATACTCCCTATTTCAGGTTATTCTACAGTGAGAAGAACCACAATAAGTTGGCGGGTCTAATCTTATCCAAGTCAGGCTGATTATCCGCGAAGTAATGCGGCATAATGCCCCAACCACCAGACCCGACCGCGACATACTGCTTTCCATCGACCGCAAAGGTCATAGTGGGGGCATCAATCAGGGTATTGGTTTCGAAGCACCACAACTCATCCAAGGTTAGATCATCATGGGCACATACACTTCCTTCATGCCGTGCAGCAAAGACCACACCACCAGCCGTGCTAACTACGCCAGACTGGAGCGGGTATTTCAGGTCGAACTTTCTAAGAATTCGGCCAGTGCTAATTTCAACGGAGGTCAACGTACCTTCCATATGCTTGGAACCATCAGCTGACACTGCAGAACCTGCAGGTGGGCCTCCACCGGAGAACCACTCACGCAGTTTGAAGGTGCCGTCCGGACCGGGGACCTCTTCAACGTTATTTACAGTAATGCAACTTTCAATGGTTGGAACATACGCGATGCCAGTTTTAGGACTGTAAGACATCGGCATCCAGTTTTTCCCACCAATAATATTCGGGCAATACATGGCCGTTTTGTTGGTGCGATTTGGAGTATGTTCTGTCACATATGTTTGCGTATCCGAATCCGGACGGTATTCGAGAGGCAAGCCTGTCACTTTGTCGAGGCCAGTTGTCCAATTCAACTCTCGAACGAATGGGACGCCATAAATGAATTCACCATTTAGGCTATCTATCGCATAGAAAAATCCGTTACGATCAGCATGAATGAACGCTTTGCGATTATGTCCAGCGAAATCTTGCTCAATGAGAATATTCTCATTGATACCGTCAAAGTCATACGGATCGTTCGGTGTGTATTGGAAATGCCACTTCACAAAACCCGTATCGGCATCCAGAACAAACATGCCACTGGTATATAGGTTGTCACCGGGCCGATATTCATGATCCCAGTCAGGACCAGGATTACCTACACCCACATATAGTGAGTTGGTGGCAGGATCATAAGTCGACGTTTGCCAGTTCGAACCGCCACCGGTTAGCCATGCACCATAATCGTCAGTCCATGTATCAAAACCTGCTTCGCCCGGTCCAGGAACGGTATAACGACGCCATTCCTCGACACCGGTGTTGAGATCAACGGCGGCCATCCAGCCACGAATTCCGTATTCTGCACCAGATACACCGGTAATGGCGAGATCTTTAACCACTATCGGCGCCACGGTGATTGTCTCTGCGATTGCAGGTTCTGCCAATTGTACTTGCCAGACTTCTGCGCCAGAATCCTTATTAATGCGGAACATGCGTCCATCAAGAACGCTCATGATGACCGCTTGCTTCCAAAGTGCAACACCACGATTGTTAATCGCGCAGCAGGTGACGTTAGCCGCCCATTCTCGATCCACAGCCGGGTCGAAAATCCATTCGATCATATCGGGGCCTTGTCCTGCTTTCCGAACATTGATCTTGGTTAGTTCACTCCAACCATTTGGCATATAGACCATGCCGTCTTCAGCAATTGGTGTCCCCTCGATATTTCCATACTTCCAGGGGCCGGCACCTTCGGAACCGCCAAGAGCGACGGTAAAGGCAACCTTTAAGTCTTTAACGTTATTTTTATTAATTTGATCGAGCGGCGAATAGCGCATTCCATCATAGGTTCTATGGTGGTTAACCCAATCATTCGGATTATCATGCGCATTTAGCAGATCTTCCGGACTCGTGTTTTCTGCAGCAATTGCAGGCATACTCAAAGCGAGCATGGTTGCTCCAGCAAAAGCCGCGGTAATACCGAAACGTCCTGTCATAATACGGGGTTCCTCCCTCTGACATTCTTGGTCTTGATTTTCTGAAGCGCCACTGATCCACTCAGACCAAAAAGGGGCAGTGTGCGCTCCACCCTCTTGGCTAAAAGCCAGCTTGCAGTTTCAATGTGTTAGCAGGCCGCGTCAACGAGTAAATTGTTAGTTTCGCGCTGATTTTATTTTAATGGGGTTGTTGCAAAATTTAACAAGATAGAAATTATATACTAAGTTTTCCAAAGTTTATGATATATTTTACCTTATATCTTAAGTTATCAGATATTATTTTATCATATTGTCAAATATTGTTCTCGTATTTTTGGATTTTCCCTGAGATCATTGGGGGTACCAGAAAACCTAACTTCCCCTTTCTCCATGATGTGACAATGGTCACTCAGGGAAAGTACAAAATTGAGATTTTGCTCTGCCAACAAGATGGACATTCCATTTTCTTTTAAAAGCGAAATTCTCGTCTTTAGTGTTTCCACAACCTTGGGCGCCAATCCTTCCGATGGTTCGTCTAAAATCAATAAACTCGGATTGCCCATAAGACTTCGTGCGACGGTCAGCATTTGCTGTTGCCCTCCCGATAGAACACCCCCAAGTCTCTGTTGTATGTCCCTCAGATCAGGGAACAACTCATATACCTGTTCTTCTGTCCATTCCGCGCGATTACCTTTGGACCGCGTCCTGGCAATATCAAGGTTTTCCCAAACTGTGAGTTCGGGAAATATGTGTCGTTCCTCGGGAACAAATGCAATACCTAACTTTGCAATTTTGTGAGTGGGCAGCTTTGTAATATCAATTCCCTCAAATAAAATTTGGCCTCTGTCCGCTGGTGTTAATCCAATAATAGTACGCATTGACGTCGTTTTACCCACCCCGTTTCGACCTATTAGGGAGACGCATTCTCCAGCATTTACGCGGAAAGAAATTCCAAACAAGACTTTACTCAGACCGTACGAAGCATGAATTGATTTTACTTCCAGTTGAACCAACCTACTGTTCCCCTCCCAGATATACTCTTTGCACCTCTCGATCCGTCCGGACTTCATCGGGTGACCCAGATGCCAAGATTTCGCCGTGATGAAGCACTGTTATCTGATCTGCTATACCAAATACAACTTTCATGTCGTGCTCAGTAAATAAAAGTGTCAGAGAGCGAAGATTTGCGATATCGTTGATTAGTTGGATGCTATCAGTAGTTTCACTGGGTGACATACCCGCAGTAGGTTCATCCAGCATTAATAATGTCGGATCAGCGGCCAAAGAAATTGCAAGTTCTAACTGTTTTTGCTTGCCATAGGCTAGTTCACCTCCGATTTTGTTTCTCTCAGCCATTAATCTAACAATTTCCAGAAGTTCATTAGTTTCGTTGCTATACAAACCGTGGGCCGATTTAAAAAAATGTAAATGTTGATTATGTTGGGCTAAAAGCGCGACTTGTACGTTTTGAAATACTGTCATTCGAGGGTAAATATTAATTCGTTGAAAAGAACGGGCTAGACCAAGCTTTACTATTCGGTGTGGGGGTAGTCCCGTGATAACTCTTTCTTTATAAATTACGTCACCTTGATTTGGCTGGAGGTGGCCAGTAATTAGGTTAAAGAAAGTCGTTTTACCTGCGCCATTTGGGCCGATTATCGCGTGACGTTTGCCCTCGGACACTGCAAAGTCAACGGCAGTGATCGCCTTAAAACCATCAAATTCCTTATGAAGATTTCTAGTTTTTAGCATCTTTATTTGCGGTTTTTAAGATAGATTTTGGTCTTATGAGCTAGGCCGACTAGTCCGTTAGGGAGAAAGAGCAGAATTACTAGGAGAATAACTCCCAATACGGTTGGCCAGTACTCCGTGTATTCATTTGTTATTCGTTCTAAGACGAATAAGGTTGCTGCGCCAATTGCAGGGCCAAAGAAAGAAAACATGCCACCTAAAAGGGTCATTATGAGAACTGTTGCCGACTGAGTCCAAAATGCCGATTCAACGTACATGCCGCGGTGAAACATGCCAAATATGGCGCCAGCCACCCCTGCAAAAGTGCCTGCAATTACGAATGCCCACCATCTCATTACTCTGGTGTTAACGCCTATAAAACCTGCTCTTGTTGGATTTTCACGAACAGCTAGGAGTGTCCTTCCAAAGGCCGAGTGGCAGAGACGCCATAACAGGAATATACTTAACGTTACTACGGACAAGGTAAAGTAATAAAAAGAGATGCGACCACTTATTAGTTCTGGAACCAGTATTCCAACAAAGCCATCGTCACCCCCTGTAACCGAGCGCCACTTGAAAACAATAGCCCAAACAAGCATTGAAAACGCGAGTGTTAGCATTGCGAAATATATATCGGTGAGACGTGTGCAAAAATAAGCAACGAAACCTGCTAATACACTCGTTACTAAGATGCTTAAAACAAACGAAGGCAAGAGTGGCCAACCATATGTAGTTAAAAGTATAGCGTTGGCGTAGCCTCCGATAGCGAAATAGGCTGCGTGCCCAAAAGACACGTTACCAGAGTAACCAATGATGACGTTTAGGCTCAGAGCGAATAGTACGTATATCAAAATTTCGGTGACAACGTCGATAATGTAGGCGGATCCTAGTAGGGGTGCGATTATCAAAGTTAGTAAACTGACTAGGCAGGCGACTGCAGTTGTTCGTCCCATGCGATCAGTCATCTTTAATGTTCCTCGGTCTCGGGTTGTCCAAAAAGCCCCCAAGGCCGGATTAACAGTACGACCAGTAAGATTAGGAAAGCAAAAATGTCTTGCGCGTTGGGTATGATTACAGAGCCAAAATTAAATACAAACCCATATATCAGTGCACCCACAAACGTTCCCCAAAGCGATCCCAGCCCGCCAATTATTACGATAACAAAACATTCCACTATAATGATAGCGTCCATGCCTGGTGTTGGACTGTTGAACGGCGAAGCCAAAGCGCCACCGACACCTGCTAGAGCAGAACCAAGTATAAAAATGCCACTGTAAATAATCGGAACATTTATCCCTAGAGCGGATAGCATCTCACGATTTTGTGTGGCGGCTTTGGTAATACGCCCCCAGCGAGTGTGTTCTATAAACAACCATAACGATAGGAAAATAAGTGGACCCAGAACACACAGTAAAAGCCTATAGGAAGGGTAGTAAGAGATTCCTAGGTTTGTGGCACCTGAAAGAGTTTCAGGATACGATACGCTATATTGGTCTGTTCCCCATATAATCTTTGCAACATCTCCAAGAATAAGTACCAATGCGAACGTAAGCAAAAGTTGCATTAAATGTTCTTTGTCATAGACGAAACGAAATAAGGTCCGCTCTATAAGCAGAGAAAGTACTGCAAGGCCAAGCGCTGCGCCTATTACGCCCCAGAAAAAATTAAGCCCTATCATTTCGGTTGTCGAGTACGCAATATATGCGCCAAACATATAGAACGCACCATGAGCAAAATTGATCACTTTCAAAACACCAAATATAAGAGAGAGCCCTGCCGCAATGATGAAAAAATTCATTCCCATAGAAATCGAGTTCATAAGTTGAATGAACGCGAACTTAGGGTTGCTCAAAAGTGTAGCTAAACCGGGGCTTCCAATATCAATGCGAATAAACTCTAGCAAAGATTCCATAAATCGGGTTTATCCTAGTCAGTACGAGCTACTTACCAAAAAAATATTTGCTTCGGTTAATTATGTCGCATTTTATGCTAGAAGATTCTAATCTTCTAGAATTGCAGGAATATATATAATGGGTTCCATTACTCGATAAGGAACACCTTCCTTCTTCACCATTTCGCCCCAGAATTGCCCTGTATCAGCCTGATGGGTATTGGGATCAATGGTCCGTACGCCGACTGGTGTATTGATTGACATACCTTTAAGCGCCTGTGAGACTTTTTTGGAATTCAAGGAACCGGCTTTCTCAACACCTGCTGCGTACATGCGTACACCGATCAACGCTAGAACTGGCCACATGGGCGTTTCTTTGACACCAAGTTCATTGGCAAGTTCCTCTTGGAACAAGGAATGTTCTGTATTTGGATGATCATACCACAGCTCATAGGAATTGGCCCAAACATTATCCGGGTAATCTTTTCCTAATGATCCAGCAATTTCGTGACTTCCAATTTCACCACCGGTTATATATTTGATTTGTTGGAATAACCCAAACGGACTCGCCTGTTTTGCAAAATCTACAAAATGTGGCCCCCAGAGGCCGCTGGTGACGACATCGCATCCGGCACCCATAATTTGAGTAATGAACACAGTGTAATCTGGCGCTCTTAGCTTTGGTCTAAGGTCTAATATCACCTTTGCAGTTGGCAAGTGCCTTTGAAGTCCTTTGGCAATTCCCTCTGCCAAGTCATGGCCATACGCGTAATCAAGTTGTATGTCACAAATTCTTTTTGCTCCAATTCGTTGGGCAATCTGTGCTATTGCGTCTCCTTCAAAATCAGTATGTGAGGCAGTTCTAAATACATAATCATGTAGTTTGTTGGTAGTCATTTGGATAGTTTTTGGTACGGTAGCGATGTAGATGACTTTTTCTTGTTTGGCCACTTCAGAAATAGCTAGTCCAACAGCCGAACTTAAACCGCCAACTAAAACGTTTACCCGGTCCTTAGTAATCATTTCTTTAGCTGCCGCTGCAGCAGTGGCAGGGTTCAATTTGGTATCCCTTTCTACACCTACCACAGTCATCCCTAGAATGCCTCCTTTGGCATTCAATTCATCTATCGCCATCCGGTGCCCAACCATCGCCGGGGTTCCATAGATGGCGCCGCCACCAGTGATTGGGTAGAGCATTCCCACTCGGATTTCTGCAGAATGAGTGGGCGACATCACTAGGAAAGAAGTCACTAAAATTAAAGGTAACCAATATAGACGGAACATATTATCTCCTAAACCTACTGCCGGATTCATCCATAATGTAATGTTATGTGTCTTTACATAGATCAATTGCTAAAAACCATATATCACTGGTCTTGGCAAACCTCTAGGATAGGGTGCAAAAAATTGTAATGATCTAATTGTTTAAATTTGTGCAGGGAATAGTTGTGTTAGAAAAGCTTGCCGGTGTAATACCGGTGAAATAATGAATGGTTTCTCAGTCCGAATGGGTCTTCAACAGCATCTTTTACGTTCCACCCTTGCTATCCAGGATGAGGGCAAAGAAATGGACAATGTGGGAAACAAATTATACCGGAACCCGTGCCTATTGGCCGGGATGCTAATAATTATGTTCTATGGCCGAAGAATACGGCGTTCAATAATTGCATAAAGATTTATGGGAGACGCTTAAGGACGTAACTTGACCCATATACTCTCACGCAACGATAACCAAAATACGAACGAAGTTAGGTCAGAAATTCTAATTTGGACCTCTAAATTTTGCTGTGATAGAATTAATTCTTTTATTCTCTAAGCATGTACGAAAGTGGATAGATTTGATGTGGTAACGGATTTAAGTGAATATTAGTAGCCTTTATTTTGTCTTGAATCTTTGAAGCTTCTTCCTTTAACCCCACAGCATCGTAACCTTCAATCATTAGCACTCCGTCAAGTGGCTCCTCAGCCGTGCCTTTTCTTAATTTTCGCTCGGCGGTCTCGGTGGAAGTAATCTCCGTGTCGCAGAGCGCAAGGGTTGCTGTTATAACGCCACTCAATTCTGCTACATCTGTCGTTAATTGATTCAGTTGTTCCGAATCTTCAGAAAATGATTGGCTACGCAATAATCGTATTGTCATCATGGTGCCACCGTATGCGTTTTTTGGGCCAGAGGTCGATACACACCTGCAGGCACCACGAGTAAGGTTTTTAAATGCATATGCATTTTTCTTTGTCCATGGCGTTGGGTTGTTTAGTCGTTCTAGGTAGGGCGGGGATTTAAAGATAGATAAATCACTCCCTTCATACAGTGTGAAACAACATTGATCTGGGTCATCATGATTCATGTAACGACGGCCACCAAGAAAGCCAGGGATGCCGACTCGTTCTGGCATATGTTCATGGGTATGCCATTGTTCCCATTCTAATTTCGCCTCGGGTAACAAGTCGTGCCAGATTACCAGGACAGCCGTAGTATTTTCTAACATCGATGGTTCCTCCGTTTTCAAGAAATCAGTCTAAGGTTTATCATCGTTCAGGAGAAAATTAACGACCACATGACGATGGCCGTCAAACATTTCGATCCCGGTTGTTGTCCGGCACCCGCGAGCCCTAGCTTCTTTTATCAGTGGGGGTACTTCTGGTTCTGTTACAACGTCACCGACATGCATTCTGCTCTGTAATTGTTCAACGTCTAATGGCAATGAATCGCTTATTTTCATGCCTGTTGGTGTCGCATGTGCGATAATATCAAAATTGCTGGCCACAGTATCTGATGCAATTGTTACCCCGCTATAGTCATCTTTTAAAAGGCGAAACAATGTCTCAGATCTTGATTTATTAGTATCGTAAATAGCTAAATGACTGGCTCCTTCATCGAGGAGTGCAAGCCCGATAGCCGAACCAGCACCGCCCGCTCCAATTAACAGGACTTTGCTACCTTTGATAAGGCTTCCAGCTTTGTGAACCGCATTGCAAAAACCCAGACCGTCGGTCATATCACCGTGCCAAGAACCATCCGAATTTCGGCGTACAATATTGGCGGCATTTAATCGTCTAGAGCGTGGGGTTAGTGTTTTACATATTTTCGCTCCCATAAATTTAAACGGTACCGTTATCACTAAGCCATCGATATTAGTTGCTCCCTCTATTCCTTTAAAAAAGTCATCTGCCCTATCAGGAGGCACCTCAACAGGAAGTTGGATAGCATTGATACCCCGTTCATGAAATGCTGCAGTTATATCCGCAGGCGACTTTACTTGGCCGATGGGGTAGCCCACCGTCATATAGAGACGAGTATATCCATCTACATTCTTGATCATGTGGACCTTTATCGTTGTTGTTGTTGGCAAGTTAAAAAATTAGGGTTTAATCAGTCCTTCGGAAATTCTTAGTGCTTCCGCAACGGATGCATCGATTGGTTCCTTGTAGCTAAAAATATCTTGTAGCTTGTTTAAGGGGATCATCGTCTGTATTTTTTTTTCACTCATAACCCGCTCGGAAAAAGTTTGGCTGTTTGTTTGGTTTGTGATGGACTTGATGAGAGCATGGGCTTCGGTTCGGCCCAAAAATTTACTAAGATTCTGGAATAATGCTTCGGCGCCAAGTGAACCGTTCGTGTTATTTATATTTGTGGCCATTTTGGACTTGTTCACTTTCAGGTTACTTAACATTTTTACTAATTGCTCTACAGAGGCGAGCGCAAGAGAAGATAATAACGACAGTGAATTCCATTCGCTATGCCACTGGCCTGTTCCTCTCTCATGAGGTTGTACTTGGGTTGTAGCAACCGCGGATAAGAGCCCTGACGAAATTGGCAAGGCCGCAATCGGGACAAGTGCATGGACAGGATTCTTCTTTTGGGGCATGGATGTGGAGGTTCCAGGATGACCTTCTTGTATCTCCCCGACTTCTTCTTGCATCATCAACAGGCAATCCTCGGCAATTTTGGCTGTTGCTGCCACGGTGCCTGCTAATGTTGCGGCGATAGTTAGGATCCGACTTCGGAGTGTGTGCCAGCAGTGGCCAGGATCAATGAGACCAAGTCGTTGAGCCATATCTGCTCTGACTGCTTCCCCGTGGGGCGTCATCGCAGATAGAGTACCATTAGACCCACCAAGTTGGATCGCTAACATCGTTGTTCCCAGCGCATGCATTTGGTCACGGTTCTGTCTAATTCCTAGTCCCCAAGTTGCGGATTTGAGTCCAAAAGTGATCGGTGTTGCAGCCTGCAGTAGTGTCCTAGCCAATACAGGTGTGTTTGCATGTAAGACTGACAGTCGATGCAATTCTAGAATTATTTTATCCAGCTCCTTGGTGATCCCCTTTATTAGTTCAGAGAGTGCCATCATATTTGTAGTGTCAATTAAATCCTGGCTAGTTGTGCCAAAATGGATATCTTTCGAGGCTTCTTTAGATTTCTGTGAAACATGATCGACCAAATGATTAACGAACGGTATCGCTATATTTCCCGCTTGCACTGCTTGCTCAAATATTGTGTTGATCTCAGAAAGTCTGTGATTACAGATATCCTCCATAATATCCGCTGATGCACAGTTGATAATTCCAACGTTAGCCTGTGCCCGAGCCAAAGTCGTTTCGAAGACGACCATGCGATTTACACGTTGAGCACTGCTCCATATTTCGTCGCTTAGTGTAGTGCGAAACTGTGTGTCGAGAAGCACGAGAGTTCCTGTAATAGCCTAGATAAGTTTTATTACGGAACAATTAGTATTATCGAAATGTTTTACTAAAATATTCATTGATCTTCCTGATTATTGATAAGAATACTTTCGTTCCATCGAAAGAATATTGTTTCAAATGCGCCTTGGAGATGTATGTCAAAGATATATGTTGTGCACTGATCCGATTCTGATGCCCTGGTAGCAATGATGCTGGCACGCCGCCTAACATCTTTAATTGAAGAGAGCGTAGGGTCCGTTTCGTTGCAATTCTCATCCGAAAAATATATTCGTGTGAACAAATGTGAGATTAGACCTCTGGCAAAAACTACTACATTGATGTGTGGGGCCTGTAGAACGTTATTCAGATCAAGTGATTGCCCAGGTTTCACGGTTTCAAACTGATAGCTGCCTTGTACATCGGTGCCCGAACGAGCAAAGCCGTTGAAGGAGGTGTTCGTATCATGGAGATCTTTCGGAAGACGGCTCTGGGCATCTATTTGCCAAATTTCCAACATCGCGTCTGTTACTGGTGCTCCATTTCCGTCATAGATACTTCCTTTAATCAAGACTTGTCTTTCGTTTCCCGCTTGAACTCTGTTTGAGGTGATGAGTTTTTGACCGTAATCACTGGAAGTCAGGCAGTACGCAAAAAATGGACCAATTGTCTGGGGGGGAGTTAGTGGGGTCATTTTATGTCTCTATCGGGGTCTGTTTTCGTCCGCGCACAGTAATATCAAAACGATAGCCAAGAGCCTGCCCCTCCTCGGTGAGATTAAAATCCAGTTTTGCTACCAATAGGGCCCGAGTGGATGCGTCTTGAACGCCCTGAAAAATGGGGTCAAATGGCAGAAGAGGGTCGCCTGGGAAATACATCTGAGTCACGAGTCGGGAGAGATAGCTTGGTCCAAAAAGAGAAAAATGAATGTGGGCGGGTCTCCAAGCATTCGGATGGTTTCCCCAAGGATAGGCTCCTGGTTTCACCGTCACAAATCGGTACCAACCATCCTCATCTGTAATGGTTCGCCCAGCACCGGTAAAATTAGGATCCAGGGGAGCATCATGCTGGTCTGCTTTGTGTATATAACGACCAGCTGAATTGGTTTGCCAAATCTCTACCAGGCTTCCAGAGGCCGGGTGGCCTGTTTCATCCAACAGCCGGCCTCCAACGATAATACGCTCTCCTAGCGGTTGTCCTACATGTTGTTTAGTGAGATCGGCATCCTCTGGCCTTATAGAACTATGCCCAAATACAGGACTAGAAAGTTCCAATGATGTGGCATTTAGGTCCATCGGGAGTTTATTCGGGGTACGATGTTGTGCCGAGTGGTAAACCGGTTGGTCGACCGTTCCTTGCTGCTCTGTCTGAGAAGTTGGAGAAAAGTTCTCTTTTGATACCATGGGATTTGACTGGTCGCTCATAGGTTTCTTAATCGATTATCATTTTACCATAAAATAAATCTAGCATTCACACTAGGTTAGTGCGGATATATTTTGCGGCAATATAACCGAAGGTCATCGCTGGTCCTATGGTAATTCCTGGGCCTGGGTATACGCCGGCCATAATAGAATCCATGTCATTCCCGCATGCAAAAAGTCCCTGTATAGGTTGCTGATTGTTATTTAACACTCTCGCGTTGGAATCAGTAACGAGCCCAATACTCCCGCCGATGTCGCCCGGATATACTTTAATTGAATAGAAAGGTGGAGTTCTAATATATCCCAGGCATGGGTTAGGTCCATGCGATGGATCGCCTAGATTACGTTCGTAGTTATTTTCGCCTTTACTAAATTGCTCGTCTTTCCCCGTTTTAGCATACTTATTCTGAAGAGTGACTTCCTGCGAGAGATTTTGTGAATCGACATTAATCGTTTTAGCTAAGTCAGGAATAGTGTCCTCTTTAATGACGTAGCCGTCCCGAATGGCTCTTGCCAAATTTGTAGCGCCCGGGTGAACCATCCCTAAGCCATATTTTCGAACAAATTGGTGATCGCATATAAAGTGGCAAGGGATCGTGCCGTTTTGTTTGTTGGCATACATTGCCCTTCCAAATGAATGATAATCGGTAGCTTCGCTAACAAAGCGATCGCCTTTGCTAGTAACTGCGATCAGTCCAGGTTTTCCTCGGTCGAGCACAAAATGAGGAAAAACGGCTGTCGAACCATCACTCCTTTGGCGAATTGATACTGGGGTCAAGAAAGCGTTCTCCGCATGTCCTTGCCCAAGAACACCCCCAGCTTCTAAAGCGGCAGAAATACCGTCACCTGTTATAGTTTCTGCTATGGGCGAAAAGGTTGGGGTTGGCTCTGGCATTAAAAGGTGGCGTAATTTTTGGTTTCTTGAAAAACCTCCGGAAGCCAATATCACACCATGTTTTGATCTGACGTGCTCCTCTTTTCGTTTATGCTGGACAATAACTCCAGTGACAATTCCATTTTCTTTTAATATTCCGGTGACGGGCATTTTTCTTTCTACATGAACATCGTTTTGTTTAAGGGCTGAGTACAGCCTTCCTACAAGTGCGTTCCCCATTACGAGTCTAGCTCCACGATGGAAACGCAAACGATGCCATCCGTATTGTGCTAACAGTTTGAAAGAATGCACCAATGAATGACCGTTACGAGCAGCTCCCAACAAGTGTCGTATATCATCGCGATTTACCATCATCCCACCTAGTACTGTGAATTCTGGCAAAGGGTTTCTCAAAAGCCGAAAATCATTTCCAAGACAAGAGCCGTCGAAAGGAACAGGTTCCAGGGCCCGCCCGAATAGGGTGGCCCCCTCAGTATTAGCCAAATAATCTGGATGTTTTGTATAAGCTCTAAACTTTACTTGAGTGTTGGTTAGGAATTTAACCATCGCTGGACCATTTTTCAGAAAGGCATCACATAGATCCGGCTTCAGTCGATTGCCCAGTGTGTTGCGAAGATAGGTTTTTGCCTTTAACGGATTATCGATGATAGGCTCTGAATGAATAGAATTCGGGATCCAAACAGAACCGGCAGAGAGGGCAGTAGTCCCACCAATTTTGTCTGATTTCTCTAAAATTCGCACCTTTAAACCCATCAGGACAGCAGTTAGTGCCGCAGTCATGCCTGCCGCACCGGAACCTACAACGATGACATCCGGTAAATCTTTGTTTTCCATTTTGTTATTATATATCAATTTTGGTTGTGACGACACGAATGTCATATGAAACAACAGACACAACTTTTATTTCGTGCGCACGGTTGTTAAAGATTTTTCAATTTTGTGGTTATTTGTGAGAACATTGAGTCAGTGTTACCACACTGATCTAACTGGGTGAAAGCAATGAGAGATTTTTTGAAAGATCATTCTGCGTTGTCTCTAAATACAGCTACGTTGGGCCATATCATGGATGGATATGGCGCGGGGTGGGAACCTCAAAAGGTGATCGATGAGTGCGCTGATCGAGGCTTTGGAGCGATCGCCTGGTGGCGACGGGAGATTGGTTCGAAGGCTGTGGAGATAGGTAATCGTACACGGGCGGCAGGTCTTGAGGTTTCCGGACTTTGTCGCGCCCCATTCTTGGTGGGTCCGTTGGCTCCCAATAGTAGGAACAAAGTAATAGATGAGTTTAAATTGTCTCTTGATATGGCTTCAGATTTGGGTGCTAAAACTCTTACGGTCTGCCTTGGAGGAGTTATTGAAGGATCCATTGGAACGAGCGATAGTCTGAAAGTGGCATCATCAATTATCTCCGACATCGTTTATTTCGCGGAAGGTGCCGGTGTTGATCTTGCAGTTGAACCACTCCACCCAGTTTACGCTGGAGAGCGGTCCTGCCTTGTAACGGTTAAGGACGCGATTGACCTCTGCGAAAATATGGGGCACTCGACTGTAAAGGTAGCGGTCGACGTGTATCACGTGTGGTGGGACCTTTCCCTTGCAAGGCAGCTACAACGGGCAGGGCCAGGGAAAATAGCGGGATTTCATATTTGTGACTGGTTACCTAACACCAAAGATGTACTATTAGATCGGGGGATGATGGGAGACGGAATTGCAGATTTAAAAAATATTCGGGCGGCTGTAGAGGATGCGGGATATTCTGGCTACTGTGAAGTAGAGGTATTCTCGGTAAATAATTGGTGGAAAAGGGATCCTACCGAAGTTTTGGATGTATGTGTGGAACGCTTTCGTACTGTTTGTTGAAGTTGTTTGGGATCAGAGATCTATTGTGTAAAATATTCGTATGCGGTTGAATTATTATTCAGGATTTAGTTTTGTCAGTCGACACGTGGAGGTTAATGGGCAATGAAAAAATTAATAGGCTCAATGGTATTTTATAATGACGAAAATTAAAACAATAACAGCAAACTGGGTGCACGTCCCTATACCAGAGTCGGGTCGGCATAGAAGTGATTTCGGAACAGCGAAGTCGTTTGACAGTACTTTAATCCGAATAGAGACGGATGACGGGATTGTTGGACACGGTGAAGCCAAAGCACAAGTTGGAAGTGCAAGCAATAATCAAGCGATGTGTGCTCTCATCGAGCAGGAACTTGCTCCAGAGTTAATCGGGGAAGATGCCAGAGACATATCTCGGCTGTGGGATACAATGTATAATGGGGTGCGGGCGCATTATGCGATTGCAAGAGGCCGTGTGTTTCCGATACTGGGGCGTCGCGGGATCACACTATCGGCGATCAGCGGCATTGATATGGCTCTTTGGGACATCCTTGGGAAGTCACTAAATGTTCCTGTCTGGCAACTACTCGGGGGTCGTAGGCAGGAAAAAATGCCGGCATACGCTTCCGGCGGTTGGGCTCCTACAGACAGAATTGTGGACGAACTCAATACTTTTATAGAACGTGGTAAATTTAAAGCCGTGAAAATGAGAGTTGGTTCGGGTGACGGATCCCTAAATCATTCGGTTGAGCGCGTTCAAGCGGCGCGGGCCGGATTAGGTAAAGACATTGCAATAATGTGCGATGCGCACGGAACCTTTAATGTAAGTGAGGCGAAACGTTTTTGTCGAAGAGTTGCCGATTGTAACATAGACTGGTTGGAAGAGCCTGTGACAGCAGACGATAAATCCGGGCTCGCTGAGGTTCGGGCTAGCACCGATATACCAATTGCGACGGGTGAAAGTGAGTTTACCCGTTTCGATTTTCGTGATTTAGCCGAAAAAAGAGCGGCCGACATTTTTCAGCCTGATTTATCCATAGCAGGAGGTATATCCGAAGCGATCAAGATTGAGGCAATTGCGAGTGCATTTCAGATTAGATTTGCACCGCATTTGTGGGGAGGTGCCTTAACTTTCGCGTCTGGTCTACATGTATTGGCATCTGCGTCCACTGGTTTCATTGTGGAGTATTCACTTGGTGCGAATCCAATGTTGCACGAATTGGCAGAAGAAGATTTTCTTGTGAAAGATGGATTTATTGAAATACCCGACCGGCCAGGGCTCGGTGTAACGATTGATCAAACATTTGTGGAACGTTACGCAGTAAAATAAAATTATTTCGGCGAGGATAATGGAGCAGCTAGTGGAGCGAATGGTTTCGATTCGGAACTTCAACTAAAGCTACTTCGATTCTTCTACCCGCCAGGTGTGTCCTCGACGAAGTACATCATTCAAAGTCGCGCCACCATTTTTTGCAGCGGCCATTTGGTTGTAAACCTGAGACTCATATGTTTCAACCGGGTTGCTGTACAGAACCCCAACAACCATTGGATGGTGTGGTGGTTGCATAGCGGCTAACAGTGCAGCCAATGTCCGATTTGTTTCGTCGTGAACCAGTATATCGGATTCGGTAATTCCGTCCTTCCCTATTTCAACTACCTCAATTTGTACCCGAGAAGAGTCAAATCTGAGACCCTTATTTCTTTCTGAACCAAATATAAGCGGTAACCCATGTACAGCAGTAACTTGTTGGTTAAAGGATACTTCTCGATTTGTGAAGTTTGAGAAAACTTTGTCATTATAAACGATACAATTTTGGAAGATTTCCACGAATGATGTTCCGGGAAAAGCTCTTGCTCGTTTAAATGTTGAAGCGAGTTCTTTTATGGCTGTGTCAACGCCCCTGGCTACAAAGTTGGCTCCCGCTCCCAGCGCCAGAACACACGGCAAAAAAGGTGAGTCTACTGATCCTGTTGGCGAGGAGGGCGAACGAGTGCCAGGCCTAGAAGTCGGTGAATATTGACCTTTAGTAAGACCATATGTTTCGTTGTTGAACAATAATATTTGAAAATTTACGTTTCGTCGGAGAGCGTGCATCAGGTGATTTCCACCGATGCTCAAACCGTCACCATCTCCCGTGATGACCCACACATCAAGATCGGGATTCGTAAGTTTTATTCCTGTCGCGAACGCAGGTGCACGCCCGTGGATCGTGTGAAAACCATAAGTAGACATATAGTATGGAAGACGAGATGAACAGCCAATGCCTGACACAAACACCGTATTTTCCCTCTGAGCGCCTTCTTCGGCGAGGGTGCGTTGAACTGCCTTTAAAATTGCATAATCGCCACATCCTGGGCACCAACGTACTTCTTGGTCAGAAGCAAAGTCAGTGGGTTTGAGGTCCAATACTTTCGGTGCGGCAGTCATTTCCCAGCTCCTAGTTTGGCCCGTATGCCGTCCAGAATTTCTTTAACTTTGAAGGGTTGCCCTGTTACTTTATTGAGCCCTTCTGCCGGTACTAAATAGGCACTTCTTAATAGTTTAACAAGTTGTCCTGAGTTCATTTCGGGAACAAGAATATTTTTGTATTTTCCTAAAAGAGTTCCAACGTTCGTTGGCATGGGATTAAGGTAGTTTAAATGGATATGAGCTGCTTGGAGACCCTCTTCGGACGCGGCATGAACCGCCTCCTCGATGGCACCATAAGTTGAACCCCAGCCTACTATAGCTAGTTCTCCCTCGTTTGGACCCGATGCGACATCTTGAAGTGGGATATCCTCAGTCACTCCAGCAATTTTTTTGGCTCGGACCTGCGTCATACGTTGGTGATTTTCTGGATCATAAGAAATATTGCTGGTTGAATAGTCCTTCTCAAGACCCCCAATTCTGTGTTCCAATCCTGGCGTCCCCGGGATCGCCCATGCACGCGCTAATGTCTTTTCATCTCTCATGAAAGGATGAAAACCATTCGGATTGGTGCGAAATGTGATTGGAAATTTGCTAAGTTGATCTATGTTTGGGATCAGCCATGGTTCAGACGCATTTGCTAGGTAACCATCAGTCAGCAACATCACCGGTGACATATATTTGGTGCCTAATCGGACTGCCTCGATAGCCATTTCGAAGCAGTTAGCTGGGGAATGGGCTGCTAATACTATAAGTGGAGTGTCGGCGTTGCGTCCATGAACAGCTTGGAACAAATCGGATTGTTCGGCTTTGGTCGGCATTCCTGTGGAAGGTCCCGACCTTTGAGAGTTTACCACGATCAACGGCAATTCAGCCACAACAGCGAGGCCGATAGCTTCTGTTTTGAGCGCGACCCCAGGGCCAGCACTTGAAGTAACACCTATTGAACCCGCGTACGATGCACCAATTGCCGAACATGCTGCCGCGATTTCATCTTCCGCTTGGAAGGTTACAATACCTTGGGCTTTTAGTCCCGCTAGGATGTGCAGTAAATTGGACGCGGGAGTAATCGGATAGGAGGCGAAAACTAGTTTTAAGTCAGCTAATTGAGCTCCTGCAGCTAGTCCCCAAGCCAATGCCTCACTCCCGGTTACGGCCCGATACTCACCTGGAGCGATTTCTGCCCTGGGCACCGAATACCCGTGCCCCAGGTCGGGTAACTCTGCAGTCTCACCATATGCGTGACCTGCATTCAACGCGGCTATGTTTGCTTCGGCAATTTCTGCTCGTTCACCAAATTTCTTTTGAAGCCAATTAATAGTAGCATCTCTATCTCTATCGTACATCCACATCATCAGACCAAGGGCCCACATGTTCTTACAACGAAGGGACTCCTTTTGAGAAAGCCCAAAGGACTTTACGGCCGCTTGGGTAAGGCGAGACATGTCTAGGGCCAGTAAACGAAAGCCCTCAAGAGACTGGTCATCCAGTGGATTATTTTCATAGCCAGCTTTCCGCAAATTTTTGTTACTGAAAGCATCCCGATCGACAACGATGAGACCACCAGCTTCCAAGTCTGAAAGGTTCACTTTTAGTGCAGCTGGATTCATGGCGACAAGGACTTCTGGCGCGTCCCCGGGTGTAAGTATTTGTTGGGCTGCAAAATGAACTTGAAAAGCCGATACGCCGAAAGTTGTTCCCGCGGGGGCCCTAATTTCAGCTGGATAATCTGGGAAAGTTGCCAGGTCGTTCCCGATAATGGCACTGGATAGGGTAAATTGGCTACCGGTTAATTGCATCCCATCACCAGAATCTCCGGCGAATCGGATAACGACAGATTCACGACTTTCCCTCTCGACCTTAGTAGGAACGTCTGTACTACGCAAACTGCCTTCCATAAATCAATTCATCCAATCAGCACAAATATTACAAGCAGAGGATTGCCTGCAACCAATAAAGCGAGATGCCAAAGAATCACCCCGTCCAAACACGGGCTTGGATTTTTTTAAGCGTCCTCGGTTCAGATAACCAATGGCTTTCAATAGCCGCCACCAAAACAAAAAAATTATATAAGGTTTATAGTGATTTGCTGTTCCTTCGGTATAAACAACGGTCGTACAACCAAACCACGAAAGGGCTTCATTATAACCATATTCCAACCGACTAGATTTAGTATGCAAAGTGACGAACACCTACCACGAGGAACAAACGCTGTCTATACCTATTAACCTAATAAAATTAATAAGTAAGGCTATATTACCGAGTTAAACAAAGTTAGTAGGATAAAGTGGATTAAACACAGTATATTCGCTTTGTGGGTCCGCTCTTTTGGCAGACTTGATTATGGTGCACGGATTATTTTTTTTGGGGGAGGAGACAGTGAGTTCTAGAATTGAAAAGGCTATAGATCTACTAGTGCAGGCGCGTTCCATCCATGAGCGTCTCGAAGCACTTCCTGATGAATGCCGACCTAGCAATTTGGGCGAGGCATACAGTATCCAGGATGGTTTGATAGATTCACTGGGGTCAACAGTAATCGGTTGGAAGGTTGGGGCATCAAATGCTAAAGCACAAGAAATGCTTCAGACAGATGAGCCTTTTGCGGGCCGCATGTTGGGAGAGACAACACAGGAGAGCCCTGCAACTTTTCCCGAGGGTGAGTTCTTTAGTCCTGGCGTGGAAGTAGAGGTAGCCTTTGAACTGGCCAAAGATCTACCTGCGGGCAATTCCTACAATCGTGAACAAGTTTTGGGTGCTATCGCTACAGTATATCCGGCTATTGAGATTGTGGATAGCAGATACAAGGCAGGACTGAAAGCAGGTATCACTCAGATCATAGCGGATAACGGTGCTCATGGAGCCTTCATTCGAGGTGTTGGTGTTACGGATTGGGAGCTAATTGACCGAGCCAATAGTGCTGTGACCCTCTCAGTCAATAGTACTCTCAAGACTTCAGGGGTGAGTTCAAATGCAACAGGTGGTGACCCTTTGGATTCAGTTATTTGGTTGGCAAATGATAGAGCAGTCCGAGGTGATGGTCTGAAAGCGGGTGATATAATTAGTACTGGCAGTTGCTGTGCAGAACTGGTTTGGCCAAAAACGGGAGACCACGTTCGTGCAGAATTTTCTGGTATTGGTTCGGTTGAAGCGACGTTTTAGGAACTCGTAAGATCAAATGGACAATGTAAAGGTTTGATTATGCGATGGAATAAGCGTCCTCCAGGTTCTAACTGGGGCGAATTCGGTCCAGACGATCGTCTGGGTCGTTTGAATTTATTGACCCAAGAAAAAGTTCTGCAGGGTATCGCCGAGGTCAAAGTGGGGAAAAGTTTCTGCCTCAGTCTGCCACTGGACTATCCTGGGGGTAATATTTTAAATCCTCGTCGATATCCACCACAGCTGTTGGCTACCGAACGCGAGGGTCGGGCTAATTACGTTTATCCATTTAATATAGAAAATCCTGTGCATACAGATGTGTGTTGTGACGACGTTGCGTTAATTACTCTTCAGTACTCGACCCAGTGGGACAGCTTGGCCCATATGGGATCATTGTTTGATGCAGACGGGGACGGAGTCCCAGAACCAGTGTTTTATAATGGCTGGAGAGCTGGAGAGGATATTGTGGCTCCAAGGAAAAAGCCAGAAAATGAAAGCCAGTCGGGTTTAGAAGGATGTGATGCTGGCGCTCTATCAATTTCTAATATGGCGGAAACCGGCGTGCAAGGTAGAGGTGTCCTAATAGACCTTGAGCGTCACTTCGGGCGTCAAAGAACTTTAGTCGATTACGATAAGTTGAGAGAGATTTTTGAAATTGATGGTGTTCAAGTTGAGCCTGGCGACATGGTTTGTTTATACACCGGTTTTGCTGACGTTATTCTGGAAATGAAGCGGAATCCGCTTGCTGAGAAACTGCATAACAGTTGCGCGGCACTTGATGGAAGAGATGACCAAATATTGCAGTGGATCACAGATTCAGAACTTACGGTTCTTATCGCAGATAACTACGCCGTCGAAGCATACCCCTCCCGACCAGGTACTGGAAAGCACGCCATGCTGCCGATCCACGAACATTGCCTATTTAAACTTGGAGTACATTTAGGGGAATTATTTTATTTGCGCGACCTTGCTTTGTGGTTAAGAAAAAACCAACGCTATAAATTTCTTCTGACAGCGCCCCCACTTCGCCTTCCTGGTGCCGCAGGGTCTCCAGTTTCGGGTGTTGCTACGGTATAGTCGACGGATATCTCGGTGATCGGGAATGACGTAGCCACATAAATTAGCCGTGTCCGATACAAATGTTATGGAGTTTTAAAATGCCGTTGCTTAAGGCCCTGATGCAGGATCAGCCACTTTTAATTTCATCACTCATTAAATATGCCGCGGAATACCATGGTCAGCGTGAGATTATAACCCGATCGGCTGATAATCAGATTCATCGTGCTTCGTATATGGGTGTATATCAAAGGATAAAGCGACTTGCTAACGCACTTAACGAATTTGGAGTTCAGCAGGGTGACAGAATTGGAACTATGGCTTGGAATAGTTGCCGGCATCTCGAAATTTATTACGCGGTATCTGGGATCGGCTGTGTCTGTCACACGGTCAATCCGCGTCTATTTGTAGATCAACTTGTATACATCATGAATCATGCTGAGGATAAAATCCTATTCGTTGACCTACAATTTGTGAAGCTTTTAGAACAGGTTGCACCACATCTTTCCGAAGTACGTGCGATGATAATAATGTGCACTGCAGCCGAGATGCCTGAGACTAATTTGGATAATATATTTTGTTATGAGTCGTTTATCGAAGGCCAGAAAGATGAGTACGAATGGCCTATATTTGACGAAAATACAGCTTCTTCACTTTGCTATACGTCTGGAACCACTGGTAATCCCAAGGGTGTCCTATACAGCCATCGGTCAACGGTACTACATAGCTGGAGCGCCTGTTCTGCCGATACACTGTCTATCGGTAATAAAGATAACTTGCTCGTAATCGTGCCAATGTTTCACGTTAACGCATGGGGAACACCTTACGCGGCACCCATGGCGGGTGCAAAAATGGTGTTCCCGGGACCTCATTTGGACGGAGAGTCCTTAGTCGATCTTATCCACGAAGAAGATATTACGTTAAGCGCTGGAGTTCCGACGGTATGGCTTGGTATTCTGCAATTTTTGAAAAATACAGGGAAAGGGCTGGGTCCTCTGGAGCGAGTAGTAATTGGGGGGACAGCTGCACCGCCGATTATGGTTCGGACGCTCCAGGAGCAATATGGAGTGCAGGTAATCCATGCTTGGGG
>CAZEWK010000002.1:0-26153 GCA_964515905.1 uncultured Rhodospirillaceae bacterium | reverse complement strand
GTTATGACCAGTGTTAATATTAGTAACCGTGTACTTAAATGATAAAGCTTGTCCCACTGTTGGAGTTGCAGAAAATAGCGGACCATCTAAATGAGAACCGGCCTCCATAACCTGCTTTCGCAATTCACGTTTCTCTTGGATCTTTTCTAAATTCTCGTCGATAATTATACGTGCTTCTTCTCTGTCAAATGAATCTTCCCAGACCTCTGGAAATTCTATTTCGTCGATATCACCTGAATCGACTAACTCCTCATACTCCAGCTCCCAGTCCTCATCGCCCCACCCTGCGCGGTAATCAAACTGAAGCCACTCCTCTATGCCCCAATTTTCAGAATCTGGATGGTGTGGGAAAATACCAGGATGAGCAATGGGATAACCGGGACCCACCATGGCATGGTTATGGTGGTCGCGATCAGGATTTATCTCTTCCCCTGCGACAACTGCTGATGGCCCTTTGGAATATCCACTAGCAACACCCGGAGTATCGCTCATATGACAATTCTGGCAGGTGACACCGTCGGAAAAAGCTGGAGATGCACGGTACTGATCCCATACTACCTCAAGCTTAATACCAATATTGACAGCTACTTGGTGGCAGGTAGCACAAAACTCCGATTCAGCAATTTGTTCAAACTTGATTGCCTCGGTATGTATTTTCATACCTCTTTCACTTTCGCTCGTTGCCACTTTATAGGCCGTCGCATTTTCGACCACTTCCGCTAATCCGGGCCCTCCTTCATTACCGTACATGGGATCATGAATTGAGCCCGGTTCGATCCATCTTTCTCCATTTACCTTGCCAAACGCCTGATTAACACGATGGCAAACGATACATGTCACACCCTCACGAGCCACCTGGCTACGTTCCCAAATAGGCGCGTCCCGGGATTCCCCAAGTGTTGTTCCCGCACCTATGTGACAACGAACACAAAAAGTATCGATCGTAGGTGCCAGTGTATTGATGGCCTGTTCAAATTTATGAAACACTGGTGAAATAGCCGCATAGGCATGAGATGATCCCCGCCACTCCTCGTATACCTGCTGATGACAAGGAGCACACTGTGTTGCACTAGGGTAAGCGTCTTCCGAATAAACTCCCATATGCGGATCCAACGCCGCTTCATCAGCTTGGACAGCAAAATTTACGTATCCAATGCAATAAATAAAGGTACAAACAGAAGTACTTATCCACCCAATTATATGAATGGTATTTTTAAGAAGATTCATCATGAGCTAACATTTGCTCCTTGAAGCCAGGTTCGAAATGGTATTCGTGACATACTAAGCAATCATCTTTGACCTGTCTGGGAGAATGACACGCCGCACAGGTTTCCACCTTGATATTGCTAAAATTACTTTCGTATGGGTGTTGATCGTATCCTGCAACGGAATCCGAAAACGAAGATTCATTGTTGAGGACATGGCAATTTTGGCAACCAACATCCTTACCTAAAATATCTAAATGCGGTCCATGATTATATTTAGACCAAGCCCGTTCTCTGGGGGGACTATAATTCCAAGCGATGGAAAGACCGGATTGGTCAGATGATATTTCGTCCCCGTCAACCGCACTAACCACATGACACTTTATGCATAATCCTGGCCCACTTTTAGGGTCTAGGACAATATCACGGAACTCTAGAGCCAAATCTAACCTATCCTCGTCCGCCTCCGAAACAGAGGCAATCGCAAACTCCAACCAGGATTGCACAGTTTTATCACCGTGTCCTAATGGACGATATCGGATTTCTGTATATTCACCGTACCAACCCGATGCCAAAGGCTCTGCGGGCGGCTCATATTCTATGTTCGCAGCCCAAGCACAGGCAACTCTCTTAATCAACTCCGGGCTAAGTCCACTTAACATTGTCGTCCCGCGATTATCATTGTCTACATCCGATATACGATCAAGAAGTGGATCTAGTCCATCGCTCGTAAGCTCTCCAATCAAGGTTGTTACCGGTTCACTATAGTCTTCAGTATCATCAACATCGACATCCAGTAAATAGGCAAGAAACTCGTTCACATCTTCTCCAACTGACTCGTACTCTTCTTCTTCATCAATCTCCGGTTCTTCCCCTTCAGAGTACAACTCTAATTGTTCTTGTAATACCTCAAACTGTTCCATTGTGGGGCCACAAACTTCCAAGATGTCGTCATATTCAAACAAATTTTCCTCAAACTCTGGGACCCGAAGCATCACAAGCTCCCGTGATTCCATCTGATCGCCATGGCAAGCCCCACAGCCCTCATCAAATCCCGAAATGGCAACAGATCGCTCAGCTTTGTCAACCAAATGACAGCCAGAACATGACCCCGGAGCGTTGTCTGAGACCTTAGCATCCTTGAAGTGCTTATTTATGTGAGAAGAATGGTCAAATTTTATCCCAACACGAACATCATGTGGATAGCTTTCTGAAAATTCAGGATGATCTGCGACAAAATTTGTAATCCGTACTTGATGGCAATTCCCGCATTCAGCATCCGAGACCTTTACAATATTTGCATCCAGGCCTTTGTGTTCTGTATGACAAGACATGCACGAAACCTCTGCACCAGTTTCTTCTGCACGCTCAAATGAAGCATTGTGGGCAGCCGCTTCACTCCCTCCAAACTCATGACAAGAGATACAACCGTCAGAAATTTTGTTCGGTTGAAATACTGCTAATATCCATTCAACCGTATTTGTCTGGTGTCCCGTATGGCAAGAGATACATCCTTTTTCGGAGGTAAAACCAGCATGAGATCCAGACAATTGACCAGGATCAAGAGAACTTGGAGCAAGACTACCGTCCGAAACATTAAACACAAGCAGGGTTGCTATCAGCGCTACCATTGCAACCACGGACAACCGAGTAATGCGACGCAATTTTGCCGGCATAGTAAGATACGGGGCACAGGGAGGATGATTTCGACAACATGAGCCGTTTGGCAAAGGGCCATCTTCACAGGGTCCGCCGCTATGAGCGGGGCGACGACACTCGTAACGCTCATTATTTAAATGGGGTGTGCACTCCGCAGTCCCCCGGCATTTCCCGTCATATGATGGCCCTTCAGAACACGATGCACCCCAAAGGCGTTCACGTCCACAACGGTAATCGAGATTTGCGCGTACGTAGTCACGATCTAAAGAAGTGACAGATGAAAAAAGTTGCCATGGACTATAATCTAACGGCTTGCTTGGCCTCATTCGGCGAGAACCAGTCATAGCGCATAAACCTGAATGAGAATAAAATGCCAGAGTGAAAGAACAATTAGAGCAGCGGAAGTTGGCACATGAAACCAACGCCATATTTTCATGGCACGTTGGGCAACATATTGGTGATCAATTACGTTCTTGGCGTCCATAAGATCTACTAATTTCTCTAAATACGGGCGCTCTGAATCTGATAGATAACGAGAAGCAGTAGCCTCATGCTGATTAACCCACTGACTACCAATCTGTGAACCAACCAAACGATAAACGGTAAATCTTGGCCTCTTAAAAAACCATTCCAGGCTTTCAACATAATAACGACCGATTGTATCGCTACCTGTCACACGACCGCATTCTAGAACCGTTGCCTCCGCTGCGCCACGCAACTCAGACACAGCACTCGGTATTCTTTCATAAATGATTTCGTGTCCAGTTTCAGTTGCTCGACGGGAATACACCTTCTGAAGGAGGTGCCCCAAAATACCGCTCAAAGTCACCAGATAGACCAGCAAAGTAAGGAGTTGTTCTATGAAACCGGTTGGCCAAATTGTTCCCGTGTGTATCCAAAAGACAAGAATCGCCAATATTCCTGCACCAATATGAATTTGCAACCATACCGCAACACGCCCGATAGGGATCATTGAGAGACGTTTCCGAAATCGCAGTGCAAATAAACCAAACATCACACAGATCAGAATATATCCCGTGGTCACGCTGGGATCATTAAGCGCCAATTCCTTTGTACAGGCGTAGATACCAATGATGATGGCTAACAGAACTGCCAACATGGGCAGCAACCACTTCTTCAGCCCCTCATAACGTGAATTTAACGCAACCATTGACTGAGCAGTTCCTGAGACCGAAAGTCGACGCGGGAGAGTGCGTCGTGAGGGCAGGCCCGAACACAAGCGGGCCCACCCGGATTAGAAGAACAGAGGTCGCATTTTGTGGCTTTTAAAATGGGTCGCGAAATATCCGGGTCCCTCAACCGATTATCAGTAATGTCCCTAATTTCCACTAGACGAATATTGCCATAAGGACATGAGTTAGCGCAGGTCCCGCACCCGACACAAGTATCGTCATTGATTACTACGCTTCCCCCTGTCAAAGAACGGTGAATTGCACCGGTCGGACAACCTATTAGACAGACCGGATCAGCACAATGCATACACGCGTTCGCCACCATCCAATGATCTATTGTACGTCCTTGACGCACAAAACGGGGGTTCCCATCGTGTGTGGTGGCACACGCCCGAACACAATCATCACAGCGGACACAACGATTTAAATCAATGAGCATAGCCTGTGTGCCATTCATAAACCGCTGCTCGACGGCCCACTCTACCAAAGAATCGTCATCTAAAAGGCGCGTGGTAAGATTTGAAACCGGATCCTCTGGTGGTTTTTCAAGAGAAGGAAATACAAGTTCATTCAGCACAGGTCCGGGCACCCTGATTACGTCTACGTACCCCACAGCCGTTAAAGTAGACGAGACTTCTCTCTCAGTATCGCCTTTCCACAACGCATAAAGGCTAGATAGACCAAAGCTATCGCCAGCGCTCAAATAGGTGACAGTGCGGCTTCCATTACCTAATTCTACGGATACTCTGGCAAATCCAGCACGTATCATAAGTAGACCGTCCGGGTAATCCCCTTGTTTTACAATGGCCGGTTCACGGCCAGCATTGATTTGTCCTTTTTGGCGCATCTTTTGGTAAGAAATATGCCAGTCAAACGACCCGTAGGTCTCGAACAAAGTGTTTGCGGCGACTTCTTTCAGTTTTTCCTGATCCAGACCCTTAAATAGGGCACTCTCTCTTAAATGAGTGGTTAACGCATTATTTCGATAATTTTCGTCAATCCGTCGACGCCAGCCCTGATCAAACTTTCGAAGTTCTCGTAGGCCCTGCCACCGAATCTCTAGAAGTTTTGCCTCACCTTCAGCAAAAACAGTTGCCGTTCGAGGCACTCTGCCAAGGGCCGCTAATTCACCGAATAGTGACCCTGAAGTAAGTTCCGCTGTCTCATGCTGCTCCAAAACGGCTGGCACATCCTGGAGAAAAACCCTAGCCGACGAAGAATCTCCTCCATTGTGGCGAACACCCTCTTCTGGTGACTTCCTGGTATCACGGGCCTCAGCAACACTCTTATTGCTCCACAATTGGGCAAGTGCTTCAAAGAAGCCTTTGCGACGATCCTGCTGTCGTCCCAACATATTTGGCGGAAGACCCGGCGCTAACACAACCCTGAGATTACCTTCCAAAACTAAAAACGCTGAGTTCCCATAATCCCGCTCTCGGACGATAATATCACCCGACTTAGCATGGATAATTCGGGAATCATTCTCTAGGATGCCTGCCAATGGCGTATGTTCGGGAAACGCCTCAGCATCGATCGCGGAAATTTCGGCAAAGGAAAGAAGCCAACTGACGTCGTTAGCGGTCATATCGGGCCCAAACGGGGTATCCCACCGCTGCGGCCGCTCTAAAGTTGCGATCGACACACGACTTCTCCCTCGATTACTAATCAACCCAAACCAACTCGCCGACTATCTAAGAAATAATAGTGCGGCATAGTGCCGCATAATGCGGCACCGTCAGCGATAATTACTTATAGGACCCGGGGTCTGGTAACAAGCCTCCAACCAGTCCACTCAAATCTTTATCGCGAATCGCGTCAAATAACGCCCGCCCATTGGCATCCGTTGGATCTGCCAGCAATGCAGCTGCCTCAGGGACTACACTTAGCGCAGACGAAGCATCATCAAACCGCTTCTGTTGGGCCGCCTGATAACCAGCGTCATCAGAGTTATCCCTTGCATTCGCTGCAGAGACTAACTTAGCTGCTTGACCCGCTATAAATAGCCTCGAAAGCTGCGCCGCATCCATTTCCTGATTGGTATTTACATCAGGCGGATAGAACCGGTGACGAACGGAGCCTTGTGAATAAAGAACTAACTCAAAGTCTGGATTTAATGGATGTTCGGCACCCAACATGGCGGAAAGTATACCACCATCTACCCCGGGGTGAGCCAGACCGTGGCAAGTCATGCAATTTGTCGCAACGTCATATAAATTATGTGGCCAAATCATTCCGGCTGCGGCCGCCTGTTCGATTCTTGCTACCTTATGATCAGGTGCCTCATCTTCCCTTTTTACGTCTTTTCCACCATAGTCGTTGTGAATTGCAAGCCAATCAGATGACGCACCATGGCAGCTCTCACACGAAGGTCCAGCCTTAGGCCTAGGTTTTGCTCCTGCATCTTTCTGAACAAGTGTGTAATGGCACAGAGAACAAGTTTCATTTTTCTTCATGCTTTTGCCACCGTCAATAGCAGCTAGGACAGCTTTCCCCTTGTCGCTTTTGTGTATAGTTTTAAAGGATTTAAAATGCTTGGTTTCCTTCCAAACGTCGACTTCCGCCTTATGACATTCTTCACAGGTTTTTGGTCCCTGGTTAAATGCGGCGTCAGCAACACCATACTGTCCAACAATAAATGCAAAGGCTATTAAAGGTAAAACCAATGCAGCCAACCACTTATTTATTATCATGCCTAGTCTCCAGCCGAAGAGTTTCGATCGTCGACAGCGCGCAAAACCATCGATATCTCTTTTTCCTTACCTCGCCCTGCGCAGATCACACAAAATGACCCCGCTCACTACTCTATTCTGCGATAAACTGCCTGCAATATACTCTGTAACAGATTATACACTCACAGACTAGAGTCATTAAGTTTGAAAAGCAAAGATTTTGCGACATTATGTCATTGATATCTAATGATTAAGCGATTCCCAAATTCTATCCCTTAGTGTGAATATTCTGTAAATTCTTTGTTGTACTTGTTCCCGCACCAATTACTGAGTTTCTACTATCAACAAAATCAATCTGATAATATCAGAGTTACTTTATGTCAGAACCTGTTTTTTGAGTACCAAGAGACTCTGACTGATTTCTCAATGTTTGACCAATTAGTGTCTTTACACGATTGATTTCTTTCAATATTTAGTCCCCTCCATCATTAATTAGGCACTTCACATCGAAAATTTTTATTAATTGAACTAAAACAGCCGAAGTAGCAAATTGTCCGAACAATAGGTACAACGCCTAAACAAAATTTGCATTAAGCCCGCAAGGACTAAAACATGAGCATAAAAAATAAAGCTTGGATAGCAGGGATTTATGAACACCCAACTCGGAAAGCATTGGACAAATCAGTAGCTCAATTGCATGCAGAAAGTGCCGCTGGAGCACTCGCGGATGCTGGGCTAGGCCCAAATGACGTTGACGCATATTACTGCGCAGGTGATGCACCAGGCCTAGGGCCTCTTTCCATGATTGACTACATGGGGTTACAAAATGTGCGACACATGGACGCCACTGATACCGGCGGTTCCTCTTATGTCGTGCATGTAGGCCATGCAGCGCAAGCGATTGCATTGGGAAAAGCAAACGTAGCGCTAATTACGTTAGCAGGTAGACCTAGAGCAGACGGTATGGCTACGGGCACCGCTACTCGGAACTACGACTCCAATGCTCCCGATGTTCCTTTTGAGTTCGTATATGGACCGACTGTTGTCAACATGTACGCAATGGCAGCTCATAGGCACATGTTTGAATTTGGAACGACGAGCGAGCAACTCGCCTGGATAAAAGTTGCGGCATCCCATCACGCCCAGTACAACGAGCATGCAATGCTTAAAAACGTCGTCACTGTTGAGGATGTCGTGAACTCCCCAATGATTTCTGATCCATTACATCGGTTGGATTGCTGCGTAATCTCCGATGGGGGTGGTGCAATAGTTGTTACGAGCCCAGAAGTTGCACAAAGCCTCGGGAGAGATTGTGTAAAAATTATGGGTCACGGGGAAGCACCAAAAACAATCGACAATGGCCAAATTGACTTAACCTATACGGGTGCCCGATGGTCCGGTCCAGCTGCTTTTGAAGAGGCTGGTATCACTCCATCTGATATCAACTACGCCTCCATATACGATAGTTTCACAATAACTGTGCTGGAAACTATCGAAGATTTGGGATTCTGTGAGAAAGGAAAAGGCGGATCATTTGTGGAGGATGGAAACCTGATCTCGGGTGTTGGCAAATTTCCATTCAACACTGATGGGGGTGGACTATGTAATAACCACCCCATGAATCGCGGTGGATTAACGAAAGTACTCGAAGCGGTTCGCCAACTTCGAGATGAAGCCCATCCCGATGTTCAGGTAAAAAACTGTCAGATTGCTTTAGCTCATGGAACAGGTGGTTCAATCGGCACTCGAATGGGAAGTTCAACAGTTATTCTCGGAAGGGCAGACTCATGATTACAGAAAGAATTTTTCCTGACCCACCTTCCAGTGTTGAATATGAAGAATTCTGGTTAGCAGCGAATGAAGGGAAGTTAATAATTCCTAGATGTAAAGACACTAATCAGGTGTTCTGGTATCCGAGAAAAATCAGCCCCTTTACTCTGAGCTCCAATATTGAGTGGATTCCTGCTTCGGGTAACGCAACGATATATACCTTTTCCATTATGCGCCGATCCGACCCACAATATGTAATTGCTTATGTTCGACTCGAAGAGGGAATTACTATGATGACAAACATAGTAGATTGCGATCCGGAGACCATAACGGTTGGGCAGGCTGTCTCATTGGTTATGAGAGAAAGTGAGAACGGACAAAGCGTACCGGTGTTTACACCTACTTAAGAGCCCCAAATATCGTGTTTTATTGCAGGCGAAGACTATTGTCCCGTGACGTAATTGCCTCTGCCTTGATCACCAACTTAACGTCTGTTGAATTTTTGCTTCGCAGCCACCGTGCTAACTCTGGGTATTGGTCCCCAACGTAACGATTGATTAAAACATCCAAAGTTTTGGAGGCTTATTCGCGAAGCAATAAGACTGTGCCTTTACCTCTTACACTACAGTACGGTAGATCGTCAGAAGCAACTTCGAATCCGCATTTTGGATTCTGTTCTAGAAAATGCACAACCCTGGACGGTTCCCTTGTGGCACATAGTAAATTCCATTCTGCTCGTACAAACCAGAGAGATAAAACAAGGGGAAATCCATCTGATCGATTAACGGCGAGCCACAACGGCACTATAGTATCATCCAAAAACATTTGTGCCTCGGTCCCCGACCAAGCGCCCGTGGTTTTCGTCTTTTCAATCCACTCCCCCCCAACATATGCATAGTCTATCCAAGGGATCTAGGATTTGGATCTAGCAACGCTGTCAAATTCATTGAAGACGTACTTACGGGTACGGTTCAGCAATTAATGACGCGTTAAAAGGTGTCTTGGCAAGCGATCATCATTGCCGAGGGCGATACGGCGAACTTCTTGGCTATCAGTCGGTGCATGTCCCAAAGTGGCTTTTGGTTTCTCTCCCGAAACCACTTGGTTACGTAATTTTCCAACACCAGTTATTTCAACCTCAATGATATCTCCCGGGTCGACTGCTCTTGAATTTGCCGGGGTGCCCGTAAGCACTATATCTCCCGGTACCAGTGTAATGTGGCGAGCAATATCAGACACTAAATAATCGATGCCAAACCACATATCCTCCCCGATTACCGCTTCTTGGACTACCGTCCCATTACGATAAGTTCGCAAAGTTGACTTTCTCACATCCACTCCTGTCACAATTCCGGGTCCAATGGGACAAAGCGTGTCCGCTCCTTTAACTCTAAGCATCGATCCAGCATCTGTATCACGCATGTCCTGCAACCCTGCGTCATTCGCAATCGTAAAACCCGCTATGTGATCCCATACCTCTTCCGACAAAATATTCCGAGTAAGCTTTCCGATAACGACAGCAAGTTCTCCTTCATAATTCAGATAAATATGCCCTGCTGGTCGCACCAACTGGCCACCATGCGCATTCAAGGAAGATATAGGTTTATGAAAGTACGTCGGTTCGCTTGGTTCACCCTCCCCACCGAATTCATGCCACCGGGATCGGTAATTCCCATGCGGACAAATAATCTTAGTGGGACTACATGGCGGTAGATGTTGTACATCATTATCAGCCACCACCCGACCATCATCTAGTTCTAGCCGTCCGTCTATGAATCGACACCAATGTTCCGTTCCAGCAAAGATCACTCGTCTTAATTCTGTCCTTGGACCATCCAATACACTCATTGTTTCCATACTCCTTGATGCTTTGAAGCGCGACCTCAACTTTATATTGAACTATTCCTGTGCCTGTCTCTCTCAGCCATGTAGCCATGCGTACTATAAGGCGCCAGGGTTAAGGCCTTTTTACGATAACTTGACCAACTGTTGTATACTCTCCCGCTGAATTCGTCCTCTTCTGACACCTCTGAGACGACTTCTTCAGACACCTTAAAGAGACCTTGCGCTACTTCATCCGGGAAATATCTAAGTTCGACATTGAATCGTTTTATCAAGACCTCTAGCGCTTGAGCATTACCATAGTCCACTTCTGACTTCATACCGGCGGTTTCATGTCCAGCCGCCTGGCGAACGATAGCACGTAAATCTTTGGGTAAAGATAAATAGGCCTCTTCATTTACGGTGAGAGGGTTGGCAGGCCCAGGTTCCAATATACTTGGCCCGTAATAATATTTAGCAGCTTTATGCAATCCCATCGCAAGATCTGCATATGGAGCAATCCATTCAGCAGCGTCTACCAATCCTGTTTGAAGGGCAGGCAAAATTTCGGCCCCTGGAATATTCATCGTTACCGATCCCAATCTTGTGAGTACTTCAGCGCCAAGACCAGGGATTCTCATTCGTAGGCCCTTAAAGTCCTCCAAACTCTGTATTTCTCGATTGTACCAGCCACCCATATTGGTACCACTATTGCCTGCAAGAAAGCCTCGGAGCCCAAACCTTCCGTACAACTCATCCCATAACTCTTGTCCGCCTCCATGGTGGATCCAGGCGTTATGCTCCTGTGGCGTTAAGCCACCGGGTACACCGCAAAAAAATGCCATTGCCGGATGTTTTGCAATCCATATGTAGGGTGCTTCGTGCATACATTCTGCGATACCTTCTCGGACCGCATCAAAGGACTCGTAGGCCGGCACCAACTCTCCTGCACCATATACCTTTATCTCCAGCCTACCATCAGACATTTCCTTTACCGCCTCGGCAATACGCTGAGAACTGCTCCCTAGGCCTGGAAAATTTTTTGGCCATAGGGTTAGCATTTTCCAGTGGATACGTTTGTTTGCTACTGCTGGTGCGGATAAACTGATATTTGAGGTAACCGCTGTGCTGGCCCCTATTGCGGCAGCTCCCAGAAAAGATCTTCGTCTCATTGGATATCCTCGCCTCCTTTGAAGCTGAGTTAATCTTTTTTAGCCAAAGGCCCTTGCGAAATAGAAACTTGCCTGTAAAACCTTTAAGCGAAGACAAAATTATAGTCACCAATGACCTGAGTTTGTGAAGAAACTTCATGAAAGGCCGTAAACCATGATTATGTCGAATACATTTCGGGAAAAGCTGAATAATAAAGAACCAACAATTGGAACACATTTTTTATCCCCTGACCCAGACGTTCCGGAGATTATTGGTGACACTGGGTTGTATGATTACGGTGAATTTTGCGCCGAATATGCGGCTTTTGATATGCCGATTCTCTATCACATGGCTCGTTCCGGCCAATGCGCAAATCTACCACTGATGATCAAACCTGATCAAAAGAGCGAATCTTTCTGGGCCCAAGCAGCGCTTGGCGCAGGGTTTAAGGCTGTACTATTCACTGATATACGAACACCCGAAGATGTTGCTAGGTGCCACCAGGCAATTCGTCCCGACACCCCGACAGAGCAGGGTCACATGGGTGTTAAACTTCGGCGCCCAGCACTAACAGGATACGCTCCAGAAGGCTATATACAAGATCTTCAATCAATCGTTTTTTTAATCATGATAGAAAAAAACGTCGCCGTGGAGAATATTGACGAAATCCTATTGGCAGCGAAAAAATATGGGGTAGACATGACCCAGTGGGGGCCTGCCGACTACGGTTTTTCTCTCGGTAATCCGAACTTAATGAATACACCAGAGATTCGTCCCGCTGAAGAATTAGTAATCCGTAAATGCCTCGAGCATGACATTCACCCCCGAATCGAAATAGGTGATTCTGAAAAAGCGAAGCGATACGTGGACCTGGGTGTACGCCACTTCTGCGTTGGTTGGGATCGATTTTTCTACAAAAACTCATTAATGCAAACTGGAGAAAATATGCAAAAACTAGTGGAAACCTTGTAGGTGATTCCTGTATAAAATAATGCCCACAAATTATGGGCAAATTGATTACGGAAGTTATTGATGAAGCGATGTTAAGGAGGAGAAGCATTGCAAATGAATACTGATGTAAATCGGCGAAAGTTTATTGGTGGGGCGATAAGTCTAGCGGGCCTTATGTATCTCCCCTCGAAGAGTGCACTATCGGATTTGCAGCCCTCTGCAAATTCTGTCTTATTGGTTGTTGATGTCCAAAACTGTTTCTTACCAGGAGGAACGCTGGGAGTACCCAATGGGGGTGACATCATCCCTGTAATTAATTCCTTGGGGAAAAAATTTGAGAACGTCATTTTCACTCAAGACTGGCATACTGAGAATCATGCATCGTTCGCGTCCAGTCACCCTGGGAAGAACCCATTCGAAACTATCGAGCTCCACTATGGCACTCAAGTGCTATGGCCTGATCACTGTGTTCAAGGATCAAAAGATGCTGAGCTAGCAGCCGCGCTTGACATCCCGCATGCACAACTAATCATCCGAAAAGGGTATCATAACGAAATTGATAGTTACTCCACTTTCGTTGCCGCGGATAGAGAAACCAAGACTGGGCTGACTGGCTACCTCAAAGAAAGAGGTTTAAGCGACGTATATGTTTGTGGCCTAGCAACTGATTTTTGTGTCAGTTGGTCAGCCATTGATGCCCGCCGAGCTGGACTAGATGTTTGGGTTATCGAGGACGCCTGCCGGGCAATTGATCTCAACGGGTCACTCGACGCGGCTTGGAAGGCTATGAAAAAAGAGGGTGTAAAACGCATCTTCTCTCGCGAAATAAGCTAATCAATCTAAGCATTGACTGCCAGGGGCCCCTTCACTAGTTGCCCCGAATAATTGCCTGTCGAATGGCCATCCTGGAGGGTAATTTCTCCGTTTACTACCGTATACGCTATGCCCTCCGACTTTTGCACAAGTCGCCTTGCCCCCCCTGGTAAATCAGCCTGAACCGTTGGAATGCAGGGCTTAACAGTGTCTTCCTCAAATAGCACGAGGTCTGCCGCATAGCCTGAGCGCAGCAGACCTCTATCTGAAAGATTCCATGCTTCTGCGTTATCGGAGGTCATCATGCGTACGGCTTCTTCTAGCGAAAATGCTTCTTGCCCACGCACCCAATAGTTCAGCATATGGGTCTGCAAGGAAGAACCCATTTCCTGACAAACATGTGCTCCTGAGTCGGAGAAGGTTGCGAGAGTCCGTGGATGCTCCAACATGCCTCGCACGTGCGATGGTTCTTCATTTACTAAAGGCTGAACAAAAATTTGATTTTCATTTTCCATGACTAAATCGAGGATAACCTCCACATGGTGTTTCCCTCGGGACCGCGCTATATCGTCTACACTGGGATCGTTCCAATCTACCCCTTGCATAACATATAAATTGCTATAATCCGGTTTTCTTGGATCAGTCGTAGCGGCTCCTCCACCTTGGAATACTTTATCCCGGGGCTTCATCAGGGATTCGTCCGCAATTAAGCGACGCCGCACCTCGGGATCAGAAAATCTTGCTTTCTGATCTTCGATCGATAGGCTCCTCACCTCACTCCAAGCTGGTAAAGTATCAAACGGTAAATAAGATTTTGCAGAAAATATGGCATTGATAGCCCGCGTGGTTGCCTGGCCCCACATTTTTCCCCCAGCTGCAACCACTTCATCTATCAAATCCATCTGTTGCTGCCATGGTAACGGGTCTTCACCCTGTCTTGTGGAAGAAACTCCAAACATGACAGGCCTACCATTGTCGAGACATATTTTTTTAAGTTGCTGAAGGAAACGCTTGTAGGCTTCTCCGGAAGATATATCAGGACCAATCTGGAAGACACCGGCATTCATCTCAGCCATTGCCGCCACCAATCGGTCTAACTCATTCCAATCCGCTATTCGGCTTGGAACTGGAGTTCCATCGGGTGTTATATGTGTATTCGCCCGGGACGTTGAAAAACCTATAGCGCCTACCCTTAACGCGTCTTTAACATGAGCGACCATTGCTTGGAGATCTTCATTGGTTGCAATCTCACTTAGAGCCCTCTCGCCCATGACGTACATTCGTAATGCTGAGTGACCAATGTAGGCCCCATAATTAAGGCCTTTTGGCAATCGTTCGACATTAGCTAGGTACTCTGGAAACGTTTCCCAGTTCCAATCGATGCCGGCCATCATGGCTTCTGTCGGAATATCTTCTACGGCCTCCAAACAACGAGCAAACCATTCCCGATCATCTGGACTACAAGGCGCAAGAGCAAAACCACAATTCCCCATTATTACTGTCGTAACTCCATGCCAGCAGGAACAGCTACCTAGAGGATCCCACGCAACCTGTGCATCCATGTGAGTATGGCCATCAATGAAGCCTGGTGCCACGATGAGTCCATCTGCGTTTATTGTTTTACGGGCACTCTCCCGAACCGTACCAATCTCAACAATTTTTCCGTCTTGGACACCAATATCCGCGCCATATCGTTCCGTCCCTGAACCATCTACGACGATCCCATTTTTAATCAGTAAATCCAGTCCCATGACAGTGCCCTCCACGCCAACGAATTAAAACATGAGCCACATGACGTCTTAAATACCAGAGAATAAATCAATATTTCCCAACAAGGTTGCAAAAATGAGTATCCACAGAGGTACGTAGCTTTTCAACGCCTATAAGTTAGTTCTGCGACGATGCCGACGATTGTTTCATATTTCGCTCGGCTTTCTTGCGTTCATGTTGTTTTAAATATTTTTTCCGAATTCGAATCGACTTGGGCGTAACTTCAATCAGCTCATCATCGTCTATAAATTCAAGTGCGTATTCAAGTGTCGTTTCTATCGGCGGTGTAAGCAAAATATTCTCATCACTACCAGCGGCCCGAAAATTAGTCAGCTGTTTTCCTTTCAATGGATTTACTGCCAAGTCATTAGGTCGAGAATGTATTCCGACCACCATGCCTTCATAGATTTCGGTGCCAGGTACAACGAATAGACGACCCCGTTCCTGTAAATTAAACAAAGCGTAACCAAGTGCCTTGCCGGTTGCCATCGACACCAACACACCGTTGTTTCGATGACCAAGTGCGGATACTACTTTCTGCCCATAGTGGTCAAAAGCGTGATACATAAGCCCCGTTCCCGAAGTGGACGTTAGGAACTCCGAGCGAAGACCAATTAGTCCACGTGTGGGGATTAAATACTCCAACTGAGTTCTACCAGCACCATCGGAGGCGACATTTCGCAATTCACCCCTACGTTCCCCCAGTTTCTCCATAATGGCGCCCTGATGTTGATCTTCAATGTCGACACTAAGAATCTGCCATGGTTCACAAAGCTTGCCGTCAACTTCCTTCATAATTACTTCGGGCCGGGAGATAGCAAGCTCATATCCTTCACGACGCATAGTTTCCACAAGTATACTTAGATGCAATTCCCCGCGGCCTGACACTTTAAATTTATCAGGGTCTGGGGTTGGCTCGACCCTAAGAGCAACATTGTGAATAAGTTCCCTAGAAAGACGTTCACCTAAATTTCGACTAGTGACAAACTGACCGTCTCGTCCCGCAAATGGTGAGCTATTAACTTGGAAAGTCATGCTTATGGTAGGCTCATCGACGACAAGAGCAGGCAATGCCTCTACCACTTCCGGATCACAAATTGTGTCGGATATGTTAAGTTCGTTTAAACCAGTGAAAGCAACAATCTGCCCCGCTACGGCATCGTCTAATTGCACCCGATCAAGGCCCTGAAACCCAAAAATTTGCAAGATTCGCTCGTTACGACTAGCACCAGCCGAATCGACTAAAGTTACCGCAGAATTTTGCTTAATGCGCCCCCGTTGGACGCGACCAATACCTATTACTCCAACATAACTTGAGTATGTCAGCGCGCTAACCTGGAGTTGGAAAGGACCATCTATGTCTACTTCGGGTGGAGGTACGTGGTCCTTAATCGTTTGAAATAGGGGCACCATGTCTTCGTTGGTTTTATCAACTTCTAACCTCGCCCAACCCTCTAAAGCTGAACTATACACCACTGGAAAATCTAGTTGCGCATCATTCGCTCCTAACCGATCGAACAACTCAAAGGTTTGGTCTAAAACCCAATTTGGACGTGCACTAGATCGATCCACTTTATTTATCACTACGATCGGACAAAGTCCTAAAGCAAGGGCTTTACTGGTGACAAATCGAGTTTGAGGCATTGGCCCTTCCACCGCATCAACCAATAACAAAACTGAATCCACCATCGAAAGAATTCGTTCCACTTCTCCGCCGAAATCAGCATGCCCCGGAGTATCGACAATATTAATATAGATCTCCTCCCATTGTAGGCCCGTATTCTTTGAAAGGATCGTGATTCCGCGTTCCCGTTCGAGATCATTTGAGTCCATAACTCGCACTGAACTCTGTTCTGAACGACTCAGCATACCTGCTTGTTTCAACAGTTGATCAACGAGAGTCGTTTTCCCATGATCTACATGGGCAATAATAGCAATATTGCGGAGTCCAAAAGAATGGTTGGTCATCGGTTGTGCGGGTACAATTAAATTATGGAAAAAAGAAATAAAATGATTAGTTGGATCCGTTCACGACATACAAGTAATCCTGCCCAGTTTTTAAAACCTTTATTCCATAATGCAACGGAAAAGTAGGAAAAGTTTTAATTTTACTGTTACTTCAAGCTCCCTATAATTGTTAGCATGGATGTGGTTGGCCATGCAGACCTTAACGTAGACCGTAGATTCCAAATATCCTGCAAGCAGCATATTGAGGTCTGTGGCGAGACCCAAAGGCACTGGTTGGCTATCATCTAAGGAGGTTTATAGATGCGATGTGAGGTGGTGGCAATTGGTACAGAACTTCTGCTTGGCCAAATCATTGATACAAATTCGTCATGGATCGGAGAACAATTAGCTTTGGCAGGAATTGATTCTCATTTCCAAACAAAAGTCGGAGATAATTTTGACCGGATGAAATTTAGTATTCAGCAGGGCCTAGCTCGAAGCGATGCAGTAATTTGTTGTGGCGGCCTTGGACCGACTCAAGATGATATTACTCGAGACGTGATAGCCAATATCATGGGAGTTGATCTCGTTCGTGATGAAACCATTGTAGACAAAATTAAGCGCATGTTTGAGACTCGAGGTCGGAAAATGACAGATAATAACCGTCGGCAAGCAGATATTCCGGTTGGAGCTTCCCCCATACCAAAAATGCCTGGAACCGCCCCCGGTCTTTTCTGTCCGATCGAAGACAAAGTTATCTATGCAGTCCCTGGCGTTCCTTACGAAATGCGGGAGATGATGGAACATTTCATACTACCCGATTTGCAGAAGCGATCGGGCCAACGAGCGGTTATACGAAGCAGAGTGCTACGAACTTGGGGCAATAGCGAATCCGGCTTGGCCGAAACACTATCAGATCGCATCGATCAACTGGACGAAACTGGAAATCCAACGCTGGCATTTTTAGCTAGTGGCATCGAAGGCATCAAAGTAAGAATCACTGCTAAGGCGGACGACGAAGCCACTGTTGAACAAATTTTAACTGACGAAGAAACTCGGTTGCGTGGCCTATTAGGCGATATCATATTTGGAATAGATGATGAAACGATTGAGACGGCGGTTCTGCAGGCCTTGGTTAAAAGAAACATGACGTTGGCAATCGCAGAATCTCTTACCGGCGGAGTAATGGCCTCACGTGTAACAAATGAAGACCCAGATATGGATGTGTTTAAAGGAGGTATAGTTATCGGCGATAGCGAGTGCAAAACCACAGGCACAGAAAGAGCGGTCTGGGCGGCAAAGAAAGCTCAGTCGTCCTATAATACAGATGTGGCTGTAGCCGCCCTAACCCCTTCTATATCTGAAAAAAAACCTCTCGGGACCGTCTACCTCGGTGTGATAATTGGCAATGACTCGTTCGTGGAAGAGGTAGGACTACCGGGGGATAGGGTTCGTTTGAGAAATTATGCTGTTATCAGTCTCATGAACTATTGCAGAAAATTATTACGTTAGCTGACATGGAAATGGACTTCCCTTTCGGTTGCCACTAGGACCGAAGATTCTACACTGGACTGTCAGCGGCGAGGAGACTAATACGAACAAGTATCTAGTTTGGCAATGGCGAGAACTGGGCGACAGGCCTAATATTATGAGAAGTCTGGGAGTATAACCTATATGATTTCCTTGCTTACACCCCTCGATACGGTCGCAATTATATGGTTTTTTATTTCTTGGATGGGTTACACCCTAATAGCAGATAGTGACCGCCTCAAACATATTTCCGTTATGGGAATTATGAATGAGCATCGAAGCCGTTGGATGACCGAAATGTTGGGGCGGGATATGCGTATGCTCGACGCCCTAATTCTAAACCATCTTCAAAGTGGAATAGCTATGTTCGCATCGGCCAGTATCCTTGCGGTTGGCGGTCTAGTAGCGTCGCTTGGGGCGACAGAAAAAGCGATCGCCGTTCTCTCTTCCCTTCCACTCATTGGAGAGACCTCCAGACTGGAGTGGGAACTGAAAATACTTCTTCTATTGCTAATTTTCGTATTTGCATTTTTTAAATTTGTTTGGGCCTACCGACTGAATACGTATTGTGCTGTTTTAATAGGCGCCGTTCCGAGCAGTACAAATATAGATACAGATGCTGAAGACCAGGCAGAACGCGCTGGAAAAATTGCAAATCTAGCATCACGCCACTTTAACCGTGGACTACGGGCATATTATTTTGCTCTTGCAGCACTTGCGTGGGTTGTGCATCCCGCAGCGTTCTTAATTGCTACAACCTGGGTAACGGTTGTTTTATATCGTCGGGATTTTCGTTCACGGTCGCAGCAGATAATTCGTGGCATTTCATGAAGCCTTTACACAACACGTTTTGAAGAGAATTTTGATACCAACTTGGATCAACAATATGAGTTTTGTAACGATATAGGAATCAATTCAACAAAGTTAAAATAGCAAGAAAAGGGGACTATTGTGAAAAGCTCACACTCCAATCGGAGAAAGTTCCTGCAGCTCACCGCAGCAGGTGCCGCAACCGTCGCATTCCCGTACATCAAATCGAGCCACTCCGCTGGAAAACTGTCGTTAGGAATTTGGGACCATTGGGTACCCGGTGTGAATGACGTGCTCCGATCAATTTGTGAAGATTGGGGAAAGGCCAACGGTGTGGAGGTAACAATCGATTTTATCACATCGATCGGGAACAAATTGCTGCTGACTGCACAAGCTGAACGCCGAGCTCGAACCGGCCACGACGTCTTCTCCTTACCGACATATTACACGTCTATGTTTCGTCGCTCCCTTGAGCCAGTAGATGATATAGTTACGGATATTATTTCGGCTCACGGCCCATTGACGCCGTCTGCATATTTTCTAGCTCAACTTGACGGAGTTTGGCGTGCTGCGCCATCGCCAAGTGCCTCCCCCAACCTCGCTAGTGTATCCAGACTAGATCTGTACAAAGCCCATGCCGGTGTAGACTTGACGAAAATTTTCCCGCCCCATGCGAACCGTGATCCCGAACTGGTCAATGGATGGACCTACGAAGCATTCCTGAAGGCTGCGGAGCAATTACATCTGGCGGGTCATCCTTTTGGAGCCGCTATATCTCCGACACCAGACGGAACCAATTGGCTCGCAGCCTTATTTTCTGCCTACGGAGCCGAATTTGTAAACCGAGATGGTGAAGTGACTGTAAATTCAGACGAAATCCGTAACGTTCTCGAATATCTGTCCCGCTTAACACAGTTTATGCCTGATAGTGTCTATGCTTGGGATGACGCAAGCAACAATCGGTTTATGATATCCGGCAGAGGATCCACTACCGTTAATCCTCCAAGTATTTGGGCGGTGTCTAACAGGGACATGCCTGCCGTGGCAGAGCAATTATGGCATCACGATACGCCGGCTGGACCGATGGGTAGCTTTCGAGCCGATGTCCCCTTCTTCTGGGGAGTGTGGAATTTCTCAGAGAACATTTCAGCAGGCAAAGATCTTTTGCGTTATGTCTCCAACCGGCACGTTGTTGACCAGCTCGTGCTAGCTTCTCAAGGATTTGATATCCCTGTCATTAACTCGCATTACCAGAACAACGATGTATGGGCACAATCGGGCCCTCCTAAAGGGACTCTATACAATTATCCTGTCCGGGGAGAGGAACAACGGATTTCCGCTGGCTATCCCGCCCCACCGGAAATCGCCTCACAAATAACGGTGCAAGGACTTTTCGGAAACTTAGTAGCACGCGTCACCCAGGGAGGCGAAACATTTGACGAAGCCATATCTTGGGCAGAAAACGAATTAGAGGGGATCATGCGAGGGTAGGAAACCAAATTTCATTGACGCAGCTGTGGAGTAAATTATTTACCTGTATTTAGTGCTTCTACAAATTTATCAACTAATCCCTCTTCGGCACGGATAACATGTTCTGGACCAGGAAATTTGCCGCTTTTGACATCATTAACAAACTCTTTAAAACCACTAATACGCTGTGCCTGCATCTCCTGTTTTAGTTTATAAAGTTCACGATACTGTTTGGAGTGACGCGGGTAGGGAGGAGGATTATTACCAAGAATGTCCTCAGCAAACAGAAATTGCATGTCTCCACCGCTTCCAGCACCAATCGATGAAGTTAGGAGCGTAGTGCGTTTGCTAATAGCAGCAAGGAGTTCCTCCGGTATAACCTCTACTTCAACTGCATAGGCCCCAGCACTCTCAAATTCTTTAATTTTTTGGTAGACCCATAATGCCTCTTCGACGGTCTTTCCAACAGCCTTCAAACCTCCTGTCCAAGTACTTCTTCTAGGGACTAACCCAGCATGGCCCTGTACGGGAACTCCAGCCTCTGTTGCGGCACTGATAAACCGGGGACTCCACTGACACATAATAGCATCCGCCCCTACCACCATCGCCTTATATGCGAGTCGAACCGCTTCCGTTTCACTCGCAGCAGCGACTAAAGGCACCGAGAAAGCCATAAACGTGTTTGGAGCAGCGCTACGCATCGCAATGGCTGGTTCGGGATTTGAGGGATCAAAGCGCACTTTCATGGTGTCGACGCCTGCCTCTTCTGCCGCGGCCGCTTCTTCCGGAGTAAATGGAACAGTCTCTACAAGAACTTTCACTCCTTTTTGATCCCTTAGGTCCTTAACGGTATAGTTCCGAGTACCATACGCACCGCCAAGGGTCATAATTCTTTTCAACCCTTTCTTTGCCACGTCCCTTGGTGGAATCGACCCGTCTCCCGTTGCATGACTTGCCATAACTTGTATCCTTTTCTTTAGACTTACTCGTGTCCAAATCTAAACTACTGCCTTGCTATGCAGAAATAGAAAATAGTGGACCAAAAATTTAAAACACAAACTCATCGAAAGCACTTCAGCTAATGGTTGTCCCTTGGCAAATCTTTAGCAACCTTGTGGTATGCGGTAGCCAACTCCAAACATCCACCATCCGCAAGTTGTCCAACGTTGTTTCGGTAAATTTCCTGCCATGGCGTTTGATTAGTGAGGTCCGGGGGAACCCATGCTTTCCGACGCTTCTCCCACTCGTCGGGATCCACATCCGCATTTAACGTCCGGGCGTTTAAGTCAAGACACACTGCATCACCAGTTTTTAATAAAGCAAGGCCGCCGCCTACAGCAGCTTCCGGCGAAGCATTAAGTATGGATGGACTTTCTGATGTTCCAGACTGCCGTCCATCCCCAACCGTCGGGAGATGATCGATTCCTGACTTAATAACAGCATCCGGCGGCTGCATATTTACTACTTCAGCGGATCCGGGATAACCGACACAGCCTACTCCTCGTATAAAGAGTATTGTATGGTCATCAATCTCCAATTCTGGATTGTTGAGCCGTTCATGGTAATCCTCGGGTCCTTCAAAGACGACCGCCTTTGCCCGAAACACTCCCTCTTCGCCAGGGGTTGATAAAAAACGTTTCTGAAAATCAGCAGATATCACAGACGTTTTCATTAATGCACTATCAAAAAGGTTTCCCGATAGCACGAGCAATCCAGCTTTCTGCCTCAAAGGTTCGTCATACGAACAGATAACATCAAGATCACTACTACGCATTTCTGCGATTTGTTCGCCAATTGGCACGCCAGAAACCGTTGCTGCATCTAAATTTAATTTACCCGCCGCCGCTAACTCGCCCATTACAGCAGGGACACCACCAGCCCTATAAAATGACTCTCCTAGATGCTTCCCAGACGGCTGCATGTTCACCAACAACGGGACTTCAAATCCATGGGTTTGCCAATCTGTAATATCTAGCTGTACTCCTGCATGCCTTGCCACAGCCTGCAGATGCGGCGGCGCGTTCGTGGAACCACCAATGGCCGAGTTCACGACTATCGCATTTTCGAACGCGGCCCTACTCAAGATGTCTGAAGGTTTCAGATCTGACTCCACCATCCCGACAATCCGTTTCCCAGTAGCATACGCCATAGCCATCCGCTCACGAAATGGAGCAGGAATAGCGGAACAACCCGGAAGACTCATACCAAGTGCCTCAGCCATAGCATTCATCGTTGATGCAGTACCCATAGTATTGCAGTGTCCGAGTGAAGGGGCGGAAGCACATACTCTGGACATGAATTCGTCTAGGTCAATCTTCCCTTCCGCCAACAATCTACGGCTCTCCCAGACAATCATACCAGATCCGGCTAACTCACCCTTCCACCAGCCATCTAGCATAGGTCCACCGGAAAGAACGATCGCTGGTAAATCAACTGTCGCGGCCCCCATTAACATAGCCGGAGTTGTTTTATCACAACCGGTCGTAAGCACGACCCCATCGATAGGGTAGCCGTGCAACACCTCAACTAACGAAAGGTAGGCGAGATTACGATCCAACGCTGCAGTTGGACGTTTCCCAGTTTCCTGAATTGGGTGGACTGGGAATTCCATTGGGATTCCTCCACCATCTCGAATACCTGCTTTAATTCGATCCATAAGAAAAACATGTATCTTGTTACAAGGGGAAATATCGGAACCAGTCTGCGCTATTCCAATTACAGGCCGTCCTGCCTGCAACTCTTCACGCGTATATTCTTGATTTAAATATCTCTCAATGTAGAGGGCAGTCATCCCCGGGTTATTCGGATTATCAAACCACTCTTGAGAACGATAAGTACGATTGGCACGGGTATCTGACATGACTCCTCCAAATTTAGCTCAGTGTAATTGTATAGAATACGGATGCGACTAAAGCGAGTGAGATGAAATCTTAATTCAGCGCAAACTTACATTGTCGCCTCTGTAAATTTGTTCTTTCCGGAACGGTCGACACCCCTCAACAGAAATACAGGGTTATCCGCGAAATTTAGCTTTGAACCATATGTCCCCGCACGCCTCTGATGCATTTCGTCAGCGACTGCCCTATCATAATGAGAAGTGGTTGGCATCATCCGCATAGTCATTCCGCGCCGCATCTTATTTGACCGGTTGGGCTTTGAGCCGTGCATTAAATAGACATCATGCAGGGACACTTGGCCACGTTCCAATATTATGTTGGCAGCCTTTGATGTGTCCAACTCACTACTTTGTAGTTCTTCGTGTAGAGTTATATCCTCGCTCGGGTTATGCTGGTGCGCAGCTAAGGTTCTGGATCGGTGCGAACCTGGGATAACTTGCAAACAACCATTTTCAGTCGTTGAATCATCGATCGCAATCCAGACAGAGCAGGTCGCAAGAGGTCGCACGGCCCAATACTCTCCGTCTTGATGCCATGGCGTAGCTTTTCCATTGTGTGCTGGCTTCCCAAATAAGCTCATATTCCATAAGGCAACATCTGGCCCAATCAATTCACAAACCATATCCAAAATACCAGGCACAAAACAAAACTCGGAAAAAGTAATGTCATGTCGCAGTAATGCCGGACAGTTGTCCCGAAACTCTGGATGTTCCGATAAGAATTCACTAACCTTCAAGCTAATTCCATCCAAAAATTCGCCGGGTATTCGATAATCAGGGACTAAATACCCCTCCTCCCTATATTTTTCGATATCACTTGCCCTAAGCATACAACAATTGCCTCATATTAATGTTAAGGTTTCCCCACTACCTTCTGAATGACCTCGTATCTTCTACAGCTAGTAACTATATTAGCTACGTTTCCTTATAGTTGTCCAATTTGCACTCAGTCTAAGTAGCCTAGATCACCCCAAATTTTGTATCCTTTTCGAAACTCTTTTAAAGAATTCCAAACACGTGCAAACTCCTCATTCTTTGACGCTTCGTCTTCGACAACTTCGTTCCAGGCCGTCTCCAGTGATTCCATAATTTCAGGACTCCATCGATGTACAGTTACACCCTTTGATTGTAGTTCCTGTAAAGCCGAAAATTGGATTGCCTCTCCGTGCGCAAACCCCTGGAGCAGACTTTCCTTACATACCGCATTAATAATTTCCTGTTGCGTAACGCTAAGGCTATTCCAATCATCTAAATTTATCATTAGTTCAATCATACTCATGGGTTGATGCCAACCCGGAAAATAGTAATGCTTGGCAACTTGATGAAATCCTAAGTCTAAATCAATTGCGGGGTTAGAAAATTCGGTGGCGTCAATAGTTCCCAGTTCAAGTGCTGGAAAAATATCCCCCGCAGCTAACAACTGTGTGGAAACACCGAGTTTTTCCATAACCTTTGCTCCCAGGCCAAAGAACCGCATCTTGAGACCCCTCAAGTCTTCCACTGAATTGATTTCTTTCGTAAACCATCCAGATCCTTCCGGAGAAATAAGGCTGCAAGGCTGTGAGTAAATATTGAAACGGGCATAAATCTCCTGCATCATTTGAAGCCCCCCGCCATAATACATCCACGCCAAACCTTCACCAGCGTCTGGACCAAAAGGAACCGCCGTAAAAAATTGCAAGGCTGGCACCTTACCCGCCCAATAGCCAGAACCCGTCCAACCTGCATTAACCGAACCGGTTGAAACTGCATCAAAAATCTCAAGTGCTGGTACAAGTGCCCCTGGATCAAAGAACCTTAGTTCCATCGTTCCTCCAGATAATACTTTCACCCGCTCTTCAACAAAATGTCCTTGAGTACCAAGTAATATTAAGTTCCCGGAAAAACTGCTGGCCATCTTCCAACGAACAGGCTTTGCAACCGCCACTTCGGAACCAGCTGTCTCTTCCCCCACAGAAACCGCTGTATCCGATCCAGGGGACAAAGCAAAGATGCCTATTACCAAACCAAGAATAAGGCCTAATGCCGCAGCAACAACCGTAGTTTGTTTCATTTTTCCCTCGCTTAAAACGTGTTCAAATCAAATCCAAAAAAAACTTTTATTTAGCACATAAAGATCTAAAAAAACGGCTTCTACGTAAAAATGCCCCCCACAGAACGGAGATAGAAACGTTCCCGATCATCGTGACATCACCTCAGCCTCATTCGCAGCCCAATCGATAGCATCGTCAAAGGATTCTCCTCCTTGAGTGACCCGGGCAACCAAGGTTGGTAGAAGGGTCTGGGCATAAACTTGAGCAGCCGCCCGAGGTGGAGCTGGGTATCCCGCTATTATTTGTTTCTCATCACCACGACCTGGATAATTATAAAGAACTCCTGGTGGGGGGCCGGCATTCGTCCAATAATCGTTGTTTTGATAGTGGGATATTACCGTAGGGATATCATATCCCTCTGAAGCTAGGACCATTTTTTCAGATACGTCCTTTGTTGATACGTA
>CAZEWK010000001.1:0-14475 GCA_964515905.1 uncultured Rhodospirillaceae bacterium | reverse complement strand
GTGAACGAATTGCTTTCGCTGCAACAATATGCCACCAAGCAGATGTCGGCGGCCGGGTACCTGGATCAAATGCATCGGACTCCACAGAAATATTCCAGGAAGGGATTAGAATTCCACCTCTCAAACTATCCGAGCGAGGCATCCCTAACGAGACACTTTGGAAACTTCTAGAAACCAACGTGCGTATACCTGTGCAAGTCTTTGGAGACTTACGGGCTCAATTAGCAGCGTGTTCGATCGCCGAAGACCAGTTCAAAAACTTATTGGCAGAATATGGAATACAGGAAACTCGGCACTATATGGCTGAGGTCACCAACTATGCAGAGCGGTTAACAAGGGCTGCTATATCGGAACTCCCTGATGGGGAGTGGGCATTCGAAGACTTCATTGACGACGACGGCATAGACAGAGGGAAATTAATTCGACTGCATTGTACCGTAACTAAGAGAAACGACGCTATTAAAGTAGACTGGTCCGGCACATCAAATCAGGTAAAAGGGGCTATAAATTGCACCCTATCCTTTACCAAAGCAGTTTCCTACGCTGCCATCCGATCTATTCTACCGGGAGAAATACCAACAAATGATGGTATGTTCAGGGTAATAGAAGTAACCGCCCCTTCTGGTTCAATAGTTAATATGGTTCCACCCGCGGCCTGCGCAGCTCGCGGCCTCACTGGTTTTCGTATGGGTGACTGTATTTTTGGAGCACTAGCCATGATGCTTCCCGATCGAGTATTCGCTGCCTCGGATGGCGGCAATAGCGGCATATCTATAGGTGGATACGATAAGTCATTAAAGCCATTCATCTTTGTAGATTTTACTTGCGGAAGTTGGGGTGGTCGGCCTTGGGCCGACGGAGTTCAAGGGAATTCCAACATGTTTGCCAACATGGCTTCCCAGTCCGTGGAAGTAATCGAGGCCGAAAACCCATTACAGGTCCGAGCATACGAATTTCTTCCGGACAGAGCTGGCGCTGGAAAATTCAGAGGGGGAGTGCCGTATTGCAGAGAATATCGTTTCCTGGAAGAGGAAGCAGTTTTGCAAGTGCGTTCAGACCGCCGTTCTGTTCCACCCTATGGGCTGTATGGTGGCCAACCCGGAAAACCATCCAACAATATTTTAAACCCTGGTCCACATGCTTTACCCCTAGACGCAAAATTAATAATGAATATCAAGTATGGCGACGTGTTTAGGCATGAATTGGCCGGTGGTGGCGGTTGGGGAGATCCCATGGAACGCCCGGTTGATAAGGTCCTTGCCGACGTCAGGGATGGCTATGTGACCATAGACGGTGCAAAGCGAGACTATGGGGTTTGTATCGACACTCAAAGCGGTCAATTAAATGAGGAAAAAACGAAAGCGGTTCGTTCCACAATAGCTAAGAAACGGCAAAAACCCACACCAACGGTAACACAACCAAGGCCCTTCGAGCCGCCACAACAGCATCGCCAGGGAGGTCGAGAAACGTGAGCGGAGCAAATAAGTTTCGTGTTGGTATCGATATAGGCGGCACTTTCACCGACATCGTGTTTTTAGCACCGGACGGGACCATTTATACAAAAAAAGTATCTTCGACTGTGGATAATTATGCAGACGCTATAGTAGATAACTTAGGAGAAATCTTTTCTCAAACTAACGTTAGTCCTGAGAATGTGGAAGAAATCCTACATGGAACAACAATCGCGTCCAACGCCATACTAGAAATGAAGGGCGCGTCTACGGGTTTAATAACAACGAAGGGATTTCGGGACGTTTTAGAATTACGAACTTTGCGTATGCCAAGACTCTACGACATTGGCTGGGAGAAACCACCACCACTGGTACCACGTCATTTACGCCTAGGCGTAGGTGAACGGATCGACGCAAAAGGTAACGTGGAACATCCCATCGACCAAAGACAGGTAGCTGAAGCCGTGGATGATCTCTTGAAAGCAAATGTCGAAACCATAGCAGTGTGCCTTATAAATTCTTTCACAAATCCTGATCACGAAAGAATTATAGGACAAATAATAGAACAGAAAGCCCCTGGCTTTGCGTATTGTCTGAGCGTTGATGTGCTTCCCGAAATAAAGGAGTACGAGAGAACATCGACCACAGTAATCAATGCCTATCTTCTGCCTATCGTAAACCAGTATTTGAATTCCCTGATATCTAACCTTCGGTCATCCAAATTGACTGCTCCCTTACTACTTATGCAATCAAATGGGGGACTAACCACTGCTCAACGCGCCATGGAACTGCCTTGCCACATAATAGAATCTGGTCCAGCAGGTGGTGTGGTGGGTGCACATGCCTTGGCTGGTAAATTGGAACTCGGCGACGTTGTAACATTCGACATGGGAGGAACCACCGCAAAGGCTTCACTTATTGAGCATGGTGAATACTCCCGAGCTGTGGATTTCAGTGTTGGAGCAGGAATCATGGCGGGCTCAAGGCTCTTAACTGGAGCTGGTTATCGCCTAAAGGTTCCAGCCATTGACTTAGCCGAAGTCGGGGCGGGCGGAGGATCCATCATTTCGATCGATCCAGGTGGCGCCATGTTAGTGGGCCCAAAAAGCGCCGGCGCTCAACCCGGCCCAGCATGCTACGGTCTGGGCGGCCAATTACCAACGGTCACAGACGCTAATGTGGTGCTTGGTTATCTTAACCCCAAACATTTAGTGGGTGGGGCAGTGCAGATCGACGCCGAACTCAGCCAAAAAGCAATTATGGAGAAAATTGCGACACCCATGGGGCTCGAATTAGAACGAGCCGCCTATGGCTCTCATCAAATTGTGGCAGCAAATATGATTCGAGCCATAAAAGCTGTCTCCAGCGAACGCGGGAGAGATCCTCGACGATACACGCTCTTTGCGTTTGGCGGCAATGGTCCCCTGTTTGCGGCGACAATGGCTCGGGCATTGGGCATGACACAGATCGTTGTTCCACCAACGCCTGGTCTTTTTTCTTCATTCGGACTGCTTTACGCGGATATAGAACATCACTACTCTCGAACATTGAGAAGGATTCTCCGAACAACGGATCCCCAAGAACTCCAACAAGCTTGGCTAGAGCTCGAGGACCAAGCGATTAAACAACTCCAAGGAGATGGTTTTCCTAAAGAGCGCATTAGACTGTCCCGAACGGCAAATTTGCACTACTACGGTCAAATTTTTGAACTGACTGTCCCAGTGCGCAACGAACCAATTAACTCTTCCGTAGTGGCCACATTGGAAGAGGCATTTGGAGCAGAACACGAGCGGACGTACGGTCATCGCGCAGGGCCAGAAGAACTTGTGGAGCTAGTTAATATTGAGCTTGTGGGACAGGGTATTCGTGAGGGAGAAAGAGTCCCCGATCTTTTGACACCTGATTTAGCGACCTCTCCACCGAAACAGGTACGCAAAGCATATTTTGGCCCTGCGGAAGGCTGGAAAGAAGCGCTTGTTGTTGATCGAGCAAGCCTCTCGCAGGACGTTGATGGACCCGTCATTGTGGAAGAGTACGATGCAACCTGCCTAATACCACCCGGGGCGTCAGCCGTATTGGACGAATACGGTAACATAAATATTCGCTTATAGAGCGCCTAGAAGGCCGGATTCTTTCGAAACAAAAAACTACCTAGAACAGCATTAGTATTTATAAAATAAATGCCGTTATACCGGAAACACACCACTAGCATAGGAATGTTTTGTTATTTCCAACTTCGTGCTATGACCGAGTTAGTATTGAGCATTGATAAGATTAACGGCGGGCCTTTGGCACCATTCCCAATTTATTTGTAGTAACAACCACGCTGTATGATGAAAACAAACAAGGATCCACTGGTGCACACCGTAGAAGTGTGCAATTCCATTGCCGCAGCGGCGGACAACATTGAACGGACTCGACGCATACCGGCAGACCTACTCGCCAAACTGCACAACGCACGACTATATCGCATGTTCCTGCCAAGTAGCATCGATGGTGACGAAGTGGATCCAGCAACTTACCTACGTGCAATTGAGACAATAGCTCGTAGCGATGGGTCGGTCGCATGGAATTTATTTGTTGGCAACAGTGCCGCCTTAATCGCACCACATCTCCCTCCTGCTGCGGCGCGAAATATTTTTTCACCAGCCAATGCCATTGTCGCCTGGGGACCTCCAAACGATTCCATTGCAGAATTGGAATCTGGTGGCTACCGCATCAGTGGCCGTTGGGGTTTCGCCAGCGGCTGTCGCGACGCCACCTGGATGGGACTGCACTGCCGTGTTAGAGGATCAGATGGAAATCCATGTTTAAATGCTGCCGGTCACCCAGCTACACGTACTATGCTGTTTCCTGTTGAAAAAGCCACGCTAATCGATACATGGGATACCATCGGTCTGCGTGGGACTGCATCTGATTCATATAGTGTTGAGAACTTATTTGTGCCCGATGACTACACCGGAACGCGAGATGATCCCGGGTCACGGCGAAATTCCGGACCTCTCTATGCTTTTCCGATGCAAGGGTTGTACGCGATCGGTGTAGCGGGAGTCGCCTTGGGATTAGCAAGCGGAATGTTGGATGCGTTTAACACACTAACCCATAACAAAAAGTCACGCGGCTCCAGCAAACTCTCTAACGATACTGCTATACAAGTTGGTTTCGCTAAAGCGGAAGCGAAACTAGGTTCCTCTCGCGCGTATGCTTCTGAAACACTTGGCGAAATTTATGAGAGAGCAAAGTCGGTCTTGGTTATTACTACCACGGACCAGGCTCGGCTGCGCCTAGCAGCGAGTAATGCCATTCATAACGCAATTGAAGTTGCTGATTGGGTTTACAAACAAGCCGGCATCGACTCAATTTTTTCTGACAGTCTCTTGCAACGACGATTCCGCGATATTCACACATTGTCACAACAAATCCAGTCACGCGACTCCCATTTTGAATCTGTGGGGAAAATTCTATTAGAAAACCGATCACAATTTTCTGTTCGTCGGCACGACCATTCCTGACAGTACTCCTTCACCCACCCTTTTATGACCATAGAACAACTGGAATTGTGTTCTAGTAGCAAATTCAAATGCCGTCGAATTAGGAATTATTCTCGCCGATCTTTTGGAATTTCATCACGCACACTTATCTATTGTGAGATCACGGTGTCGCTAACGTTCTAGGACGAACTCGTTGGGTCGGGTTAGGTCAAAAGCGCCTCCCGCAATTTGTATTTCAATACCTTCCCGCCAACAGTAGTTGGAAATTCATCCATAACCACAATGCGTTTTGGGGTTTCGAATCCAGCAAGACGTTCGCGGGCAAAGGAAATGATTTCTGACTCTTTAAAGGTGGACCCTGGATTTTGTAAAATGCAGGCAGTGACTATTTCTCCCCATCGGTCATCCGGCATTCCCACCACAGCGGCGCGAGCGACCGCCGGGTGTTGTTGGAGCACAGCCTCGACCCGTATGCTGGAGACATTTTCCCCACCAGACTTCACGATGTCCTTGTAGCGGTCCACCATCAACCGGATTTCTCCATCACTATAGACAAAGCTGTCACCAGAGTGGAACCAGCCCCCCCGTACTGCGTCTTCTGTGGCTTCGCGATCTCGGTAGTAACCCGAGAACATTGCCGGTGTGCGGTAGACTGCTTCACCCGCAAACCCAATCTGGCCACGGAGATCGTTGCCATCTTCATCAAAGACCGTACTACTCATGATTGGACTTGGTTTTCCAACGTGATTGATCGCCGGTGCTTCGCTTAAGTACCTATCAAGGTGACGATCGATAAAGAAACGGTGGCCAGCGATGGCCTCAGTCTGAGCAATCATTTCGTAGACTTTGAGCTGAGGACCGCATAGGGCACGGAACGCGGCCAAAGAAGTGGGGGCAAGAGGAGCCCAACCAAACCACATGACCCCAAGGCTGGATAAATCATAGATTGATGGTTGAGTTTCAACTTCGGAGATTAGCCCTTCAACAAATTGTGGTGAACCACCAAATAAACAGGTGATTTTTTCGTCAGTAATCGCGCGCGCCATTTCCGGACCACGAGGCTTCCGACCCATGACAACGGTACCGCCACAAACCAACGGTCCAAAAACACAAAGTTGATCGCCAATATGAAAAACCATAGGAGTGAAAACACCCGCTCGAATTTCACTTTCATGACTAAGGCCCCGCGTCATACTCAACGCGTGACTATAGGCAGCCATATATGTACTGGTGTGGGAGATCATCACGGCTTTTGGGCTTGCCGTTGTACCCGAGGTAAACAAAATTTCCCAGATGTCATCCCCGTGGATCGTTACGTCGGGTTCATCGGGACTCTGACCAACGATGAACTGGTCAAAGTTTGGCGTTGAACCGCCTTCGACACTACCGATTGACAGAACGGGTTTCACCTCATCCGATAACACTCCTGTGCCGAGTTCACCCCAAATAGATTGGTCAACAATCGCATGCTGAGCGTCAACCCTTTGGAACGCCTCAGCAATAACGTCCGGAGCCATCATGACGTTTATAGGAGCCGCAACCAATCCTGCCTTGGCTACACCGATCTTCGCTAACAAGGCTTCATTGGAGTTTTCACACAACATGGCAATCCGAGAGGATGGTGGAAGACCTAGCGATAACAAGGCGTTAGCAATACGATTGATAATCGTATTAGCCTGAACATAGGTCAACCGAGCGTACATCGAATCAACCGTCGCTTCGGGCGTTGCAATAAGCGCGAGCTTGTCGGGCTCATTCCACGTCATTCGTTCGATAACATCTCCGACTGAGACGCGGTTCCAGCGTTCTTCGTTGCGTCTGTGATTAAAATTCTCGACATCGACGGTCATTGCAACACTCGTTAATTATATGGATCTATGAGATTAATCGAAGCTACCACGTGAACCAAGTGCAACCTAAAAATACATCCACCTGCTAAATGTAGGGCTTAGGGTAATTCCTTGGAAACCGAATCGGCTGCCTTCTAAGGACCAATACTAGTGAATCTAACTATGTATCGTTGTCATATTAATAGAAGCACCAAAAATACAGAGTCAGGCGTTCTGATTCCATTCAGGATCGTCGCTGAGGGCTAGTGGTTTGTCGCCCGTTAGTACGCCCTTGCCTGGGATGTAGTTAATCTCAAGCCGGATGCCATCGGGATCTTCGAAAACAAAAAAATAATATCCGGGTGCCCAATTGCCTTCCATCGGACCCCGGTCAATATACGCACCCATCTCCTGCAAGAACACAGCCGCCGTATCAACGTCTTCACGACTTCGAGCTCGAAAGCACAAATGGTGCAAACCCACTCGGTTCTGTTGAAAGGACTCGCCTATAAATTCCTCCGAGCACCGCTGAATACCAAGTGCTGTCCGGCCACCCACATGATAGAGAAAATTGTTTCCATCATACACCTTCGTCATACCAAGGAATGGACAGAACCATCCATAAAACTCACGTGCCTCCTCCCACTGGCTGACCGTCAGGATGACATGCGCCGTGCCGTTTACCTCAATCATTGTCCCGTCCCCTCTATTAATGGGATGTAAGTAAAGTTTTTTGAGACTTCTATAAAAAATCGGAAATATAATACCTAGCGGGGGTCACTTATGGATCGGCCACTTGCGTCCCGTTTTACCGTCTTTCCAACCCCGGCCCTACCGTTATGTTAACAAACTAAGTAAAGTTGACTATAATTTTTCCATAGAGACCTAATCAGATACCAACGGTCTTAGATGTACTGTGTTACGTATGCGCCGCAAGAAATGAAGCAATTGTCGCGCTTGCAAATTCCGCGTCTTTCGGGCTTTGCCAATGTTCAACGAGAGTGGCAAGTGGGGCAAGCTCAACCACTCTCCGAGACGTCACTTCCGGATGATAGATGTCTTCCCCCATTAGAACGAGGAGCGGAATTGGGCAGTCGGTGACAAACTCTTCGGAGCCATTGAAGAGAAAATCACCGCCAAACATTGCTGACCTAAATTTGACCCAACCGTTTTCGGTCATTGAAGGGTGTAAAGGTTTGATCGCTTCTGCCCAGCCATCGAACAAATCAAAAAAGGTCTTTCGATTGTCATCAAACCCTATCGGTTGAAGCATGACGGCCGATACTAGTTGCTCAGGAATTGCATCAACCAACCCCATTATGAAAGGCCCGCCAATGCACATACCTACAGCATGAAATCTATCAACCCCGAGATGTTGGATCAGAGCAACCTGGTCCTCCGCATATACGTGCCAACCGTCGGTACCCTTGATGGGCGCAGTTGATCTCCCGGCATTTCGTTGGTCCATTGCAATGACTTTATAATCGCAGGACAACCGTTTAACTGCATTGTAGGGTACATTTTCCCAGATAGGGATGGACGACCGCATGCCACCGGGCGCAAGCAGTAATAATGGAAATCCTTGCCCATGAATTTCGTAATAAATTCGAACATCATCACGTTCAAAAAACGGCACTGAAAATTCTCCTTGATCTCAAGCTACGAATAAAAATTGTAGGACAGAGTACAAAATACAGGAACTGATTAAAATCGGTAATAGGGATCCGTTAAATACAGGCCAAACAGAAACACTGTTAACAATTTGTGAGACAAGGTATTCCTCGTGCAGGGTTTCCGAACGAAAGGAGAAAGCCGTGGGCGAGATTGGAGATTGGTTAGAAAATCTAGGGCTAGGGGAATACAGCCAAATTTTTGAGTCACAAAAAATTGACCTCGAAACCCTCCCCTATTTAACGGAAGATGATCTGAAGGAAATGGCATTGCCAATCGGTCCTAGAAGAAAAATCCTTGTAGCTATTTCCAAAGGCACGTCCCCTAACCATACCCACAAGACCAACACCTCATCGCCTACCTCAAGTTTATCCAATCTGACAGAATCTAACACCTTGCTGGTGAACCGAAACACGTTGTTGGCCCCAAGTTGCTCCAAATCTGAAAATATTTGCTAACTGGAGCGACAAAATTTATGGGCTCAACGTAAAGCGAGAGTAATCAATTGCTACCATTACATGTATACTACACAAACCAGACTGCGTTCTTGAGGCTATGTCAGATTAGTCATAGGCTTTGATTTAGGAGAACTCCATGGCAGAAGCTAAACGTAAACTCGCCGCCATCTTGAGTGCTGACGTAGTCGGATATTCGCGCCTTATGCATGAGGACGAGGCCGCTACTGTAACCACATTAAAGGAATATCGGGCTGCTATAGGCCGTGTCATCGACCAGCATTCAGGCCGTATTGTTAATGCTCCGGGTGACAACATCCTAGCTGAGTTCCCGAGTGCGGTTGAAGCTGTTCAGGCCGGTGTCGAAATCCAAGCAAATATTGAAGGACGAAACGCTGAGTTGCAAAACGAACGAAGGATGCATTTCCGCATCGGTATCAATCTTGGCGACGTTCTAGAGGAACAAGATGGGACGATATACGGCGACGGGGTGAACATCGCTGCACGCATGGAAGCCCTCGCCGATGACGACGGCGGCATTTGCATTTCTAGTTCAGTTTACGACGCTGTTGAAGGTAAAATTGAGTTTGGTTTCGACTTTCTTGGCGAACAGCAAGTCAAGAATATTGCTAAACCGATCAATGTGTACCGGGTACGTTCCGAAACAAATGCAAAGACTGTACCTCCCGAAGCACGATCCAAAAGGCCTAGTTTGCAGCTCTCTCTGCTCACAGGTGGAGGAATCATCGCGTTAGCAACCATAGGAGCAGTCATCTGGCTGGGGATTCGGGAACCAGGACCCGACACAGCAGTCGCTCCGGCCAAGACCCAAGTTGAGCCGATTGAAGTGGAGAGCCTTCCAATTGCCGAAGAACCATCCATCGCCGTTTTGCCATTCAGCAATTTTGGTGGCGATCCTGAACAAGATTACTTTGCAGATGGAGTTACGGAAGAAATTATCACGGCTCTCACCCGCTTTCCCAATCTCAAGGTACTCCCACGGAATACGAGCTTTCAATACAACAACCAAACAACCGATATCCAAGAGATTGGAAGGGAACTTGGAGCCAAATACATTCTCGAGGGTAGCGTGCGCAAGGCCGATGAAATGGTGCGGGTAACCGTACAACTGCTGAATACAATGGATGGCAACCATTTATGGGCAGAGACCTACGAAAGAGATTTGAGCGCGAGCAATATCTTTGCAATCCAGGACGAGATCACAGAACAAGTCGCAGGGATGATCGCAGGCACCTACGGGATCATTTCTCGAGCCGATTACGAGCAAGCAAAACGGAAAGGGACCAATAATCTTGAAGCCTACGACTGTGTTCTGCGCCTCTACGCCTACCGGAGTGTTCTAGGTGAAGACGGACACGGTAAGATACGCGTTTGCCTCGAACAGGCGGTTAAAACAGATCCCGACTATGCCGATGCCTGGACTTGGCTCACTTTTATATACGCCCTGGAACACATTGCTGGCTATAATCCACAACCTGCTCCGTTAGAGCGTGCCGTGAATGCGGGTCGCCGGGCTGTGGAATTAGATCCAATGAGCGGCATCGCCCATGCTTCACTAGCCCGTGCCTATTTCTGGCTAGGAGAATTCGACCTTTTCCTCACGGAAGTCGAAAAGTCGGTCACTTTGAACCCCAACAACAGCGACGTACTGGGAACAATGGGCTACTACTTAGCCTTCACCGGAGATTCGGAGCGTGGGTTTGCGCTCATGCGCAAGGCAATGTCACTGAGCGTGTCCTATCCTGGCTGGCTCCACGAATCTTTTTTCTGGACATATTTTAGCGAAGGCGACTACGAAGCGGCATTGGCCGAAGCGCGCTCACAAATCAAAATGATGCCTGAATTCGGCTTGAGCTATGCTCTGGCTGCCGCTGCTTATGGTCAACTAGGTCTGCAGGAAAAAGCGCAATTGATGATCTCCAAACTACAAAAAACCGACATAAAGCCCGAAGAATATGCTCCGGAAACATACTTAAAATGGCATATTTCAGAAGAAGCAGTGGATCGATACCGTAAAGGGCTGCAAGTCGCAGGGCTCGAGTTACCTGACGGACCAATTCAATCCCAGATAACGGAATAACCACACTGATGGCCGGAATAGTTGCTAGCTAGAAATCTGAAAATCAACGTCTAAAAGATATCAGCCACCTAGTTTGTAAAATTTTTGGACGATCTCTAATCATCAATTAAACCGCATCGAAGATGCCAGTTTTCTATAGATTCGTCTGGGTAATTATCAAAATATAGGTGTTTTTTACCTTTGCTCATAGAGACCCAATCAGGTACTGAGTTCAACATTATGTGGGTCACCTCTGACGTTTTTGGAAGCTTCGTATCTATCGCGGAAGCAAACGGATGGACTAGATGGGGCCATCGGGGATCCTCACACCAAAGCGCAGATCCACATACACCACAAAAATTTCTACGCAAATAGCTAAATCCATCCTCGTCAGACCCACCTGAAACGGATTTTCCTCTCGCTCTGTAAGTCCTGACGGACCTCCGACCGCGAACCACCAAAGTATTTGACCTAGCACCTAAATTAATGGCAAAGCCTCCACCCCCTTGGGTTTTACGGCATACTTCGCAGTAGCACCGCATGAAGGGATATGGCGTCGTGGATTCAACAGTGAACTTTACGCTACGGCAATGACAAGAACCCTGAAGTAACATAGTGTATCTTCCCTCTACCAGACCCCCCACCCACTTTCGCAGCATGGGTTTAAACTGAAAATTGAACCCGGATCTATCGAACCCACTTTGAAAACTGCCCTGTCAGATATCGCCAATATGAAGTTATCAGAGCGAAGACGCCTCAACCTACATTATATGACCATGGCAACCTGTCTTTAGAATCTTGAACCAATCGTCCATGTATCCAGTTATATTCGGAGACTGTCTCGCCGAGTCAATTTTCTTTTCGCATGCATAACGCATAATGTGACGATGCGTATCGAGGTGACATATCTCAGCTACCTTTTCTACACATCCATGAATTAAATCTTCATCTGCTTTGGCAAGTGGTACCCAGGGTAACGCGCTATATATCGTCCCGAGCATAAAAGAAGCTATAACTAATGGGGCCAGATTCTTCACGGTTTGTATTCTCCCTTCTTTTTTCCAATGCCTAGTAACAAGATAGTTGACGGCCTGCAACAGCTCTTAAGATCACTCCAAACCCTGAGCTTACTTGATCTAGCATCAGCCAAACGGTTTCCATAGTAAAATCAACTTTGGTAATACTGTTAGTGCCGCCAAAAACGCAATGAACATTGCTGACGCGATTAATACGCCGAAATATATGGTGGGGATGAAGTTAGAGAGGATCAAGATGGAGAAACCAAAGATAATAGTCGTAGCTGTGTAAAATACCGCTTTGCCGATGTTAGAATGGCAAACATGCAGAGTTTCCACATAATTATGGGTAAACGCATACTCTTCTCTAAAACGGTAGATATAGTGAATACCATTATCTACGGCGATACCGATGGTGATTGCAGCAATTGTAATAGTCATCATATCCATGGGGATTTCCGCCCAGCCCATTACTCCCAAAACCACAGCCGCACCTAGGAGGTTCGGCAGAATGCCAATGATCGCTAGGCTGATTGACCGGAATAACACTAAAAACATGATCGCAATACCCAACATCACTACGCCTATTGTCTTGATCTGCGACGTAAATAAGCTCTGCAGCATATTGTTGTAGAGTACCAGCAACCCACTGAGGACCACTTCCTGCTCTTCAAATCCGAGCTTCCCCTCTAGATCGTCGCGCACTTTCTGCAACAACTCATTGCGACGTAGATCCGGTTTCGAGTCCAGCAGACGGGCCACGATCCGCGCCTCATTGTCATCGATGGACACATAAGGGTCGATGAGAGCCTTTCTAACCTCAGGGGGAATTTTTGTATACAGGATTGCCAACTCAAATTCGTCCAGTTCTTCTTCTGCTAAATCTTCTGCAACCCGGACAGGCGAAACCAGGGAGAGTACCTTACCAATTTCGGGCAGCCCATCGAGATAATCATGCACCTCTCTAATGAGCTCGACCTTGTATGCAGTAAACCAATACTCCGGTGAGTTCGCATTTTCCGCGAACTCTCGCTCCATAGCCGCAAATTCAAGCTCCATTTGTATCTCTTCCTCGGTCAGCCCTTCGAGATCCTCGGGCTTCAGGAAGTCGTCAGATTCCCCATTATCGTCTGGGAATTTTATCAGTATTTCCAGGGGGGTAGTGCCTCCAAGCTTCTCATCGATGAGTTTGAGACCTTGATAAATTTCTGTGTCGACGCTGAAGTAGTTGATGAAGCTATTTTCCACCCGCAACCGAGTCACGCCCGCCACACTCACGAGAGCCACAATTACGGCCAACACCAGGATTTTATTGCCGTGATTCTCGGTCAGACGCGCCAAGTACACCGGCAAGAGAAACTGACTACGGTCGGAAGTGGGGTTGGATTCAGTTTTTCCTATCACCATCAACAACGCCGGGAACAGTAGAAATGAGGTGATAAATGTGACTGCTAAACCAGCTCTCATCATCCATCCAAAATCAATGACTGGTTTAATTTCGCTCACAACCAACGAGCTAAATCCTATAATGGTAGTTAGTGCTGTATACAGGCAGGGTTTAACCATCTTATGTGTGGTATTTCTAACCAGCGCCCGCTGATCGTCAGCAGGATGATCTCGATTGAGCTGCCGGTATCGTACGATCAAATGAATGTTCATTGAAATGGTGATAATTAGCATGAGGGCGAGGAAATTGGATGAGATCACGGTAACTTTCCAGCCGATCAATCCCAATACTCCCATCATAGTCAACCCCGCATAAAAGCAACTGAGCAGTGGGAGTATGATCCACCGCACTTCCCGGAAAATGGCTGTGAGAACAATGACGAGAAACACCAGAACTCCCCCGCCGAAGACAATCAGGTCATTGCGGACAAATGTCACCATGTCGTCAGTAATCATTGGTAGACCACCCAGATGTATTACACCGTGCTGACGGTACGGCTTGATGATTTCTCTGACCTTTGTAACTACATGGTGGCGTTGCTTGTTTAGAGCCTCATGAACTTGGTCGAATTCAACACTTGTGCGTTCCAGTAATTCTGCTTCTTTAACGGACAGTCCCGTTTTTCGTTGTTTACTCCTCAGTTCATTTCGCGATTGCAGTAAATTGGCATACTGGTGCTCCTCTGCCAGTTCCAACAATAAAGCGGTGGTTTGACCATCAGCGCTAAGAATGAGCTCACGGTAAATGGGGCTATTGAGCAACTCATCTTTGGCTCTGTCCCGGTCAATACCCGTCTTCTCCAGGCTTGGTATGTCTTTGATCATTTCCTCGAATGGAAGGTCAGAAATATTCAACAAGGGAGCGTCAAGTATCGTGAAAACTGTGGCTACGCTGTTAACTTTCGTGAGCTTTTCACGGAGTTGCTTCAAGGACTCTAGTGCTTGGTCGGAGAAAAGATCATCGTCGGGCGTGTACGTCACAACAAGCAAGTCACCGCTCGGATATCGCGCGTTGATTTTCCGGAATTCCTGGAGA